>JBAXRS010000042.1:0-15596 GCA_037131085.1 Verrucomicrobiota bacterium | reverse complement strand
TGCAAGACGAACAGGGACCGTTCGAGGTCGCCCACCAAGGTCCCGGGTTGTCGCATCGCCGCAAGGCGAGATTGAAAGATCAGAGAAATGAATGCGCAGGGGATCGGCGAGAGCCACCCAAGGACAAAATCCGGCTTACAGTATATGGCTCAAAAGACGGAGGGCCGAACGGAAACGTTCGGCCCTCCCCCTTTGTGCTAACTAAACCCCGGGGCTTAACTGCTTGATTCAAACTGTTTTCATCGGCATCGATTAGCCGTAATGGAGTCCACCCCCGCCCCCGCGACTCGACTTAATGACGCCTTAACCGCCGGAGCGCGCATTGCGATTCTCGCGCCCCACCCCGACGATGAATCGCTCGGCACCGGTGGTCTGATTCAACGCGCTTTGGCCGCCGGAGCCGAAATCAGGATTATTTTTGTTTCCGACGGTGATAATAATCCCTGGCCACAACGTTATATCGAAGGTCGTTGGTTCATCGGTGCTTCCGAACGAGCCCGCTGGGGTGCCCGCCGTCGCTCCGAAGGCCAGCGTGCGCTGCAACTCCTGAGCGGGGGAAAATGCCAGGCGAATTTCCTCGGGCTACCCGACGCCGGTATTCTGGCCCTCTGGGAGGCCGATCTGCCGGGCCCGATGCCGGCCTTCGAGAAACTTTTACGCGAATGGCAACCAACCCTAGTCGTCATTCCCTCCGAAATCGACCGTCATACCGACCATCAAGCCACCCACCTCTTCGGCCTCGAAGCCATTCGCGCCACCGGCCTGCACTGTCTGACCTATTCCTACCTCATCCATCGACCTTGGTCGCAGAAAGTCATGAGAAGGCACCTTGCTTCCGACCAGCTGGACCTGAGCGAAACCGAACGCTTGCTCAAACTTGACGCTATCCATTGCCACCATACGCAGATGGCTCTCAGTGGTGGCCGTTTTTCAAAGTTCGCCAGCGAAACCGAACGCTACACTCTCGTCCAAATTACCTAGCCATGAGCGAATCGAATCAGCCCTTGCAGCCAACCAGCCCCGCCTTCCTGCAGTCCACGCGCTTTCAGGCGCTCATCCTCGGCGCCCTCGTACTCTTCCTCTTCTGGTGGCGCTTGGGAAGCCTTGGCTTAATTGACCCCGATGAACCTTTTTACGCCCTCACGAGCCGCGAGATGGTCCAAACCGGCGATTGGATTACGCCCCGCGTTTTCGGTGAACCCCAATTCGAAAAGCCGATTCTGTTCTACTGGGAAACCTGCCTAGCACAGATCATCTTCGGCGATAACGAATTCGCCGCCCGCGTCCCCGGCGCGCTCGCCGCTTCTCTGGTCGTCTTCCTCACCTGGGGCATCGGCCGGAAACTCTTCTCGCCGCTGGCCGGCTTTCTGGCGGCCATCGTCGTCGGCACCGGCTCACTCTTCGTGGTGATGTCACGCCTGATGCTGACGGACCTTTCCCACACCCTCTTTATCTCGGCGGGCATGTACTGCCTCTGGCGGGCATTCCACGATGAGCCCCGCCGACTGCGCTGGCTCCTGGCCCTGACCATCACCTCCGCCCTCTCGATGCTGACCAAGGGCCCGCAAGGTCTTCTCTTCATCGCCATGGCCACTTTAGCCTACGGCTGGCTGAGCGGGCTTAAGTCGCCTTGGAGCTGGCGCCATCTGGCACTCTGCGTGCCTCTCTGGTTGCTCCTCGTCGTGCCATGGTATCTGGCGATGTTCCTGCTGCACCAATCCGGGCCGACCTCGCCGGCGACCGGCTGGGCCTACTATTGGGACACGTTCTTCATCCACGAGAACTGGGACCGGTTCTTCCACGCCGAGCATAAGGGCAATGACCATTGGTATTACTACCTCGAGATGCTCATCGGCGGTTCACTGCCGTGGATCCCCCTGATTGTCGCCGCGCTCTGGGAAACCGTTGCGAACTTTCGTGAGCGTTTCCGCACCCAGCCTGGGCTCACAATGGTCATCTGCTGGTTCGTTCCGTCCTACCTCTTCATGACCCTCGCCGCGAGCAAGCTACCGAGTTATATCTTCTTCCTCATCGTCCCCTTGGCCCTGCTGGCCGGCGTCACGCTCGAGCGATGGCTTTGCGATGGCTTCGGCCCCGCAGAACGCTGGGCCGTCGGATTTTTCACGCTCCTGCAAGGGGTCGCACTAATCTGGTACCTGCCGACGTTTCACCCCAATTCACTGCCGTTCCTCCCTCAACTCATTGCCCTAGGCATACCGCTGACGATCGCCGGACTCTTTGCCCTATTCCGTAAAGCCTTCGTTTGGGCGGCCGTATCCGTTTTCTTTAATGTCGTTCTGGTCTTCACCGCCTTCTTCTGGATTGAAGCCCGACTCGAAGGCACGGTAGGCAGCCGGGAAATCTGCAAAATAGCGGCGACGGCACGCAAGCCAGGCGAGAAACTGGTGACTTGCAGCTTCCTCGGCCGAGCCGCGAAGTTCTACCTCGGCGAAACCCCTGCCGCGATTTTCGTCCCCGACCCGAAACTCTTGGCCGACTACGGTAAAGGCAACTTCCGCCCCTACTACCCCTTCTATTCCTATCACCCCTTGCCCCAGCTCACAATCGAGCAGCAATTAGGGGAATTCGCCCACACCAACGGCTCGCTGCTTTGTATCGGCGAGAAACGAGACTTCGGATACCTGAACACCTCGGAGCGCTCCTCGGTGCGTGGCCGCTGCGAACTACTCGGAGAAACTGGCGACACCCCTGGACGCGCGGTCTTCCGCATCCACCCTAAAGACTGGCGTCCCGTCGGCTCTGCCGCGGAAATTAAATAGCCTTAGAGGCGGCGCAGGAGCTTAAAGAAACGCAACGTATCTTGCACGGGGCGAATCTTGCTTCGCTCGTCTCCGTAGGTCGTCGGGACGGCGACGCTGCTAATTTTTCCGCCCGCTCGCGCCGTCAGAATCAGGACTTCAGATTCATATTCGAAATGATCGGCGACCGCGCCCAAGAGCACGGGGTTCGCCAGGCGGACGCCACGATACCCACACTGGGAATCCGGGATCGGACAACGGCAGATCCGGGTGATCAGCCAAGACATCAGTCCGTTCACGGTCCGCCGTAAAAGCGGCATTCCTTTCGGATTAGCGAAACGATTTCCTAAGACGATTTCCACGCCCGGCTCCGCCAAGGCGACCATGAAAGCGGGGATTCGCTCCGGGTCGTGTTGACCATCCGCGTCTAAAGCGATCGCGTGGGTGAAGCCTAATTCTTTCAACGCGGCAAAACCAGTCTTGAGGGCCGCGCCCTTACCACGATTTACCTCATGCCGGATCACGCGCGCCCCGGCCTCTTGGGCCCGAGCCGAAGTCGCATCCGGCGAGCAATCATCCACAACCATGATGGTGGCCAAATGCACCCGACAGCCGCGGATGACTTCCGCAATGCGGGCCTCCTCGCGATACGCCGGCAAGACGACCGCAATCCTCACATCAGCCTCAGACACGGCTCGCGATGGGCGAATAACTTCGGTTAACGTTCCCGACGTAAATCTGACGCGGGCGGTGAATTTTCTGCTTCGGCGTTTCGGCGATTTCCTTCCAATGCGAAATCCAACCGGGCATCCGGCCGATGGCGAAGATGACGGTGAACATCTCGGTCGGGATACCGATGGCCTTCAGGATGATACCCGAATAGAAATCGACGTTCGGGTAAAGGTTACGCTGCTTGAAGTAGGGGTCGTTTAAAGCGGCGTCTTCGAGGCGCATCGCGATGGCCAGGAGCGGGTCGTTAATGCCGAGTACTTTGAGGACCTTGTCGCACTGCGCCTTGATGATCTTGGCCCGAGGGTCGTAATTCTTATAAACCCGATGCCCAAAGCCCATGAGGCGTACGCTCTTGGTCTTATCTTTGGCGTCGGCGATGAAGCGGGAACCGTCGTCGCCGGAAGCGTGAATCTCCTCGAGCATCTCGATGACGGCCTGGTTGGCGCCGCCATGCAGCGGACCCCAAAGCGCGCAAACGCCCGCCGAGACCGAGGGGAAAAGATTAGCACCACCCGAGGCCACCATGCGCACCGTCGAGGTCGAGCAATTTTGCTCATGGTCAGCATGCAGCAAAAGGATCAGGTCAAGCGCCCGGGCGATTTCTGGGTGAACGGCATAATCGACATTGGGACGGGAAAAAAGCAGGTGCAGGAAGTTCGAACAATAATCCAAACCCGGCTTAGGATAGACCGGCGGTTCGCCTTCCTTGGAGCGGTGGGCGAGCGCGGCAAGAGTGCGGACCTTGGAGATGAGCACGGCGGCCGTCTCATCAAACTTCGCCAAATCGTGCGCCCGCTCGTTCGTCCCGAGTTCCGGATAATAACAGCCGAGGGTATTCAGGGTGGCCGACAAGACCGCCATCGGATGCGCGTTGCCGGGGAAGCCGCTCAAGGCGATGCGTAGGCCTTCATGGACCTGAGAATTATCCAAAATCCGCGCCTTGAAGTCATTTAACTGCCCAGCAGTCGGGAGTTCACCGTAAATCAACAGATAGGCCGTCTCGATGAAGGTCGATTTCTCGGCCAGCTCTTCGATGCTGTAACCACGATAACGTAAGATGCCCTTTTCTCCATCGATGAAGGTCACCTTAGACTCGCAAGCACCCGTATTGGCATAACCGTCGTCGAAAGTGATATAACCCGTCTCGTCCCGGAGCTTGCGCACATCCACCGCTCGCTCGCCCTCCGAGCCTACGATGATGGGAAGGACAATATCCTTATCGTCTAATTTGAGAGTGGCGTGGGGGGTGCTCATGGCGGAGGTTGGGAACGCCAGGACAAAGCAGACCTCAGCGGGTCGTCAAAGTCAGAAAATTGCGGTAAAGTTGCAAGCCTTTGGCCTGACTTTTCTCGGGGTGGAACTGGGTCGCAAAGACCCGACCACGGCGAACGCCGCTCACAAATCGACCCGCATAGTCAGTCTCAGACCAGACAATGGCCGGATCGGTCTCGACCACCCTGTAGCTGTGGACGAAGTAAAATGGCTCGCCCTCCGTCCGCAGGCCTTGGGTCAACGGGCTACCGGTCTTAAAAATCGCCTCATTCCAGCCCATATGCGGGATACGTAGCCCCGGCTGAGAGGGGAAACGCTTTACGACTCCCGGGAAAATACCCAAGCCAACGCGGTCCGACTCCTCGGAACGCTCAAAGAGGACCTGGAGACCCATGCAGACGCCAAGGAAAGGCCGGTCCGCCGCTATCCAAGCATTTAGAAAAGTCTCAAAATCGTTACGGCGGATGCAATCCATACAATCAGCCATCGCCCCCTGCCCCGGGAAAACGACCGCCTCAGCCTGCTCGGCTTGCTGGGGCGTAGCCGCTAGGTAAGCGTCGGCCCCGACCGCAGCCAAGGCCCGACTAACACTCCGCAGGTTACCCATGCCATAATCAATGACGGCAACCTTGGGACGGCGCACTGACCCTGTTGCTTCCACAAGTTTTAGGCAAGCGTTCCCTTGGTGCTGGGCACACGGCCGCCCTGCCGGGCGTCGATTTCCACCGCCGCCCGTAAGGCACGCGCAAAGGCCTTGAACAGTGCCTCCGCGATGTGGTGAGGCTCTTCACCGTACTCTAGCTTCAAGTGCAAGTTACAACCCAAGGCATTAGCGAACCCTTGGAAAAATTCGCGCACCAAGGCGATATTGAAATCCTTCACCATGTAGTTGGTGATTTCGACTTGGTAGACCATCATCGGACGGTTGCTCAGATCGATGACGCAACGAGCCAAGGTCTCATCCATCGGCAAGATGAAAAATCCGTAACGCCGAATACCGGCCTTGTCGCCTAAAGCTTCTTTGATGGCTTGGCCCAATACGATCCCCACGTCCTCGACCGTGTGGTGATAATCGACATCCGTATCGCCGTCGGCTTTCAATTTCAGATCAACGAGGGCATGCCGGGAGAAAAGCGTGAGCATGTGATCGAAGAAAGCCACGCCCGTGCTGATCTCGGAGGTTCCCTGCCCGTCGAGATTCACCGTCAGGTTGATCTTGGTTTCTGCCGTATCTCGGCGGATGGTGGCCTGTCGAACTCCTGCGCTCATGAGCAAGAAATCCCCTTTGTGAGCCAGATTGTCAACCTCACCCTTTAGTCCAAGCTTTGGCCGCGGCCACGAACTGCGCCATTTCTACCTCCGTCCCGATGCTGATCCGTAAAGCATTCGCGGTCAGGGGATGATGCGGAAACAGACGGACTAAAATCTTCCGCCGACGCAAAAAATCGAAAGCGTGGGCGGCTGTCGCGGCTGAAGCCGGACACTGGGCCGAAACCGGCGTAGCGAGGAGGAAGTTAGTCGCCGATGGGTTAACTTTCCATCCAAGCCGCACCAGCTCTTCACTCAGCATTGTCCGACTGGCGCAAATCTTGGACACGGTAACGGCCAGCCATTCGCGATCTTCCAAAGCCGCCGCGGCTGCTACCTGGGCGAGTCGATCGAGATTATAACTATCACGCACACGATGCAGCACCTCCGCGACCTCAGGCGGGCAGAGCGCATACCCCGCACGCAAGCCCGCCAAGGCATGCCCCTTCGACAGGGTCCGCGTCACGACGACATTGGGCAGAGTCTTAGCGAGTTCGGCGCAATCGGTTTCCGCGAAGGCCGCATAAGCTTCATCAATCACCAACAATCCGGGGAAGCTTTCCGCAAGCGCCCTGACCTTTTCCGGCGTAAAGGCCACGCCCAACGGCGCGTTCGGGTTTGTCAGAAAAAAAACGGCCGCCCCACATCGTGCCACCGTTTCGATTTCGAAAGAGTAATCGGGCTTGAGCGGCACCCGGATGACTTCGGCCCCTTGTGCGGCCGCCAAGACAGGATAAAGCGAATAGCTTGGCATCAACATGCCCACCGAACGCCCCGGACCAGCGTAAGCCCGGATCAATAAGTTCAAGAGGTCGTCCGATCCATTCCCCGCCACGATGTGCCGCTCATCAAAGCCGTGCAACCGGGCCGCCGCCTGGCGCAGCGGCGAGGCATCCGGCGATGGATAAAGCCGCAGTAGCGCCCCCTCATCGGCCAAGGCCGCACGCATCGCCTCCAAAGCTCTCTGGCTCGGCGGATAAGGGTTTTCGTTGGTATTTAATTTCACCCAACCCCCACCCTGCGGCTGCTCTCCAGGGGTATACGCCACCATCGCTGCGATATGAGGATTTGGCTGAGGCGAAGGCATCAACGGAGCTTAAGTTTATGAGCGGCAAAATCCTGCAATAAAAGGCGGGTAAGATTAGCCTCGGTCGAACTCAGGGCGCGTTGGGCTAACTGCTGAAGTTCAGTTAAAGAAGAGTGCCGCAACATGAAACGCACTTCAGGTAAGGCCGCTGGCGACATGCTCAATTCGTGTGCACCCAACCCGAGCAACAACGGAGCCCACACGGGGTCCCCAGCCAACTCCCCGCATACCGCCGCCGGAATACCGCGCTGTTTGGCCGCCAAGAAAATACGGGCCAAGGTACGCACTACCGCCGGATGACAGGGCTCGTAAAGGTGGGCCACGCGTTGGTTACCCCGATCGACCGCTAAAAGGTATTGGACCAAGTCATTTGTCCCGATGCTGAAAAAATCCGCTTCGAGTGCCAACTCATCTGCCACCAACGCTGCTGAAGGGATTTCAATCATCGCACCGAGCTTGATCGGCGCCATCGGGATCACGCCTTCATGCTTCAATTCATTTTCGACTCGGCGAAAAATCTCCTTGGCTCGTCGTAATTCCTCCACGCCCGAAATCATGGGGAACATCACCGCGACGGGACCTAACGCCGCCGCCCGGATGATCGCCCTTAATTGCGGGCGAAAAACGTCGGGGCGCTCTAAGCAAAGCCTTACCGCACGATAACCCATGAATGGATTAGCTTCATCCGCCAAATCACCCAGGCGCTTATCGCCCCCTAAATCGAGGGTTCGGAAAGTGATTGGACGTCCCTGGGCCAGCTGCACGGCTTCCGCATACTCGGCATATTGTTCCTCTTCGCTCGGCCAGGCATCGAGTCGTAGGTAAAGGTTTTCGGTGCGATAAAGACCCACTCCGCGCCCGTGATACGAGACCGCGTCGTCCATTTCCTCCGGTGCGCCGATATTGGCCAATAAGGTGAAAGGTGCCCCATCCAACATGACTTCTGGCAAGGCCACCTCACGCATGACCCGATCGCGCCTCGTAAGAATCGCCTCCACTTTATCGCGGTAGGCATCAATCGTTTGCTCCGTCGGATTAACGATGACTAAACCGGTCTCACCGTCGACCAAGACGGTGTCCCCTTCCTTCACCGCCTCCATTAGGCCCTTCACGCCGACGACGGCCGGAATATCCAAAGAACGCGCCATGATTGCGGAATGGCTGGTGCGCCCGCCCTCTTCGGTAACAAAAGCAGAAACCCCATCGTCATGCAGGCCCGCGGTATCCGAAGGTGTCAGGTCGCGCGCGACGACGACATGCAATTTGGCTGCCTCGCCCGCCCGCTCCGGCTGGGTCCCTAAAAGTTGCTCTAAGACGCGTCCCGTAACGTCGCGAATATCCGCGGCTCGTTCGCGCAAGAAGTCGTCGTCCATCTTCTCGAAGATCTCGATGTAACGCTGGGCGACTTCCTGAAAACAGAACTCGACGTTAAAACCGCTCTTCTTGACCTCGCGACTGACATCATCAATCAAGGCGACGTCTTCAAGGACGAGTAAATGAGCGTCAAAAATCGCGGCCTCAGATTCATTGAGTTTACGTGCGATATCGTCGCGTAATTTGCTGATCTCCAGACGGGTGGCCCCCAGGGCGGCCTCCAGCCGACGGATTTCAGCCTCCGGATCATTCACTTTTTGACAGGCCACGATGGCCATCCCCTTCATCAACAGATACACGGGACCTCTCGCCACGCCTGGGGCGGCAGCGGTGCCTTGGAGGCGCTGTTCTGGCCTGTTGTTTTCGGCCTTCATCTAGGGGTCAATTGATGCTCCCCGACGGAAGAAGCAAGGCAGGATTATCGACCTTAAGCTTCGTTGACCGTAGGCTCGTCCGCAGGAGTAACAATATCAGGCATTACCAGAGATGGAATCGTCATATCCGGCATCTCTGCACCCAACGAAACTTCGAACTCCAGACCATTATCGACGAACGCAATCAGCGGCATTTTCTGCTCTTCCGCGGAGGGCTCTTCGATACCCGCGGCTTCGACGTAAAAAAGTAAACCGCTGTACTCGGCCGGAATCGTCACCCGAAGCTCAACAAAAACTAACGCCAGTAGACAAAGGTGGGCGAAGGAACGTCCGGACCTCTGGGCAAAACCCTGCAACCAAAGCATAGCGGTCATAAACGAACTATCTTCCCGCCGACGCAACACGCTCAACTGCGCTTGGTGCAAACGTAAGCGCGAATGGAAGCGCTGCTGCATCGCAGGCGAGGATTTGATCGCATCGCGCAAACGAACGATTTGCACCTGCGAGGCGGTGCCTTCGAGGTAGCCAACAACTAAAGATTCGAATTCGGAGTTACTCATACTCGAAACTCCTCCCCCATAAGTTCACGCAGGGCTTCGCGGGCGCGGTTAATCCGGCTCTTCACCGTCCCAATCGAAAGGCCAAGGTCTTCGGCGATTTCTTCATAAGACATATTGCGCACATTACGCATGGTAAGGATACGAGCGTGTTCGGGCTTCAATTGTTCCATACACTCGGCCACTTTATTGACAAATTCATTGGTCTGCGCCTCGTGCCCCGGGCCCTGTGCCCCGTCGGAAAGAATGTCATGAAGGGTGGCACCCGGATCATCCCCCAGATCGGCGTCGAGCGACATGGACTGATCACGCTTACGTCGGCGCCAGTACCAATAGCGATTTCGGGCTAAATTCGTCCCGATTTGATGAATCCAGGTCGAAAATGTGGCGGTACCACGAAAAGAGGCCAATACGCGATGCGCCCGGATAAAGGTGTCTTGGGTGATTTCCTCGGCGTCTTGGCGGTTCCTCAATAAGGAAAAGACCTTAGCAAAAATTCGCCCCTGATACTTCAGGACCAACTCATTATATGCCATCAAGTCGCCTTGGCGGGCCTTATCGAGGGCAGATTGGTCAGCTTCGGTCTCCATACATTAAGGGTGAATTAAGGACAGGGGGGTGAGGGGTATCTGACAATCATGCTGACATCCCTGCGGATTTCAACAGCAGTCTTATATCTATTTCCTCACCCCAAGGCGTTATGTTCACCTCGTCAAAGAAAGCCCCTCCCCTTCAATGGGTTAACTGCCTAAATGGCGCCATCGGCCAAGCCGATGAGCTTCCCCTGCTCCTACCCCAAGGCAGCCCTCTCCCCTCAATTTCCGTCACCCGTGCCGAAAAAGGGGTCTTCCTCGAACCGATCGGCAACAGTAACCTCATCGTCAACGGCAGCCCTTCGCGCCAAAAGATAAATATTCAAGAAACCGCGACCCTCCAATTTTCAGACTCCCTTCTCGTCCTGTCTTTAGATCAAGTTGAGCCCTTTAAGTCCGTCGACACTAAGTCATGGATTCTTTTCGACGCCCAGTCGGGCGACCCGTTAGGCGAATTCTCTTCCGACAAGCTCCTCGATGTCGCCGCGCAGTTAGGTCGGGCGCCCGACACCCTCGCCTGTACGCCCCAGGGCTTGGCAATCGGTTTTACACTTTCGCAAATCGCTCCCTTACTCTCCACGCGCAGCGCCGATGAAACGCATGCCAAAATCACCGCCAGACCAACCTTGACCGAAGAACAAAATCGCGGCGCCCACATTTGCCCGGTTTGCTGGACTCGCTTCGATTCAGGTGATGCCTTAAGCATCGCGGTCCACGAAAACCTGCGAGGCGATCCGATCTTAGGCTCCGACGCCCGTCTACGCTTTCAACCCACTCGGTTTAACGACCAAAGCCTTGCCCTCGATCCGATGGGCCTGGCTTGCACCGATATCGCTTGCCCGCATTGCCGGCGACAACTCCCCCCCGGCTACCTGGACATGCCGCATCGGATTATTTCGCTGATCGGGGCCCCGAGCGCCGGTAAATCATACTACTTGGCCGCCTTGACCCGCGTACTTCAAGACCGCCTACCCAACGACTTTCATCTGGCCTTCAAAGACGGCGATCCGAGCGGCAATATGCTCTTAAATCAGATGCGTAACACGCTCTTCTCGGCCGCCACACCCGAAGAAGCTCTCATCGGTAAAACCGCGCTCGAAGGTGCCACCTACGAAAAACTTCCTCGTCTCGGTCGGATGGTCTCACTCCCCCGCCCCTTCATTTACTCCATCAGTCGTCCCGGCCAAAAACGCCAAGAGATGTCGATCATTCTTTACGATAACGCCGGGGAACACTTCGAACCAGGCATTGATATCCATGAATCGCCCGGCGCGATGCACGTCGCCAATTCCGCGGGGCTGATCTTTCTTTTCGATCCCACCGCCAACGCCCGCTTTAAAGCCAAATTAATCGGAGTCGAAGATCCTCAATTCACCCTCAAGGGCCGCGTCGATCAACAAGATAGTATCTTGGCCGAAATGGAGTCGCGCATTAAACGTGTCCTGGGCTTAAGCCAAGACCAACGCATCAGTGCGCCGCTCGCTTTTGTGGTCGGGAAATCCGACACGTGGGAAAAACTCCTGAGCTCCCCGCTGGAACCGGTCATCAAAGATTTCGCTCTCGATTTGAGTGCGATTCAAAGAAATTCCGCTCGCGTGCGAGAAGTTCTCGTTGCTCTTTGCCCCGGCCTCGTTGCCTCCGCCGAATCTCTATGCAGTCAGATTTGTTACTTTGCCGCCTCATCTTTCGGTCACATGCCCGTCATGATTCAGACAGGGCCCAACAAAGGTCGCATCGCCCCCGACCCGCAACGACTGGTACCAGCCCACGTCGAAGAACCTGTTTACTGGCTGCTCCATCTGACCGCAGTTGAAATGTTCCCCTCCCGGCCCGCACTCGCCCCCATCCAGCGCTAAGTCCCATGCCGCTCCAACTTATTTTCACCTCAGCGCCCCAAGGACTCGTCGCGGGTCGTTCCGGGTTTTGTACGGTCGCCCGGCATCAAGCAATGCCCGAACGGTTGGCACAACTGCTGGAATCGATCGGCACCCCTCACGGACAGTCCACCGGCGCGACGTTCACGTTTCGCACCTTGGAGGCCTCCGATAAAACTTACTACGTGCTGTCGCGTTTCGTTGCCCGCGGTCTCGACTACACCCAGCGCGATAATCGCCTGGCACACCATTTGGTCTTCACCCAGGAAGAAGTGGCGATTCTCCCTCCACCCCCCGCTTTGGCCGCCCGCTGGAAAGGCTGGCGCGACGAATGGACCGCCGCCCCCGAATGGCTGGCTGAGGAAAACAAGCCGCTCGCTTTAGAAGCCTATCAACCGCTCTCGCCCGCGACTTCTTGGCGCGAACTGGCCGGCACCGGCGCCAAGGCCGCCTGGTTAGTTAATGAATCCGGACCCGCGCTGGCCGGCTTAGTTAATTTTCCAGAAACGCTGCAAAGTTTACGACTCCTCGCCGAATCCGCGAACCTGCTGGGCAAGACCGCTTGGGCCGCAACCTTCACCACCGACACTGCCACGACCAATGCCGACGGTTTCACGTGGGCCATCGGCGCCACCAAAGGTCGCCCGATCATCGATCTAGCTACCGCCACCGCCCAGCCCGCCCCCATCGGGCCATTCGCGCGTCAGGCCGCGATGGGCGTGACGGCTCAAAAGAATCCTTCCGCCCCTCAATCCCAACAGGGCAAGCCGCACCCCACGACTCCCGAAAAAAACTCCGGCTTTAATGGTGCAATTCTTGTCGTCCTCGGTCTCGTTCTGCTCGCAGGGGGTTTTGGTACTTATCTGATGCTCAGCAACTCCGCCCCGCCAGCGCCCGAGGTTCGCGTCGTCACCACCCCGCCGGCGGTCGACATGGCCAAGGCCGATGACATCATGCGTGCCAGCCGTGCCTTGAATGATGTCAACGGATTCTTAGCCCGGGAAGATTATGTGTCTGCGGCGAAGATCTGGATGGAAACAGTCGCGATCTCGCCCTCCTTTTCGGAAAAATATACCACCGATAATCTTCCGCGGATAAAGGGTAAATACGCCGCCGCTACCGTCGCCCAACTGACGGCCAGACTCGAACGTCCCGGTGCGACGGCGGACCCGCGCGGAACCCGTGAAATCGCCGACGAAGCCACCGAGGCAATCAACGTCGGCACCCAATTAAAAGTTCCGCAGGATGAACAGTGGAAACGTCTGACTGAAATCGGTAACCGGGCACTTTTTATCGCCAGTCTGGATATTCGTCCGACGCTCGTCATTCTGGGCGAATGGGGTTCCTCCGACACCGGACCCAACGCCCCTTCTCAAGCGGACTTCAAATTAAGCGCGGCCGCAGCCGATAAGATCCAGAAATTCGTCGAAACTTCCGGGGCGACGACCGCTACCTCAATCTCGGCCCGCATCCGCGTACTTCCGCTCACTGCTTTTCATCAACGCGACACTCAAACCAAATATGGCAGCGCCGAGATTCGCCGTACTCCCAAATCTGATTGGATTGAAGCCCAGGCCACTCCCGGCCGCCAACCGCCCATTATCATCAGCGTCGGTTCGCGGAGCAATCTGATCACGCTTAACTTCCAGGATAATTCGGGCGCGCAAGCGGAAGCCAATCGTCTCATCGAAATCGAACTGGCGACCGGCGAACACTTTTGCATCGCGCTCATCGCCAATCTCCGCGCACTCCCGCCGCTCAACCTTGGATTGAATGGCCTGCAACTCGACAAGGACACGGGCGTCGTCCGCCCCGCCCCTTGGGCCGAACCCGCCGTCAACGCCTTTATCTGGCCCACCGGCGCGATTGGCCTTTACCCCGATGGTCACGAATTCCCCGACCGCGATCTCCCTTCCATTCGCGCCACTCGCTCCCTCCTCGACACCGATTTACTCCGCCTCGAAAATAAATCTGGGCCGGGCACTCCCCCGTTCGAAACCATCGCGCAACGCCGCAAGCTTTTCAATAAACTCGACTACATTCTGGCCGGTGCTCCCTGGACCCTGCGGACTATCTCCACCCGAGGTGAAGCCGGCCCAAGTCTTCTCGAATTTCGCTAAATCATGCAGGTCGAACGTCTCATCGCCCGGATCCGCGGCCAACTTGAACTGGGCACGCCCGATCTCGAAGCCCGCTCGCTGGCCGGTGAATACGTCGCACTCTGCCAACGCGCCCGCGAACGGCTGGAACAATGTTCAACTTTAATTCGCAGCGGTAATGAACATGCGGCTTATCAAGTCGCCGAATCGGAACCCGACTTACTCACGCTCTGCGCCGAACTGAGCTTCGCCGAATCGGAACGTTGGAATGCGCTCTGCCGAGAACGCGGGCTACCTGCCGCCTTCCCGCTCGACGGCCAACATGTGATGGCGCTGGAAGGCCTTTACGGTAAAGAAATCGGCGAGAACCACCCGCTCTACCGCGATTACCGCGACGCCATCCGCAAACGCGACGAAGACCGCGCGCTGTCCATCCTGCGTTCGATCGTGCGCATCAACGCGAATGATCCGAACGCCCGCTCCGAACTTTCCCGACTGTCCGCTAAATTTCTTCGCGAAGCCCTAGGCAAGGTCACGTCGTTCTTCGCCGCTCAACAAAACGCTGATGCGGTCAACCTGATGAATCGGATGGAGCGCTTCGGAGCCAACGACCTGGCCGATGAGCCGCAATGGGAGCAAGCTCTGGCTAAACGCGTCGCTTGGCTTCGCTCCAAAGCCGTCGAACAAATCGAAATTCTGATCAAAGGCGCCTCGCAGGCCCGCCAAGGCGGTCACTGGGAACAGTGCGCCTCGAATATCGGCCGGGCCCGGGCGCTCGAACGCGACCATCAGATCAACTTAGCCTCGGAACTAAACCAAGAACTCACCTCCCTCGAGGCTTGGGCCGGCCAACTCGCCACTGCCGACGAAGCCGAAGCCTCCCTTCGCGCCGCTACCCAAACTCTCCTCGATGAGTGGTTGATTTTAAAACAAGAAGCCACCCAGACGGGCTCCTCCGCGATTCTCGTCTCCCGTCTCGGCATCTGGCTTGAAAAATCAACCCCTCTTGCTGACCGCCTACCTGAAGGGCTCATCCGCCAAGCCCGGCAACTCCGCCAAGCCAAGCGGGCGGGCTTAAGCCGACGTTACACGATTCTCATTACTTCTTGGGTCTTCGGGCTCCTGGTTTTGCTGGGCGTCCTTTATAGTTGGTATAATCAGAATAAGTTAACCACTGAGGCGGATGAACGTCTGGCGGCGGCCGACCGCCTCGTGGCGGCTTCAGATTACGAAAACGCCGAACGCTCGCTCGACGAATTCAACTCCAAGAAACCCAAGCCCGAGTTCATCGAAGCAATCAAAGCGTTACGGAAACAGATCGCGGAGCTGCGCGAAACCGAGCAACGCCTCCTCGTCGAAGCCGTCTACCTCCAAGCGCGCCGGCTCGAAGGTATCTCGCTTGCCAACATCGAAGCGACTTTCCCCCGCGCCACCAAATACCAAAACGACGTCAGCAAGGTGGGACCGATCTCTCAAACGCGCCTGAAGAAGACTTTTGACGATCCCGTTGGTTTTCTGGCCGAATGCACCCGCCAGGTCGATAACACCAAGAACGACCTCACGACGG
>JBAXRS010000041.1:0-15690 GCA_037131085.1 Verrucomicrobiota bacterium | reverse complement strand
CGGTACACTGCATTTCCAATGCAGCGCGATCGACCACTCTGCCACCTCTCCTTTGCTCAGTTAGAAGGTGCATCAAAGGAAGGGAGAGGGGTGGGTCAAGGGTGAAGAAAGTCAACAATTAGAGGCTCGGAGGCCCAGAGGCCCAGGATGAGTTGATCGGTTGACCAGAGGGCCAGTTGGCCGGATGGGGGATGGAGGAAAAGAGGCATGGTGCTGGGTAGGGGCGCGACTGCGTCGCGTCCGTGGGCGGACGGATTTGGGAATACCCGAAAGCTTACCCGAATCAGGCGAACTAAGTGGCGAACGGACGCGACGCAGTCGCGCCCCTACCTAGAGACAGAGGACAGCACGTGGTGCTGTCCCGCCCTTATTTGGCCACGGCCTTAGCCCAGGAGTCTCTTAGGCCGACGGTGCGGTTGAAGACTGGCTTGCCCGCTTGCGAGTCCTTGGCGTCGACGCAGAAGTAGCCGGTGCGCTCAAACTGGACCCGGGTCGATGGATTAAGTTTAAGGAGTTCCGGTTCGACGAAGCCGCGGATGGTCTTGAGGGAGGTCGGATTCAAGAAGGTACGCCAATCAGCGTCCTCCGGCAGATCGTTCAGATTCTCGTGGGAGAAGAGGCGGTCATAGAGCCGTACTTCCACGTCGCCCGCATGCGCTTCGGAGACCCAGTGAATCGTGCCTTTGACTTTACGGCCATCCGCAGAGTCGCCGCCACGGGTCGCCGGATCATAGGTGCAGGTGACTTCGGTGATATTACCGGCGGCGTCTTTTTTGCAACCGGTGCAGGTGACAAAGTAGCCCCAGCGGAGCCGGACCTCTTGGCCAGGCGTGAGGCGGAAATATTTCTTTTCCGGAATCTCCATGAAGTCGGCGCGCTCGATGAGCAGCGTCTTGGAGAAGGGGACTTGGCGTGAGCCCGCCGCCGGGTCTTCGGGGTTATTCTGGGCTTCCAAGTGTTCGACTTGGTCGGCCGGGTAATTTTCGATGACGAGCCGGACGGGGTCGAGGACAGCCATGAAACGCGGCGAGGTCTTATTAAGGTCTTCGCGGATGGCGTGTTCCAGCAGGGCCACATCGGTGAGCGAGTTGTGCTTGGTGACGCCAATGGTTTCGCAGAACTTACGGATGGCAGCCGGCGTGTAACCACGGCGGCGCATGCCCGAAATCGTAGGCATCCGCGGGTCGTCCCAGCTGGTGACACGCTTTTGCTGGACGAGCTCGAGCAGACGGCGCTTGGACATGACGGTGTAGGTCAGGTTGAGGCGGGCGAATTCGATCTGTTGCGGTTTGGCGGGCGTGTCGAGCGTGCGGAGGAGCCAATCGTAGAAGGGGCGATGCACTTCGAATTCCAACGTGCAGATGGAATGCGTGATGCCTTCGTAGGCGTCTTCGAGCGGGTGGGCGTAATCGTACATCGGGTAGACGCACCATTTATCGCCGGTGTTGTGGTGCGAGGTCTTGCGGATGCGATAGATGATGGGGTCGCGCAGGTGGAAATTAGGCGAGGCCATGTCGATCTTGGCCCGGAGCACCGCCTTGCCTTCGTCGATCTCGCCGCGGGTCATCTTCTCGAACAGCGCGAGGTTTTCTTCGACGGAAGCATCGCGCGTTGGGCTATTTTTCCCGGGCGTCTTGTGGTCGCCGCGGTAGGCGTTCATTTGCTCCAGTGTGAGGTGGCAGACGAAAGCTTTGCCCAATTTGATCAGCTTGATTGCATCGGCGTGCATGCGGTCGAAATAATCGGAGGCCTGGTAATAGTGTTCGTGCCAGTCGAAGCCCAGCCAGCGGACGTCTTCCTTGATCGAATCGACATACTCGATGTCTTCTTTGGTCGGGTTGGTGTCATCCATCCGGAGGTGACATCGCCCTTTAAATTCAAGGGCTAAACCGAAATTGAGGCAGATCGATTTGGCGTGGCCGACGTGCAGGTAGCCGTTGGGCTCGGGTGGGAAACGGGTCGCGACGACGGCATGTTTCCCCGCCGCGAGGTCGGCATCCACGATTTGCTGGATGAAGTGACGCGGGGTGGGCGTCGAAAGAGGGGTGTCGGAGGACATGGGCGAGAATCGTAGGGAAGGTGCAAAGGTGCAAATCGGCGCGAGCGTCTGAGCAAAAGTGCAAAGGTGGGATTAGGTGGCGAAGGCTTGGAGACGAGCGAGGGTGGTGTCGCGGCCGAGGACGCGCAGGACGCCGAGGAGGTGCGCGCCGCCGCCTTGCCCTGAAATCGCATAGCGGACGGGGGCGAAGTAGTCAGTAGGTTTGCGGCCGCACGTGGTGCCGACGGCGGTGAAAGCGGCCTCCAGCGCGGCTTCCTCCCAGGCGGCGGCGGTGAGTGTCGGTAATAGTTCGCGGACGCGGGTGACCGGTTCGCCGCCTTTTTTCGAAAGATTCGCCAAGGCGTTTTCGTCCTTATTAAACTTATCCGTGAAGAAGAAGGCGAGGAACTCCGGTAGGTGTTCCACGGAGACTACTTTCTCCTGCACGATGCCCAAGACTTCGGTCAGGCGCGCGTCCGAAACGTCGGCGTGGACAACGCCGGTCTCGGTCAAGATGGGTCGGGCGACGGCAGCGAACTCGGCGGGCGGCAACAGGCGCAAGGTCTGGGCGTTGACGTGCGACATCTTTCGTTCGTCGAAGCGGGCATTCGATTGGTGGACGGCCGAGATTTCAAACTGCCGGACAATCTCTTCGATGGGCATGACTTCTTTGCCGTCGGCCGGCGTCCAGCCCAATAGACAAAGGTAATTCCGGACCGCGGCCGGCAGGTAGCGGCGTTGCTGGTATTCCTCGATGAGGGCGCCGCGATCGCGCTTGGACATCTTGCCTGGGCCGTCGGTCTTGAGGATCAGCGGAATGTGGGCGTAGTGGGGCGGAGTCACGCCGAAGGCTTTGAAGATCTCGAGGTGCTTCGAAGTATTGGAGAGGTGATCCTCGCCACGAATTACATGGGTGATCTTCATCTCGATATCGTCGACGACGTTGACGAAGTGGAAGACCGGTTCGCCGTTGGAACGGAAGAGCACGAAGTCGCGATCTTCGGCGCGTTCGACGCGGCCGCGGACGAGGTCTTCGAGCACCATCGGTGCGGCCTCTACTTTTTCGATTTCCTTTTTAAGGTGATCGTCAAACACCGTGGAACGGGCGCCTTCGAGGCGGAGCCACCAAGCACCGTCTTTTTCGTAAGCCCGTCCTTTGTCGGCCAACTCCTTGAGCTTGGTGCGATAAAGTTCGGTGCGTTGGGATTGAAAGTAAGGACCAAAATCGCCGCCGACCCCGGGACCTTCATCCCAATCCATCCCCAGCCAATGCATCGAATCCAGGATGATCTTCAGGAACGCTTCCGAGTTACGTTCTTTGTCGGTATCCTCGATGCGCAGGATGAATTTGCCACCCGTATGCCGGGCGTAGAGCCAATTGAATAAGGCGGTCCGAGCGCTTCCGATATGGAAGAAGCCGGTGGGGCTGGGAGCGAAGCGGACGCGGACTTGGGACATGCGGGAGAAGAAGGGGGCCGGGGCTGGAATTAGCCTCCGTCATGCCATTTGGAGGCAGGGAAGGGGTGAGGGGAAGCGGAAAAGAGCCGGGAGGGTAAGAGGGGCCTGAAAGCGCGGCGAGTTCACGGTTTTATGGGGAGCATCCTTGCCCGCCTGATTCGGGCGACGGCCTATCATTTATAAGAATAAAAAAGGCGGCTGGTGCCGCCTTTTAGAACGTCCGACCTGGATTTATTTAGCGGCTTCAGGTTCGGGCGGGGCGGTCAGATCTTGGATGAGCCCCATCGAAGTGAAATAGGCGTTACGTCCGGAAATACGTTGGACGAACAGTTTAGTTTCTTCGGCCGTGGAGTCATCTTTAGGAACTTCGGATTTAGCGGGGCGCAGGAAGACATAATCGCCATTACGCGTCCGGATCGGGGCGGTGATTTTACCGACGCCAGCGACTTCGATGAGTTGGCCGGTATTCTCGGTCACGCCCGTGAGGTTTTCAGGTACGGTGAAAGCGGTGAAGGCGGCGGGTGAGGAAATGGTCAGGCCGAGGGCCTTGGCGCTGTCCGTGAAGCTTTTGCCGGCGGCTTGGTCAGCGAGCAGGACTTTGTTGAGGCGGCCAACTTCTTCGGTCAATAGGCGAGAGCGCTCCGTGGCTTTCCAATTGCTCAAAGCGAGAGCCTTGACTTCGGCAAATTCGGGCAGGCGTGATTCGGCGCGCTTGTTGAGTAAGACGAAGACGGCGCCTTGTTCGGTGCGGTAGACGTCGGTGCGCCATTCTTTTTCGGTGAGATCGCCGCCGGCTCGCAAAGCTTCGGCGGGTACTTTGTCGTTAACCGGCGGGCTGCCAGCATCGTAAGCTGGGAGAACGGTGAGGGTCGCCTTCTTGGCCTTGAGCCAAGCAGCAAACCCTTGATTATCGGCCTTAGTCGCATCTACGGCGAATTTCTCGGAGAGCTCGTCGGAGATCAAGCCGGCGAGGTTGGTGACAGCGCGTTCGGCCCGGATTAATTTCTCAATCTCGCCTCGGCGAGCCAAGGCTTGTTCCTTCACCTTACCGGTTTCGAATTTAAATTTCTCGGCGACATTATAGCCGAAAGTGACCACTTCGTCGTCTGAAATCGGGGACGTGTCAGGGGTGACATCCGTGATGGTAACAGCACTGACTTCGACCTTGGCCGGCAAGCGGTAAGTTTCCTTATTGGCTTCGAAAGAGGCTTTGGCCTTGGCTTCGTCGTCCGCAATCGTGGCTTTGAAATTGGCCGCTGGGAGCGTGGCGGCGTCTACCGTCCATTTGGCGCGTTCGCGATCCAGGATGCGTTTGACTTGAGCTGCCGTGGCGTGACCGCTGCCGGAGAGGATCGTCATCGCCTTGTTGATGCGCCAAGTGTCCTTGATGAAGGATTCGAAGCGGGCGCGGGTTTCCAGATCCGAGGCGTTTAATTGCTTGGAAGCGAAGTCGATGAATTTGCCGAGCGTATCACCTTCGGCTTTACCGTCCGGAGGCATCGTGGCGTCTTTGGCAATTTTGCGGATTTCGGCTTCGGAGGGTTCAGGAATATTCAGAGAATTAGCCAGACTGAGTTCGGCGACGCGCTGTTGGAGACTGACGTTGTCCATGCGTTGTCCGGTCATGTTCGCGAAGAACTGGGCATCGCGGTGGCGGAGGCGGATGGCGGGGTCGTTAAGGTCGACGCCCAGGTACATGTAGGATCCCGAGCCTTTGAGGGCGCCGCGGCCGGCAAAACCATAAAAGACGAAGGAGACCACGATGATCACCAGCAAGAAGCCGAAAATCAGACGGTGGTGTTTGCCGGTGGCGTTCTGTAGCCAAGTAATCATCCCGCCAACTTGCCAAGCCCTTTGGCGGCTGTCAATCAGTCGAAGGGGGTGCCCTTGCGCTTGCGCTTAGGAGGCTTCCTTTTATCCCTTTTGACGTGGCCAAGCCCGTCCAGTGCATCGTTGCCGTCGCCCAAAACGGGGTGATTGGCGTCGAAGGGCGACTGCCTTGGCATATCCCTGAGGACTTGGCTTGGTTTATGTCGCAGACCCAGGATGGGGTCATGATCGAGGGCCCTGCTTGCTATGCCGAATTAGGGAAGGCTTTGCCGGGACGGGGTACCGTGGTGGTTTCGCGCGATGCGACCAAGTCCTTTCCAGGGGCCGAGTTGGCGACCTCCTTGGCGGAGGCCATCATCATCGCCGAGCGTATGGACCCGTGGAAGGGGCCGACGTGGATCACCGGTGGCCAGCGCATCTACGCCGAGGGGCTGCCACTTTGTGAACGCTTGCTCATCACGCGCCTCGACCGCGATTTCGCAGGCGACCGTTTCTTCCCCGCCGATTGGCAGCGTACTTTCACCAAGCTCGTTTCGTCGAAGAAGGGGATGCACGATGGGTTGGGGTATGCGTTTGAAATCTGGGAGCGCTGAGCACTCCAGATTTCAAACGAGGGGACACGTGGGCATGGGGACACGTGGGCATGGGGGACGATTCAAGGGGAGACCGGGGACCGGAAATAATGCTGCGGTCATGTTCCCTGGCTAGCTATCCGATCTCCGGTTTCCCTTTGAGTTTTGTCTCAAGGTAGGGCTGACCACCCTTGGTCAGCCGCGGTTGAGCGAGGGCGCTCGACCCTACCTGATGCAACTAGGGCAGCACGCGGTGCTACCCCTACCTCTGCCTTGCCCCCTCGCGACGATGGCCCATAGTCGCGTTATGCTTTTACCCCTGCTCATGTTGGCTGCAATTCCGGCCACGATCCTCGAAGAGGCGAAAGTGCCGCCGTATATTTTGCCCGATCCGCTGGTCTGTGCGGATGGGCGTAAGGTGACTGATGCGAAGATGTGGAACGAGGTCCGTCGTCCCGAAGTATTTCGTCTGGTCGAGGAGAACATGTTCGGCCGCACGCCCGACACCTCGAAGATGCAGGCCGACGCCATCATCGAGATCCGCGAGCAGTCCAAGGATGCGTTTGGCGGCAAGGCCACGCGTACGCAGTTCAAGGTCTGGCCGATTGGTAAAAAGGGTCCGTCGTTCGACATGCTGCTCTACGTGCCTAACGCGGCCAAGCGTCCGGCGCCGGTCTTCGTCGGACTCAACTTCGGCAGTAATCACACCACGACCAACGAGCCAGCGGTCTTCCCGACATCGAGCTGGGTATTCAAGCAATGGGCCTTGAAAGGTACGAACCAGGCCGATCCCGCCTTGCGTGGTGGGCAGGCTCGTCGCTGGGAATTCGAAATGCTCATCGACCGCGGCTACGCTTCGGCGACGGCTTATTATGGGGATTTCGAGCCCGATCACCCGGAAGGCTGGAAGAATGGCTTCCGCGCGGCGATCTCGCCGGACGGCGTGAATACGCAGTGGAAGGATGGCGAATGGGGTGCCATCGGCTGCTGGGCCTGGGGTCTCTCGCGCATGCTCGACGTCCTGGAGAAAGTGCCCTCCGTCGATGCCAAGAGGGCGGTGGTCCATGGCCATTCGCGCCTCGGCAAGGCGTCGCTCTGGGCCGGGGCGCAGGATCAGCGCTTCGCTTTGGTGATCTCCAATGATTCTGGCTGCGGTGGCGCCGCGCTCAACAAGCGCATCTTCGGTGAAACCGTCGGCGTTATCACCGGCCACTACAAGGGTCGCGGTTTCCCGCATTGGTTTACCGCACGCTTCGAGACCTTCTCCGAGCACGAAGACAAGTTGCCGCTCGACGCCCATTACCTGCTCGCGCTCGCGGCGCCGCGTCCGCTCTACGTCGCCAGCGCTTCGGAAGACAGCTGGGCCGATCCGCTCGGCGAGTTCCTCGGCGCCGTGCACGCCGACCCCGTCTATCACGTGCTCGGCCAGCCCGGCCTTGGCACCAAGGAATATCCGCCCGTCAGCAAGCCCGTCGGCAAGACCATCGGTTACCATATCCGCCCTGGTGCGCACGATATCCTCCTTGAGGACTGGAAGAACTACGCTGACTTCGCCGACCGCGTGATGCCTGCGAAATAAGCCGTCTCAAGGCGGTGGTTTCGGGAAGGGTTGACTAACCTCCGTTTAAGGGGATTTTAAAACCTCACGCTCCTGTATTTCAATGGATAGAATGCTAGCCTCCGAAGCCGGCGATTTGGGTTCGACTCCCAACGGGAGCACCACTTTTGGGCGAGCAAGTTTGCCTGAGGCATAGGTAGGGGCAGCACCGCGTGCTGCCCTAGCTGTATTGAGTAGGGCTGAATGCCCTCGCTTAGGCCGATGCTTCCCGGTTCATCCCGCGGCGTCCCCATACGATGACGATGCAGCCGATGACCGCATAGGCGCAAGCGGAGCTGAAGAGTACCGGGCGAACGCCGAAGTGATCCGCAAACCAGCCCATGATAAGTCCCGCAAAGGGCAGGAAGCCGAAGAAGCTCAGTCCGGCGATGGCAGAGACGCGTCCGCGGATTTCTTCCGGCGAGCGCTCCTGCACAATCGTATTGGCCAGTCCGACCAGGGTCGAGACGCCGAAGGCCAGGCAGGTCAGCGTGCAGGCCGCCCAGAGGAAGGCGTCGGCTTTGCTCAGGCTGATGAGTGCCCCGCAGATGATCACCATCGTCATCGCAATGACCTTCTGCCGCGCCGAGCGCGGAAGGAACATGATCCCGACCGAGCCAATCACCGAACCGATCCCGGAGCTGAACATCAGTAGTCCCATGTGCTGGGGGTCGAGCTTGAGGATGTGTTGGCCGTAGATCGGTAGCAGCATGATCATCGTCGGGAAGACGAAGAGGGTGTTGGTCGCCAGTAGGGTCACCATGGCGAAACTGGTGGGGTCGTTTCGGATATGCTGGAATCCCGCGCCCATGCCGCCTTGGCGTTTCTCTTCCTGCTCCTGCGTACCTTTCGGGCGAGGGGGTAGTGTCGCCAGTGCGATCATGAGAGCGAGAAACGAGACCGCATTGATGTAGAAGGCCCATTGGGCGCCGAGTGAGCCGACGAGGAAGCCAGCGATGGCCGGACCGACTAGGCGGGTACCGTGGAAGACGGCGCGATCAACGGCGATGGCGCGGGCGACATGTTCTTTGCCAACGAGTTCGGGGACGATGGCGGCCGCGGCGGGCATCTCAAAAGAACTGGAGATACCCAGCAGAGTCGCGCACACAATCACATGCCACATCTGGAGCTGGTGCTGCGCGATGAGCGTACCCATCACGACAGCGAAGGTAATCTGCGCGAGCTGGCAGGCCTGCAGGATGAAGCGCTTGTCGTATTTATCGGCATACATGCCGCCGATACGGAAGAGGATTAACATCGGTAGGCCGCCGGCGAAATTGACCGCGGCAATGGCCAGACTGCTGCCCGTAAGGCTGGCCATCACCCAGCCCTGTGCCATGGCTTGCATCCAGGTACCAGTCATCGAAATCCCTTCGCCGAACATATAGCGGACGAAAGGACCGTTGGGGAAACGCTCGGAGGCGTTAGGTGTGACGGAAGGTTCGTGCATTGGGCGGCCAGAGCATCAACGACTCATGGGCGAGTATCGAGGATGGAGTATGGGTAAAAATTCCGTCTTATTAGGCCGACCTGCCTCGGTTAGGTAGGGCTGACCACCCTTGGTCAGCCGCGGTTGAGCGAGGGCGCTCAACCCTACCCAGGCGCTGACACCTTATTTTCCGGCGTAGGCTGCTTCCGTCGCCTTCCAGGCGGCATCAACGGCAGGCTTCAGCACTCCGGCGATGGCTTTATAACCGTCCACATCGGGATGGAGATTATCCTTCAAGTAGTGCCTTGGCTTGCCTTCGCCGTTCGGCAGATTGAGGGCCAGATTGATGTCCACGAAGTAAAGGTTCTTTTCTTCCCGACACAATTTTTCGAGCTGACGGTTAAAGTCGTCCAGGAGGTCCCACTTGGGTTTACGGGAAGGAGCCCGGGTGGTGGCCACGAAGACCACGGCGCAGGCCGGGTTCTCCTTGCGCAGGCGGGCGAGGTATTCGCGGATACGCGCGATGGGTGCTTCGACCGGGTCGCCAGAATTGATGTCATTGCCGCCGCACTGGAAGACGACCACGCGCGGGTGATAGGGTAGCGTGATGCGATCCATGTAGCCGAGGACCTCGGTCGTAAAGGAACCACCGAAGCCGCGGTTGATCACCGGGTAGGGCTTCATCTCCTCGCCGACATTTTTCCACATACGTAGCGTGCTGGCACCGCTGAAGAGCAGGGCATGCTGGGGCGGTGGATTAGCCTTATCGGCGGCTTCGAAGGCGGTGATGTCCTTGGCCATGCGCAGCGGCTGCTGGGCGAGCGGGATGTGAGGTTTGGTCTCGTCAGCTGCGAGCGCGGTGAGGGCGAGTAAGCACGAGAACCAGAGAGAGGGGCGCATGGGATAAGAGTTATTTAGAGAAAGAAGGCGCGGTCTGTTGCCAAGCTTGAGCGACGGCGGGCAGCAGTAATTTTGCGATGGCCTTGTAGCCTTGTTCGCTCGGGTGCAGGTTATCTTTGACGTAGGCACCTTCGCGCGGTTCGCCGTCGGGCAGATTGAGGGCCGGATTAATATCCAAGAAGGTAACTCCCTTTTCGGCCTGGGCGATTTTTTGGAATTCCGCATCCGTCTTTTTCATCTCCTCCCAGAAGGCTCGCCGTGACGGCGCTCGCGTGATCGAAAGTAAAATCATCACGCAGTCAGGGTTTTCGGCGCGGACTCGGCTCCAGTAGCTGTGGACGCGTCCGGCCACCTCGGCCGCCGTGGCTTTGTCATAATTCAAATCGTTGCTACCGCAGTGGTAAGCGATGACCCGGGGGTGATAGGGTAGGGTGATCCGATCCATGTAATGAAGGACGTCGGTGGTCTTTGAACTGCCAAAGCCGCGGTTGATCGTCGGGTAGGCCTTGAGGACTTCTAAGGCATCAGTCCAGCGTCGGAAGGTGCTTGCGCCGGTCAGCAAGAGTCCGTGTTGCGGCGGCGGATTGGCTTTGTCCAGGGCTTCGAAGGCTAAGATATCTTTGTCGAAGCGGGTCGGGCTATCGATGACGGTGCTGGTCGCCGGAGCGTCCTTAGCGGCAAGACCAACGACGGAGGAAAGAAGGATTAGCCAGAGAATAGGGCGCATGGGTGGGAGACGGGGTGGGGTAAGAAATTAATGGAGTAGGCCCGAGGGAGGGCAAGCGGACACATCGTCCGGCTGTCCTCTTGCCAACCGCCCTAGGTCGGCTTTCTTTCTCAGGTATGCCGATTGTTCCTGGACTCCGTGGCCCTTATGAAACCGTTCGCGGTATGGTTTACCTACCTCGCTTGGTCGACAAGCTGCGCCTGCATGCCCGTGGTCAATTGCACGCGGATTTCGTCAATAATCTCGGCAAAGCTTTCGATGACCGATGCTGCCAATATTTAGGGATTAAGTATGATGAGTTGCGTGCATGGGTGCTCGGTCAGCCCGAGGTGTCGGATGAGCAAGTCTGCGTCTGGGCCGAGGCCAGAGGCCGAAAGCTTTCGCCGAATGACATCGAAATCTGGAACGGTTTTATGACGAAGCGCGGCTGGCGCGATGAAGCGAACGAGGTGCTCGTCCGCCGGCTGAAGGAGAACGGACTTACCGGGGAGGCAGGAATTGAGACGATGTTCGATTACATCGAAGTCGACGAAGGACGCCCGGCCCGAAAAAAGGCCCTCTGAACGGCTTCGGTTGGTGATTGAGTTCGGTCCGCGGCTTCTCTTATTTTAGTTACTAGACAGGTCCGGCTTAACCTACGTCCCTTCCCCGTGCCCCTTTCTCGTCCATGCTTCCGCCGGTCCCTGTCGCCACGGGGTAAAAATGAAGGGGTCGGCCGATGTTGATGGATTGTTTTGCCCAGGCTTCGGTCTTGGCGATCAAGGCGGGCAAGGGACCGAACGCCGCAAATAACTTCGCGGCCGCGATTCTCGCTTTCCGTCATGGGGGCTGGATCGTCTCGTTAATCGGCGCGGCGGCGATGGTCGGCCGGCTGCTCATCGATGAGGCGGCGACGACGCACTGGGTGCGTTCGCTCAAGCACATCTTGGCGGCCGCCATCTTCTCAATCATCGCTTTTTTTGTCACTTTCCAGTGGGAGCTCTCGGCCATCAACAAGGCCATCATCCAAGGTCTCACGGGGGCGCTTTCGCCCGAGCTCGTGGACTGGATGACCTTCACCATCCAGCAGAAGTTGGGGATGAATAAGCCAGCCCGGCGTAAGCCCTCCCGCCGAAAACGCTCGTCGGGTCGGAAGCGTTCCACCCCCAAGAAGAAGCCTGCGGCCACCGTGCTGCCTGCCATCCGCCCGCGTCGCCGTCCGCGCGCGACCTAATTTTCATACCCAAATTATCAATACTATGAGCAAAATACGATCATCGCGCCGTCCCCTCAAGGGTGGCCTCGTTCAAGCAGAAGTCGGCATCGTCGGCATGGTCGTGGTGACCTTGCTGGTTTCCCTCGCGGGTCTTTGGTTCAGCCATGAACTTAAAGATACCACCGAGAAAGTACGCAATGCCACCGCCGGCATTCAAAGCTCCGTCGAGGCCTATAAAAAGGCCATGAAGTCCACGGCCACGATGACGGTCCTCATCGGACCGGGAGATACCCTGAAATCCGACAATAAGAAAGTCGAAGAAGCGGACCAGAATGCGACGGCCTCGCTGAACCAGGCCGAGACCGATACGCGCGAATGCCTTACCTTACTGGATACGGTTTTACGTCTGTTGGCGACTTACGAGACGACCACGGTCACTTTCGCGGGCTGTTCGCTGATCTTCGCGCTTTTCGTCATCATCAGGCAGTTTAAGCTCTGAGGCCCTCTGGCGGCGGCCGCTCGTTTCCTTAGGCGAAATGGCCGAAGCCGCGCACCGCGAGCGGTTGCCCGCTGGCGATATCATAGGCCTTCCCTTCGCCCGTTTCGATACTTCCGACTTGGGTAATACCGGTGGCTTTGAAGGCCTGTCTGAATTCGCGGACTAATAAATCCGCGCGGTCCGCGCTGACCGTGAAGAGCAGTTCATAATCTTCACCATCTTGCAGGGCATGATCTAAGGCGGGTCGGCCATCGGCCCGCGAAAGGGCGAGGGCGGCCTCCGCAATGGGTAAGGCTGAAAGCTCAAGGCGTGCGTTGCGTTGCGAGCCAAGCAGACCGGGCAGGTCTTTCGCCAGGCCGTCGGAGAGATCCGTGCAGGCCGTGACTTCGCCGCGTCCGCAAAGCCATTCGCCTTCCGCGAGGCGCGGCTTGAAGTCGAGGTGCTTGCCGTAAATCGATCCACCAAGTTGGCCGGTGACAAAAAGGATATCGCCGGGTTGGCTGGTCCGTCGGGTCAGGACGCGGTGCGAGAAACCTTGGACGGCGAGCGTCGCCGCGAAGGAACCCGTCGCGGCACGACAAACATCGCCGCCGACCACCGTCAGCCCGGCTTGGGCAGCGGCCCGCCCCGCGCCATGGGCGAAATCGATCAACCACGCCGCGTCTACGTCGGGCCCCATGAGAAGGGAAAGGAGACTGTCGGAAGGGCTGGCTCCGGCGGCGGCCAAGTCGCTCAAGTTACGGTTCACTAATTTAGCTCCGGCGCGCATACCGCTGCAGGAAAGATCGAAGTGCCGCCCAAGCAGGACCGAGTCTACGGTGCTGACGCGATAAAGCCTTCCGCCCGTGGACGGAAAAATCGCGCAATCACCACCGGGGCCGGCGGGGAACGGGGGGCAGACTTCCGCGAGGGCTGCGACGACGCGCCGGATAATTTCTTCCTCGGTCAATGTCGCCACACTTTGCGCGGCATGAGAGGTCAGAGCGCCCATGGTCTAGAATTTGGTCGAAGCGGTGGGCGCGAGCAAGAGCCAGAAAAAGTTATGGGCATTAAAAGCCGCGTGGACGCCCATGCAGGTGAAGAGGCCGAAGCGATCTCGGACGATGCACAGGAAGCAGCCAAAGGCGAAAAGCGGTAAGAAAGCCGCCGCGCTGCCGTGCACGATTCCGAAGAGCAAGCCCGTCACGACGATGGCATACCCGCGTGGCAGCCAGCCTTTGAGGGAGTTATAAAGCGTCCCGCGAAAAGCTAGTTCCTCGACGACGGGCGCACCGATGGCGATGGCGAGAAAGATCGCCCACAGCTGCCAGGCTGGGCCGTTCCATTGGGCCAGAGTTTCCACGAGTTGCTGCGGTTCTTCGGGAAGTACTTGGCCCTGCAGGCTGCAGAACCAATAGAAAGCTTTCCAAGCCAAAGCGGCCAAAACGGCCAAGCCAACGACAGAGAGGAAGGAACCCAACCAGTTACGCAGCGTGCAGGCTTCCCAGGTGAAGCGCAGTTCGTTTCTGAAATTTGAAAAGACTGGCGGCGGCGGTTCGCCTTCGAGGACGGCTGAGGGGGCCCAGGCCAACGTACCTCGGGTGATATTTCCTAAGAATAGTAAAGTGCCGACACCCACCATTTGGCCGAGGAACTGGGCTAACATCTGATGGCCGAGGGTCGCGCCGTTGGGTTTAATGAAGAGGCTGGTGAAGAGGCTTGCCGAGGAGTAGACCGCGAAAAAGAAGAGACCGAGGGATAAGAAACTCAGGGCCGTGGCACTCAGTCCGCGGAGACGTACGGGATAGTCGGTACCGGGGAGCGCGTAGCCACGCGTCAACGAGTAAAGTCCGAGTCCGCTGAGGACGAGGCTCCACCCAACAAAAATCCAATCGGCGAGACCGAAGCCAGCGAAAGACGCTTGAAGCTCGGCGGGCATATTACGCGGTGCCGCCGACTAAGCGACCGCCGACATAGGTTGAACGGATCCGGCTCGTAAACGTGCGTTCAGCTAGAGGATTATTCCCCCCCTTGGATTGTTGGGCGGCAATCGAGCTTGTCCATCGGGTCTTTGGATCGATCAAGACCAAGTCGGCTTCGGCTCCAGTACGTAGGGTGCCGGCATTTAAGCCGAGCACGCGGGCTGGACCTGAAGTGAGACGTGCGAGAAGCAGGGCCAAGTCTGCATGGCCGCCGGCGACAATGGCTTCGTAGGCGGCCGCGAAAGTGGTTTCCAAGGTGGCCGCACCGAAGGGGGCTTGGTCAAATTCACAATCTTTCTCGGTCGCCGTGCACGGCGAGTGGTCGGAGCAGATTGCATCGATGGTACCATCGACGAGCGCGGCGATCAGGGCCAGACGATCGGATTCTTCGCGTAAGGGCGGATTGAGTTTCAGGTGCGTATCGTATTGGGCTAAAGCTCCGTCGGTCAGCAGCAGGTGTAAGGCGGAAACTTCGGCGGTGATCGAGAGGCCTCGGGCCTTGGCGCGCCGGACGATTTCGGCCGAACCACCCGAGGACAGGTGTTGAAGGTGAATCCGTGCCTTGGTGAGCTCGGCCAAAAGGCAGTCGCTCGAGACCACGATCTCTTCGGCGGTGCGCGGCCAGCCCCGGAGACCCAAGCGCAGCGACCAAGCACCTTCGTGCATCTGCGCGCCTTCCGTCATGCTGCTGTCTTGGCAATGATCGAGCACGACCAAGTCGAACATCGCGGCATACTCTAGGGCGCGACGCATGATCTCATTGTTCTGCACACCCGAGGTCGTGTCGGTGACCGCGACGACGCCGGCTTTTTTAAGCGAACCCAAAGGGGCCAGCGCCTTGCCTTCGTGTTCTTTGGTCAAGGTGCCGGCGGGCAGGACGCGGACGGCCGCATCGCGGGCACAGATTTCGCGCAAGAGTTGAATGGTCCCGATATTATCGGCGGCTGGTAAGGAGTCAGGCATCGTGACGACGGTGGTGAAGCCGCCGGCCGCAGCGGCCCGCGTGCCGGTGCGGACGGTTTCGCGGGCGTCGCGGCCTGGTTCGCCGAGCCGACAATTGAGGTCGATGAAGCCCGGGGTCGCGACGAGCCCTTGCCCATCGATGACGCGGGCTTGGGCTTGTTCTGCGGCCGAGAGTTTCTCGACGAAGACGCCGTCTTTAATAAAAATATCAGCTTTTGCTTCGTCGCGCTGGGCGGCGGGGTCGATCACGCGGGCGCCGCGAATCCAGAGGGGGGAAAGGTCGGGCGGGTTCATCGGGCAATCGCTCCGGTGCAAAGGTGAAGGACGGCCATGCGCACGGCGACGCCATTGCGCACTTGTTCGAGGATCAGGCTGCGCGGCCCATCGGCGACTTCGCTTTCGACTTCCACGCCCCGGTTGATCGGCCCCGGATGCATGACCACGGCGGTAGGCTTGAGCCAGGCCGCGCGCTCGACATTGAGCCCGAACTGCGAGGTGTATTCGCCGAGGGAAGGGAAGTG
>JBAXRS010000040.1:0-15875 GCA_037131085.1 Verrucomicrobiota bacterium | reverse complement strand
GCGCTTCCAATGCCTATCCCAAGGCCATCGCCAAGGTCAGTGACCGGCCGGTCCGTCAGCTTGGCTCCGTCAACCTCGCCGCCGCGATTGAGGGTGATCCGTCCATAAAGTCGCCGGTCCGAGATATCATCCGGGCGGACGTGGGAGCTTTCCTTCAAGCCGCGGCCGCCGATGGTGCCGCCCCCATTGATACCCTCGTCCTCGGTTGTACCCACTATCCCCTGGTGGCCGATGAAATCGTCGCTTCTTTTGATTTCTGGCGCGATTATGCCACGGCCGATGGGAGTAAGCCTTACGCCAAGCTCGTGGCGTCGCAACTCAATCAGGTGAATCCCGCGGCTTGGACCGCCGAGAACTTATGGCGGTCGCTGCACGCTACTAAGAGGATGGCCAAGGCTAAGCTGGTGACCGGGGATTATTTTTATATCTCCGTACCGAATCCAGACTGGAAGGGCATCGGGCTCGCCCCCGACGGGTCGCTGAATTACGAATTTAAATATGGGCGTAGCGAAGGGCAGATCGACCGTGAGGACACGATTAACCTTCCGTTGCGACCGGACATGCTACCAGGTACGACAGCCGAATTGGTCCGCCATAAGTTACCGCTTACCTGGCAAAGCTTGCAGGCCGCGCGTTGATTTAGGTCCCCTTCTTAGGGTCTTTGGCCGCAGGCTTTTCTTCCGTCGCGGGTTTGCTGCCAGGCTTGCCGGCTACGATGCCTGCTTCTTCCATAGCCTGTTTGAATTCATCACCGTGAACGTTCCCTTCGTAAATGAACTTCTTCTTGGCGTCGAAGATGAAGCAATAGGGGATTGTATGAGGCCACTTTCCCTCCGGCATTTTTTTCATTCCTGCGGCAACGGAGACTTTTACATTAGCTTTTTTGACGACTTTGGTGACATCGGCTTGTTCTTTCGCAGTTTTATTAATTGAGCTCAATTCGACAGCTACCATGAAGACGGTGTTACTATATTCTTCATTGATTTTCGACAGTCGCTCGAGGTTTTCGTCGACGTGCATCTGCTTTTCATTGACCCAGAAGAACAGGATGATGCCCTTGTCTTTGGAGCTGGCCTCTGTGATCGCGGGACCGGAAAGGATCTTTCCCCAGGCGAAATCATTAAGGTCATATTTCTTTTCCTTTTTCTCCGCCGCTTGGAGGAGCATGGGCACTAAGAGCAGTAGGCAGGCTAGTTTTCGCATAGGATGATGAATGGGGGATTGGATAATTGGGAAGGTGGTTACTTGCTAATCGCGGCGATGGCGTCCTTGAAATCTTGGTTACCTTTATTGGGTTGGCCGCTGTAGATCAGTTTGCCGTCGGCATTGAAAATTAGGCAATGCCCGTCGCGCGGCACTTCAAAGGGTGCGTGCTCGATGCCGTTGACGACGGTGAACTCCAATTTAAACTTCTTGGCATATTCGGCGTAATCCTTGGGGGCGAGGCCCTTGCCCCAAGCCGCCCCAATGACAGTCACTTTGGCGCCGCTGCTTTTATGCAGGTCTTCGAATTCCGGAGTCCAAGCCGCCGCCCAAGAGTGCGGATTGGAGGAGAGGGTGCCCATGCAGACGATGGCGGTGGCTTTTCCTTTCATGGCCCCTTCGGAAATTCGTGGTCCGGTCAGATAGCGACCAAGGTTGAACTCCCGGAGTTGATGCGCCTTCTCCGTTGAATCGGCTGCGCCAAGCGTGAGGCAGGAGGCGATGAGCAAGAGAAACGTGCGCATAAGAGAAATTTGCCAAGGTTTCGACGGTTGGCAAGCCATCAGAGGAAGAGGTGAGAGGCTCAGGTTTCTTAAGACTCTTTTAAAACCTTATTTTTGAAGCCGAAATACTGGCTGGCGTTGCCGTAGCAGACGTCGGCGATTAGGCGTTCATTCCATTCCTTGCGGTCAGGGATTCGGCCGGATTCGACGTCTTGTCTGCCGCTTACGCAAGCCTCCCGACTCAGGCTGGCTGCTTGCCGTCGCGCAAGGTGCCGACCAGGAAGGCGGCTCCGAAAAGGCATAGGCTTAGCCACGTGCTTTCAGGCGATTCTTCATGGCTTAAGGCGTAGGCGGCGTAAGGCGTGAGGGTCCAGATGCCGATGCTGGTCGCGGTCCGGTCTCCAGGGATATCCTTGCGGTAAATGGTTAACGCCAGCCAAAGGAGCGGCAGGATGTTAAGCCAGTACGCTTCGCTGGCCGTGAGGAAGTCAACCTTCGTCAGGTGCAGCTCAATGCCGACGGCCACCGTCAATAGCATGCTTGCCCTTGAGAGGGCCTTTTCAACTACGTCAGGGGTTCGGTCGTTCTCCAAGGCGGTGAGTCCGGCCGGCCCGCGCATGACCCAGTAGCGTCCTAGAATGATTAGGACTAAAAAGACAGGCATATACGGGACCATGTCTTCTTAGGAAGCCGTTTACTTCTTAAAGCCGAAATACTGGCTAGCGTTGCCGTAGCAGACGTCAGCGATCAGGCGTTCATTCCATTCCTTGCGGTCAGGGATCCGGCCGGATTCGACGTCTTGTCCTACAAGGTCGCACAAAATACGACGGAAGTATTCGTGGCGCGGATACGAGAGGAAGGAGCGCGAATCGGTAATCATACCGATGAAGCGGCTGAGTAAACCGAGGTCCGAGAGGGCGTTGATTTGGTCGCGCATGCCGCGCTCTTGATCGAGGAACCACCAGCCGGAGCCGTACTGGATTTTACCAGGGGTGATGCCGTCTTGGAATGAACCCGGGAGGCAGGCGAAGAGGGCGGTGTCGGCTGGGTTCAGGTTGTACAGAATGACTTTACCGAGGGCGTTCTCGCCGGAGAGCGTGCCTAACCAGCGGATGAGGCCAGGGCCCTGGCGGAAGTCGCCGATGGTGTCGCAGCCGGCATCGGAGCCGAGACGTTTGAGTAAGCCGAGATTCGGGTCGCGGACGGCGCCGAGGTGCAGCTGGGTGGCCCAGCCTTTGGCGTGATTGAGTCGGCCGACATGAAGCATGATGTAGGCCGTGAATTTCTCGGCTTCGGTGGCGGTAGCGGCATTACCGGAGATAGCCCGTTCCCAGATGGCCTTGGCTTCGCTTTCCGTGCAACTGACGTCTGGGAGGTAGTTGAGGCCGTGGTCCGTGGCGCGGCAGCCCGCGGCCGCGAAATCATCATGCCTTTGATTGAGACCCGCGATGAGGCCAGCAAAGGTGTCGGCGCCTTTACCGGTTACGCCTGCAAGCTTTTTCGCCCAAGCTTGGACGCGTTCAGGGGCGTCAACCTTCAAGCAAGCGTCTGGACGGTAGGTTGGGACGATGCGGGTCGCAAAGCCGGACTTAGCAATCTGATGATGCAGTTCGAGTGAGTCTGCCGGATCGTCGGTCGTGCCAACAACTTCAACTTTCATCATCTTCAGGATACCGCGGGTAGTCAGGTCGCCGTGCGTAAGCTGGCGATTGGCTTCGTCCCAGATTTTCTGCGCCGTCGCGCCTTCCAGGACTTCGGTGATGCCGAAGTGACGACGAAGTTCGAGGTGCGTCCAGTGGAACAGTGGATTGCGCAAGGTATGCGGGACGGTCTCAGCCCAAGCTTGGAATTTTTCGCGAGACGTGGACTTGTTTCCCGTAATCAGGTCCTCGTTGACTCCGTTGGCTCGCATTGCGCGCCACTTGTAGTGATCACCGGCAAGCCAGATGGCGGTCAGGTCTTCGAAGCGACGATCGTCGGCGATATCCTTCGGGCTGAGGTGGCAGTGGTAGTCGACGATTGGCTGGTCTTTGGCGACGTCGTGGTAAAGCTTTTGCGCCGTTCCAGTCGAGAGGATGAAATTATCGTCCATGAAAGCCATCGTCGCGGTCTCTTGTTGTTAGATGGACATCGCGGCGAAACCGCCGTCGACGACAATCTCGGCTCCGGTGACGAAACTACCGGCGTCGGAAGCGAGGAGGAGGGAGGCGCCGATGAGTTCCTTGGCGTCGCCGAAACGATTCATCGGGGTCTTGCCCAAAATCGTGGCCACACGTTCGGGGGTGAGCACCTTGCGGTTCTGTTCGGCGGGGAAGAAGCCCGGGACGAGCGTATTGACGCGGACGCCTTTGGCCGCCCATTCGCGGGCGAGGTTCTTTGAAAGATTGTGCACCGCGGCCTTCGAAGCTGAGTAGGTGAAGACACGGGAGAGCGGCAGGATGCCGGATTCCGAGCCAAGGTTGATGATCGAGCCCTTGCCGGCTTTGACCATCGCTTCGCCGAACACCTGACAGCCGAAGACGACGCCTTTGATATTTACCGTAAGAATCCGGTCGAGCTGTGCTTCGTCGATATCGAAGAAGGGCGTCGGGGAGTTGACGCCAGCGCCATTCACCAAGACGTCGACTTTGCCGTGCTTGGCCAGGATGGCATCGCGCAGTTTGATCAGGTCTGCCTTGTTCGTGGCTTCGCACGAAAGGAATTCAGCCGAGCCGCCGGCGGCTTTGATGAGGGCCAGGCGGGCATCCGCTTTGGCGGGGTCGCGTCCGACTAAGATGACGTGCGCGCCAGCGGAGGCAAAGCCTTCGGCCATGGCGCCGCAAAGTTCGCCAGTGCCGCCGATGACGACGGCGGTGCGACCTTTGAGCGAGAAGAGTTCAAGTGAGGACATGGGACTAGATTATAGAGTAAGGAGTATAGGGGAGGACGGGCGATTAGCGGACGACGCGGGCGCCGCCACCGGCGAGCTGCTTCTCGACTTCTTTACGGGTGACCATGGAGGTATCCCCTGGGGTTGTAGAGGCGAGCGCTCCGTGAGCCGCACCGTAATTAACGGCCTTCTGGGCATCGTTGTATTCGAGGAAGCCGAAGACCAGCCCCGAAGCGAAACTATCGCCTCCGCCGACGCGGTCGAGGATTTCGAGTCCAGGGAAGGAGATGCTGTCGTAAAATTTACCGTCGTGCCAGCAGATGGCGCTCCAATCGTTCTTGGTGGCGGTAATCACGCGGCGCAAGGTGGTCGCGGCGACTTTGAAATTTGGGAACTGTTTGACGGCTTCGCCGATCATGTCCTTGAAGGCTTGGGTTTCGATGTGCGAAAGGCTGTGGTCGGCGCCTTTGACTTCGAAGCCGAGCGAAGCCGTGAAGTCTTCTTCGTTACCGATCATTACGTCCACGTACTGGGCGATCTCGCGGTTGACCTCTTGGGCTTTCTTGAGGCCGCCGATGGTCTTCCAGAGCGAAGGGCGATAATTCAGATCGTACGAAACGATGGTGCCATGCTTCTTGGCGGCTTTCACGGCCTCGATGGTCACTTGGGCCGTCGACTCGGAGAGGGCCGCGAAGATGCCTCCCGTGTGGAGCCAGCGGACGCCCAGCGTACCGAAGAGGTATTCCCAGTCGAAGTCACCGGGCTTAATCTGCGAGGCGGCGGTGTTGCCGCGGTCTGGGACGCCGACAGCGCCACGGATGCCGAAGCCCCGTTCGGTGAAGTTGAGGCCGTTGCGGACCGTTCGGCCGATGCCATCATCTTCACGCCATTTGATATAATCGGTATTCACGCCGCCTTGCATGACGAAATCTTCGAGTAGGCGTCCGACTTCATTGTCGACGAAGGCCGTGCAGACGGAGGTGCGGAGGCCGAAACATTTACGGAGTCCACGGGCGACATTATATTCGCCACCGCCTTCCCAGACTTTGAATTCACGCGTCGTGCGAACCCGGCCTTCACCGGGGTCGAGGCGAAGCATAATTTCTCCGAGGGAGACTTGGTCGAAGGCGCAATTTTTGGCCGGCTTGATGATGAGGGACATGGCTGGTAGAATGTTAAGTTGGAGGACGGGAGTGCTTAGGCGACGGGGAGGATGGCGAGGTCGAAAGGTTTCGCTCCGCATTCGTGAGCCAGTTCATTCAGCGCTTCCACTTCGGCTTTCGAAAAGAGCAAGCCACCTGATTTAATGCTGCGTGCGGCTGCCGCGGCTTCGAGTTGGCCAGGCAGCATGCAATTTTCATTACCATGACCGAGAACGTCGGCGAGGACGGCTTTGACATTCTGCGATTGGTTGCGACCTTGGGCGAAGACGCCCGAACTGATGGCTTCGGGGTGGATCACTTGGAAGAAGAAGGCGCAGGCTTGTTTTTCTCCAGGCACGTGCGTGCGACTGCGAATCGTAGGTAATGAGCCGCCGATGAATCCGGCGACGATTTCGTTGATCAACGAAAGACCGTAGCCTTTGTGGGCGCCAAAGGGGATGAGGGAGACCGCTTGGTTCGGGTCGAGGGTGATCTTGCCGTCTTTATCCACGGCCGCATCGGGTGGCAGCATCTTACCTTCACGCTTGAGGACTTGGACTCGGCCCATGGCGATGACAGAGGTGGCCCAATCGATTACAATCGGGAAGCCGACGGCATCCGTCGTGGGGAAGCCCCATGAATGCGGATTGGTACCGAGCGTCGGGTGCTTGCCTTGAAAAGGAACGACTTCGGAGAGCGTCGCCGTGCAATTTGTATAAGCGATATAACCACGCTTCGCGGCTTCCATCACGTAGCCACCGCCCCAGAGGTAGTGGAACGCGTTGTCGACGGAGACCGTGCCCACGCCGTATTTATCGGCGAGTTCGATGCAACGATTGATGGCGTCGACGGCGACGGCTTGACCGAGCTTCTGATGGGCGTCCCAAACTTCGGCGGCTTCGAAACGTGAAGCCTTTTTGGTGACGGTGGCATTGGGCGTGCAGCCCGGTACCTTGGCGCCAGAGCCGAATAGTTCATCGAGGTGAAGGGCTTTCAGGGCGTTGTGCGTGCGGATGCCGTGGTGCGTGGCCATCGAGGCCATCTGGGCGGCCTGAGCCGATTCTTTGGCGCCGAAGCCGCGCTTCATATACGCGGCGGTGATCAGAGCCTCATGGGCTGCGACCGGGATGACATGGAAAATTTCGCTCATGGTTATTTTAAATATCTAGGTGAGATTAGACGACTTTCTTGACCGGAACTTCCGGGTTGATCTGGGCCAGCGGTTTTTCACCATGCATCGCCAAGATTAGGTTCTTCACCGCGGCCACGGCCTGGCGTTGGACGCTTTCGGCGGTTCGTGAGCCGATGTGCGGCGTGACGACGCAGTTGGGGAGTTTGGTCAAGGGGTGGTCCGCGCGTGGGGGCTCTTCGTCGAGCACGTCGGTGCCGTAGCCGCCGACCTGGCCCGACTTGAGCGCGGCCGCGATGTCATCGGTGTGCACGATTTCGCCGCGGGCGCAATTGAGGATCAAGACACCCTTCTTCATCTTGGCGATGGTCTCGGCCCGAACTAAGTCGCGGGTTTCAGGGGTCAGGTTGGTGTGAAGCGACAGGTAATCGGCAACGGCGAAAACTTCGTCCATCGCGGCGGCGCGCTTGATGTCATATTGAGCGGCGAATTTATCGTCCCAGTAGAGATCGAAGCCGATGACCTTCATGCCGAAAGCGCGGGCGCGGATGGCGACTTCTTTGCCGATGCGACCCATCCCGATGATACCGATGGTCTTATCAAGTAATTCACGACCGGTCTTGCGCTTCCAGCCGCCTGAACGTGTCGAGTCGGTGTGAAAGTAGAAATTCTTTTCCATAGCCAGAAGGAGCAGGAAGGTGTGCTCGGCGACCGTCGTGTGGTTGACGCCAGGGGTGAAGAGCAGGGGGATGCCTTTGCTGGTAAGGTGCTTTACGTCGATCTTGTCGACGCCGATGCCGTATTTGGAAACGACCTTCAGGCGGGGCAGGGCTTTTTCGATGACCGCGGCCGTGATAAGGTCGTCTCCGCAGATGTAACCGTCAAATTCCCCCATAAGCGCGAGGGTGTCCGCTTCGTTGAGCGGCCCGCGGGCGGTGACTACTTCCCAGCCCGTTTCTGCCAGAAGCTTGTGATGCTCGCCGGGGGTGTCTTGGAAGGAGGTGGTTGTGAGGAGGATACGCGGCTTCATTATAGGTATAATCTCCACCATTAGTGGCTTTATGAGGGGGTTCAGTCAACAGGACTTCTAAGGTCGACAACTTAAAAAATGCCCATTTGTTAGCAGAACCCCCTTGTTATGATGAAAGACTCCAACCTAAGCCCCGCACCCGCCGTCTCATCGCATCGCTGGGTCATTCTGGCGCTCCTCTTCTTTGCGACGACGATCAATTATATCGATCGGTCGATTCTCTCGCTCATTAAGCCCGAGTATCTGGACAAGGAACTTGGCTGGACCAATACCCAGTACGGTTATGTGAATTCGGCTTTTCAATTTGCCTATGCGTTCGGTCTGTTGGGCTTCGGCTGGTTCATCGACCGTTTTGGGACTAAGATTGGCTACGCTGTTTCCATCGTGGCGTGGTCGGTCGCCGCGGCTGCACATGCTGCCGTCGGCTCGGTGATGGGTTTCGCTGCCGCCCGGGTCGGCTTAGGTCTCGGTGAAGGCGGTAATTTTCCCGCCGCCATCAAGACGGTAGCCCAGTGGTTCCCCCGGGCTGAGCGAGCTTTCGCCAATGCGCTTTTTAATTCCGGTTCCAATATCGGCTCGGTCGTCGCCCCACTCGTTGTCTTGCCGATAGCTGCGGCTTGGGGCTGGCGCTCGACTTTTGTCATCGCGGGTATCTTGGGCATTGTTTGGGTTTTCTTCTGGATTCCGCTTTTCCGTAATCCACCCCTGCAAGAGGATGATGCTGGTGAGCCGACCGAAAAGGTTTCTTGGGGTCAGCTTTTCGGCACCCGCCAAGCTTGGGCCTACATGGTGGCAAAATTCATGACTGACCCGGTCTGGTGGTTCTACCTGATCTGGCTGCCTGACTATTTTAAGAAGGAACAGCACCTTGATTTGAAGGCCATCGGCTCCGTCCCCAGTCTTTTTCATCCTTTTGAATTTTTTGGTTGGATGTTCAGTCAACCTCTCGTCGTCCTTTATTCGATCGTCACCGTTCTGAGCATCTTCGCCGGCTGGGCGGTCAAGAAATTCGCCGAGTCTGGCTTCGACATCGTTAAGGTTCGTAAGGTCTCGATGCTCATCTTCGCCGTCTGCTCGCTACCAATCTTCTTCGTCCGCGGCCTCGGTATGTGGGAAGCGGTCTTCCTCATCGCCTTCGGCGCCTCGGCCCACCAGGCCTGGTCCGCCAGCCTTTATGCCACGGTCTCCGACACGTTCTCGAAGAACGCCGTCGCTTCTGTGTCCGGTATGGGCGGCTTCGCCGGCTCCATTGGAGGGATGATCTTCCCGATCGTTGCAGGCGCCGTGCTCGACGCCAATCCGACGGGCGGCTACGCGATTCTTTTCAGCTTCTGCGCCTTCGCCTACGTGATCGCCTTCGTCATCCACCACGCGTTGGTACCCAAGCTCGAGAAAGCGGTACTCTGAGGGTATCCTAAGCGGCAAAAGAAAAGGGTCCCGTCACGGGGCCCTTTTTGTTGGCATGAAGCGCTGAGCTTAGCCGGCGACGACGATGTTCACCAGCTTACCCGGGACGACGATCTCCTTCACGACCGGTTTACCGTCGGTGAATTTCTGAACATCAGGATGGGCTTTCGCGAGCGCCAGGAGTGCGTCCTTGGAGATGTCCTTGGCGACCTTGGCGGTTGCTCGGACTTTGCCGTTCACCTGAAAGATGACTTCGGCGGTCGTTTCGACGAGCTTGGAGGCATCGAGCTTAGGCCAACCGGCGGCGGTGACGCTTTGGTCGTTACCTAGTCGGGCCCAGATTTCTTCGCACACGTGCGGTGCAAACGGGGCGACTAACCGGACGAAATCTTCCACGGTACTGCGCCGGACAATCGGTGATTTTTCGGCGACATTCATCAGGATCATCATCTGCGAGATCGCAGTATTGAACTGCAGGGTTTCGATGTCCTTCTCGACTTTCTGAATGGTGCGATGGAGCTCGCGGACGAGGTCTTCGGATTCGGCGCCGTCTGGCGAAAGTTTGGGCGAAACTTTGCCGCTGACCTCATCGACGGAAAGTCTCCACAAGCGACGCAAGAAGCGGGTGATGCCAGAGATGCCTTCGGAACTCCATGGTTTCGAGGCCTCGAGCGGACCCAGGAACATCAAGTACATGCGCAGGGCATCGGCGCCGTGGTCTTTGACGATGGAGTCCGGGTTCACGACATTGCCGCGGCTCTTCGACATCTTCTCGCCGTCCTCGCCCATAATGAGGCCTTGGTGGAAAAGTTTCTGGAATGGCTCCGCGGTCGGAACGACGCCGATTTCATGCAGGAAGCGATGCCAGAAACGCGCGTATAATAAGTGGAGTACCGCATGTTCCGCGCCGCCGATATAGAAGTCGGGACATCCCCAGTATTCCATCGCTTGCGGGGAGGCGATGGCTTGGGTATTCTTGGGGTCGAGATAACGGAGGTAATACCAACAAGAGCCCGCCCACTGCGGCATGGTGTTCGTCTCGCGTGAGGCTTTGATCCAAAGTGGGCCGGGTTGGGCTTGCGATTGAGGAATGGTCGCGGCTGATGCGACATCGTACCAGACTTCGGTCCATTCCGGTTCTTTGGAAAGCGGAGAATCGCCGGTGGGCGAAGGTTGGTAGGACTTGACCTGCGGCAGGGTGAGCGGGAGTTGTTTGGAGGTCAGCGGAACGGCGCAGACTTCGACGCCGTTAAGCTGGCAAGTAACGGGTTCCTTGGGCAGGAACTCCCGAACTTCGGAATCAGCCGGGATCTTGGCGTAGTCTTCACGAGAAACCCAGAGAAGCGGGAAGGGCTCGCCCCAGTAGCGCTGGCGCGAAAAGAGCCAATCGCGCAGCTTGAAGTTCACGGCCAGTTTGCCTTGGCCTTTGGTGGCGAGCTCGGCGGTGATCTTCTTCTTGGTCTCGTTGGCGGAGAGGCCGTCGAATGAACCCGAGTTCACCATCGGGCCGTCCTCGGTCCAAGGCTTCTCGTTGACGTCAATCGCTTCCTTGGAGCCGACGACCTGAATGATCGGGAGCTTGAATTCCTTGGCGAATTCCCAGTCGCGTTCGTCGTGTGCCGGCACGGCCATGATGGCACCGGTGCCGTAGGTGATGAGCACGTAGTCGGCAGCCCAGACGGGAATCTTCGCGCCGTTGACGGGATTGATGGCGTAAGCCCCGGTGAACACGCCGGTCTTCTTTTTAGCCGCGAGGTCGGTGCGTTCGAGGTCAGTCTTATTACGGACTGCGGCAACGTAGCTTTCGACCGTGCTCTTCAGGGCGGCGGTGGTGAGCTTGCCGATGAGCGGGTGCTCGGGCGCGATCACCATGTAGGTCGCGCCGTAAAGGGTGTCCGGCCGAGTGGTGAAAACAGTCAATGTTTCGTCATGACCATCGAGTGTAAAGGTGACTTCGGCTCCCTCGGACTTGCCAATCCAGTTCTTCTGGAGTCGCTTGGTGGAGTCGGGCCATTCGACGTGATCGAGGCCTTCGATAAGCTTGTCCGCGTAAGCGGTGATGCGCAGCACCCACTGGCGGATCGGACGACGCTCTACGGGGTGGCTGCCGCGATCGGAGCGCGGGCCCTCGGAAGTGTTGAGCACTTCCTCGTTGGCGAGCACGGTGCCGAGGGCAGGGCAGAACCAGACGGGTTTCTCGGAGACGTACGCCAGACCGTGGCGGAAGAGCTTTAGGAAGATCCACTGCGTCCAACGGAAGTAATTTTCATCCGTCGTGGAGAGTTCGCGGTCCCAGTCGATGGCGAACCCGAGCATCTGCAATTGGCGGCGAAAATTATCGATATTACGGCGAGTCTGCACGGCGGGGTGCTCGCCGGTCGCGATAGCATGTTGTTCCGCGGGCAAGCCGAAGGCATCCCAGCCCATGGGGTGCAAGACGTTGTAACCGTTGGCTTTCTTATATCGGGCTAAGATGTCCGAAGCCGTATAGCCCTCGGGGTGACCAATGTGCAGACCTGACCCGGACGGATAGGGGAACATGTCCAAGACGTAATATTTAGGCTTACCGCAGGTGATGGCATCGGTGCGGAAGGTGGACTGTTGCTTCCAATAGGCCTGCCATCGCTGTTCGAAGGCGGAGAAATCATAGGAGCCAGGCAAGTTGTCCATTGAGGTTTGAGATAGGAGAGTTGGGACGTGGCTGGCAAGGTTTTGGATGAGATTAGCCCCTATCCCGCTTGCTTCCGCTCTTTGGCTTGGGTTATCTGCTGGAATGAACGTGCTCGTCGTCGGCGGGGCCGGTTATATCGGCAGTCATTGCGTGCGGCAGGCGATGTCCGCCGGTCACGTCGTTGCCGTCCTCGATAACCTTTCCTACGGGCATCAAGCATCCGTTCCTCATGGGGTACCCTTCATCCATGCAGACATGGCCGACACGACCGCAGTTCGGCAGGCTTTGCGGGCCCTTCAGATCGATTTAGTCATCGATTTCGCCGCGTTGACCAATGTGGGCGAGTCGGTGCAGCAACCCGAGCGCTACCACGATAATAATGTTATCCGTACGCGGTCCTTGCTCGATTCGATGCTGGCCGAGGGGGTTAAGAAGATTGTTTTTTCCAGTACCTGTGCGACTTACGGTATCCCAGAAAAAATGCCGATGACGGAGGATTTGCCGCAACATCCCATTAATCCCTATGGACAGAATAAGCTCGAGGTTGAGCGTCAGTTGATTGCCTTGGCGACGACACAAGGCTTCAGCTTCGCTGCTTTCCGATACTTTAACGCCGCTGGTGCGGTGGCGGATGCCTCGATCGGCGAGGACCATACTCCCGAGACGCACCTCATCCCGTTGGCGATCGCCGCCGCCCTTGGTCGCCGGCCGCCGCTCAAGGTTTTTGGGAGCGATTATCCGACGCCGGATGGTACTTGCTTGCGCGATTATGTCCACGTCGACGATCTCTCCCGCGCTCACCTGGCCGTGTTCGAACGATTAAATGTCCCAGGTCGCCAACATTTCTATAATCTAGGCACCGGTACGCCGCACTCGGTGAAGGAAGTCATCGCCAGCGTAGAGCGCGTGAGCGGTAAGAAGGTGCCGCATGAATTCGCCCCGCGTCGCGAGGGCGATCCACCCGCTCTTTATGCCAATGCCGATAAGGTGAAAAAAGAATTAGGCTGGCGCGTCCAATACGCTTCCTTGGATTCCATCGTGGAAACGGCCTATCGCTGGCATCTGGCGCGCCCACAGGGTTTCGCTGCCGCTTGATCTTCGATCTGATGTCCGAACAGCTTCACCCGCACTGGCGCATCCAGTACATCCGCACCCGCAAGGAGCCCGGTGCCGGCAGTCCGTTCGCGGCGTTACTCGCGGCGAACGACGATGAAGCGAATCTCATTCTGCACCGCGGAGTCCACTGCTTCGTCATCCTCAACAACTCGCCTTACAATCCGGGCCACCTGATGGTATTGCCCAATCGCGAGGTCGGCGAACTGGCGGACCTCACTCCGGCCGAACGCGCCGAGATGATGGACCTGCTGGTGCGATGTCAGGCGGTGCTGCAGAAGGTGATGAGCCCGGCCGGCTTCAATATGGGGCTCAATCTCGGCAAGGCCGCGGGCGCGGGTATCCCGACGCACCTGCACTTCCACATCGTGCCACGCTGGGACGGCGACCACAACTTCATGCCCGTCATCGGCGATACGCGCGTCCTGCCGCAGGCGTTATCTGAGCTCTGGGCGAGGCTTAAGCCCGTCTTCTCCGCCGCATGAGCCGCGTTGTCGACATCTTCGTCCGCCACGCGAAGACCAAGGTCTCTGCGGTTTCCGTTCAGCGCGTGGTCCTTGCGCTCGACAAACTAAAAGCCTACCGCTGTCCCGAAGGGTCGCTGTCCATCGCCTTCCTCGGCGACAAGGAGACGGCCAAGCTGCACGATGAATTTCTGGGCGATCCGACCGTGACGGATGTGATCACGTTTGTCGGCGAAGAGCACCCCGGTGAAGCGTTCGCCGGTGAGATTTGCGTGAACATCGACCAGGCCCGCCGCGCCGCGAAAGAGCACGGCGTCACGCTGGCTACCGAGCTGCGTCTTTATGTGGCCCACGGCTGGCTTCACCTTTCGGGTCTGCGCGACGGCAATCGCAAGGAGTCCGCGGCCATGCGCGTCGGCGAGGCCGTGGCGGTCTCGCACCTCGACAAGCTGGGCGCCAAGCTGCGCGTCCGCGATTAACGGACTCGCCCTCGAGGCCGTCCGCGTCCAACTTCCCCGCTGATGCAGCGCACCGTCATCATTCACTCCGGCGGAATGGATTCCACCGTACTCCTGGCCCATCTGCTGGCCGAGGGCAGGGAAGTACATGCGCTATCGGTCGACTACGGTCAGCGCCACCGCCGCGAACTCGTGGCCGCTGCGGAGATCTGCGTCCATTACAAGGTCCCCCATCGCATCGCCGACCTCCGTGGACTGACGCCGCTCTTTGGCGCCAACGCCCTGACGGATTCCCATATCGATGTCCCCGAAGGTCATTACGAAGAGGCCAGTATGAAGGCTACTGTCGTGCCGAACCGGAACATGCTCCTTATCGCAACCGCCGCCGCCTGGGCGATGTCGCTCAAGGCCACCTCGGTCGCCTATGGTGCGCACGGCGGCGACCACGCGATCTATCCTGATTGTCGCCCGGCTTTCGCCGATGCCTTGGATAAGGCCATCCGCCTCGCCGATTGGCATGAGGTTTCGCTCGAACGCCCCTTCGTCGGCATGGACAAGACTTCAATTGTGAAGCGTGGCGTCGAGCTCGGTGTTCCGTTCGTCCTGACTTGGTCCTGTTACGTCGGCGGCGATAAGCACTGCGGCAAGTGCGGCACCTGCGTGGAACGCAAGGAGGCCTTTCTGCGCGCGGGCGTGCAGGATCCGACGGTTTACGTCGGGTAGGCTTATTCTTAACATAAGCAGAGGTAAGACTCTCTGCCAAGTCAGCCATTGGGATTGTGCCGACCCGCTGCGGTGACAGTTTGACCTCGTGTTCCACCGTTTTCGCCAGTCCCTCTTTTTGCTACTAGCACTCGGCGCTTACACCGAAGCCCAGGCCTGTCCTTGCGGTTGCGTGAAGGTCTGTGTCGACAATCTTGCCGACCGTTCGGTCGCCCGCGCTGGCGCTTATACGGTAGATTTCCGTTACGACACGATTGACCAGGACGAACGCAATAGCGGCGCCCACGCGCACTTCCTCGCTTACCATCGTATCCTTACGGGGACGATTGAGACTCAACTCGCCGGCCAGACCTGGTCCCTCGCCGTGCCGCGTATCAACCGGATCGTCCGTTCGAACATCGCGCCGACTGTACCCATTCCCAATCCGGTCAATACCCGTCAGGAGGTCGTCGGCTTGGGTGATATCTCGGTGACGACGCGCTTCGCCTGGTCCGACTATACCATCATCGCCGGCGTCAAGCTGCCGACGGGTACGGACGACCTGACGTTGAACGTTTCACGCCGCTACCTGCAGCCCGGGACCGGCTCGACGGATCTCATCCTCGGATTACGTCGAGATTATGCGGCGACCAGCGACCGGCCGCAGTTCTTCTGGCAGCTCGGTGCGCAGGGCGCCGTCTTTTCCGACGCGAACTTCCGCCCGGGCACAACCCTGACGGCAACGGCGGGTGTTCGCTATGAGCTGGCCTCGCCACTGGCGTTCTCCCTGCAGGCGACGGCGCTCCGTCAGTTCCGCGATAAGAACACCATGGCTGCGGCAGGCAATGTCGCCTACGTCGAGGACCTCGAGACCGCCGCTTTTTCAACGCACCTTGCGGCGGGTCTGACCTACAAGCTGGCGGCCAATACCAGCGCGTATGTTTACTACAGTCGTTCGCTGAAGAACAACAACCTGACGGACAAGCCTAACGGTACGGAGGTGAATGTCGTACACTCGACCGATGTCTGGTCCTTCGGCCTGACACACTCGTTCTAAGCACGTCCGCTTCATCGCCTCTTGAGGCTTGCCGTATGAGGATGCGGTAGGCCTCTTTTGGCTATTTGGCTCAGGGTGGGGACCGCATCTTCCTTGCGACCGGGGCGTCCGCCCCTCTATGTGCTGG
>JBAXRS010000039.1:0-16102 GCA_037131085.1 Verrucomicrobiota bacterium | reverse complement strand
GGCTCATAACCTGAAGGTCGTAGGTTCAAATCCTACCCCTGCACCCAATTTTAAGCCCTTGAGGGGCAGTCACTTAAACGAGTGACCAAAAAGATTCGAATTAGGCTTGAACCCGTCGGAATTAATTGCACGGTATCAGGTATTAAATTTGTCCTACGGGACAATGGGGTAAGTAAGATAAAGCAGTAAAAAACAGGCGGCTTGCATAGGGGTATGCAAGCCGCCTCCTTTTTAAGGGGTCAAATAACCGACCCAAAACAAAAGCCCGACTCTTCTGAGCCGGGCTTGTTCATGTCGTTCAAGACCAAGACGAATCAACCGCCGGTCATCTTGGTAATCAGCGCGATCAGCGGTAGGAACATCGCCAAGACGATGGTACCGACGACGACGGCGAGGAACACGATGAGCACGGGCTCGATGATGGAAGTCAGCGCGGTCACCGCATTATCGACCTCTTCGTCGTAAATATCGGCGACGCGATTAAGCATCTCAGGCAACTGGCCCGTCTCTTCTCCAACTTGGATCATAGAGGTCACCATCTGAGGGAAGACGCCCGATTGTTCCAGGGGCACGGAAAGCGGCTCACCATCACGCACACGGTCGTGGACGCGTTCGAGTGATTTGGCGATGACGACGTTATCCAAAGTGTCACGCGTAATGGAAATGGACTGCAAGATCGGAACCCCGGAGGCCATTAGCGTGCCGAATGTACGGGCAAAACGGGAAACGGAAACAATCTGCACAAAGGTTCCGATTTTAGGTAACCTGAAGATGACTCTGTCGAAAATCTCTTTGCCCTTTTCGGTGGCCAGCCAGGATTTGGTCCCGAAATAGAGACCGAAGAGCACCACCGGAGTGACGTACCAGAAATCCGTGAGGGCGCGGGAAATCCCGACGACGAATTGCGTCAGCGGCGGCAGATTCATCTTCTGGGCGCTGAGCAACTTCTGGAAAGAGGGCACGACCTTCACCATCAGGATGTAAACGATGATGACCGCCACGGACATGACCACCCCGGGATACACCATCGCGGACTTGACCTTTTTCTGAATGCGCTGGGCCTTTTCGCGGAACTTAGCCAGACGATCGAGGACTTTGTCGAGCACCCCACCCGCTTCACCGGCACGCACCATGTTGACGAAAAGCTTATCAAAAACCTTAGGGTGAGCCTGCAAGGCCTCGGAGAGGTTATTACCCTGCGAGACACTGGCAGCGATATCAGCCAAGACGGCTTTGAAGATCGGGTTGCGCTCTTGCTTATGGATCAACTCCAAGGCCCGGAGCAGCGGCAGCCCTGCCGTTATGAGCGTGGCCAACTGCCGGGTCATGACGGTTACGTCATCCTGTGTGACCTTGGCTCCGAAACCAAAACTCTTCTTGGCCGGGGCGGACGGGGCGCTGGCGAACTGATTGGCAGCCCCACCATCGCCAACCAAAGTGGTGACCATCAGCCCCTTTGCCATGAGCTTCTGGCGGGCTTGACCGTCGTTGGTGGCTTCGATTTTACCGGTGGTCTGGGCGCCATTACGATCGATGGCGGTATACTTGTATTCGGGCATGAGCGTGAGGGGGGGGTTGAGAATGGGTTAGGTGTATTTCAAGACTTCCTCGATGGAGGTAAGCCCGTCAAAGATGCAGCGAAGGCCGTCCTCCCGGAGAGGACGCATGCCGGTTTCAATCGCTTTTTGTTTTAGAACCAACGTCGGCGCCTTCTGGGTAATCAGCGTGCGCAGATTATCATTGATGGTCATTAACTCGAAAAGTCCTTGGCGACCGCGGTAGCCAGCACGGTTGCAGTCTGGGCAACCCTTGCCGAAGTAGAACTTCTTGTTTGTGATCTCGATGGCATCGACGTCGAGCATGTTGATCACTTCCTTGTCTGGCTCATAAGCAGTCTTACAGGTCTTACAAATGCGACGTAAGAGCCGTTGCGCCAAGATACCCTCCAGCGAGGCAGAGATAAGGAAGGGCTCCAATCCCATGTCGATGAGACGCGTGACGGCGCCCGGCGCGTCGTTGGTGTGGAGCGTGGAAAGGACCACGTGACCGGTCAGCGAAGCCTGGACGGCAATCTGGGCGGTTTCTAAGTCGCGAATTTCTCCTACCATGATCGTATCTGGGTCCTGACGGAGAAAGGAGCGCAGGGCAGCGGCAAAAGTCAGGCCGACCTGATGGTTGATGGGGACCTGCATAATGCCCTCCACTTCATATTCGACCGGGTCTTCGGCGGTCAGAATCTTGACGTCTTCCGTATTCACCTCGCGGAGTGCCGAATAAAGCGTGGTCGTCTTACCGGAGCCAGTCGGGCCGGTGACGATAAAAATCCCGTTGGGTCGGCTGACCATGGCGCGGATACCCTCTTTGATGTCATCCTGCATCGAAAGCGCATCGAGGCTCAGATTGACGACGGTCTTGTCGAGAATACGGAGCACCACGGATTCGCCGAACTGGGTCGGAAGCGTCGAGACGCGCAAGTCAATCGCTCTTCCGCCAATGATCGTCTTGATGCGTCCATCTTGGGGGACACGACGTTCCGCAATGTTAAGCGAAGACAAGACCTTGACGCGGGCGGTCACCGCCGAGGCCAGATTCTTTGGCGGTGGCGCCATTTCATAGAGCGAACCATCAATCCGATAACGGATCCGGAACTGATCTTCGAACGGCTCGAAGTGGATGTCCGAAGCTTTGGCCTTTACGGCTTCCTGCAAGACGAGGTCGACGAAGCGAATGATCGGTGCCTTGCTGGCCTGGCTTGCGGCGTCCTCTTCGGCGAGCGGACCCGCTCCTTCGACTTGCTCAAATTCACCCAATAAATCTTCCATCGAGGAAGCCGCCGGCTCCCCGTAAGCGCGGATCACTCCGGCCTCGACCTGCTCGGGGTCGGCCACGGCGAACTCGATGTCGCGCTGCAAAATAAACGTGAGCTCATTGACTGCCGCCGAATTAAAAGGATCTTTTGCCAGCAGGGTCAGTTTGCCCGCTTCGTCCGCGACCGGTAAGACGACGTACTTATGAGCTTGGGCTGGCTTCAATAACTTCATCAACTCATCACTAACCTCCAGAGGCACCGACGAATAATACTGGACGTTCAAGTGGTCGGCCACCGATTGCAGCAGCGACGGGCGATCAACCAACCCCGCATCAATCAGACTGTCCGCGTAGGCTTTTCCCGTGGTGGAATGGGACTCCCAGATTTCATCGCTCTGCGAGGCGTCGACGAGGCCGGCCTCGAGGGCGAGATCGCGAATTAAGTCACTGTGATCGTCAAACATGGGGATAAAGGAAAAGAAGATTAGGCGACGCGGTGGACGGCCTTCATGCGCTCGCGCATGGCCTCGGGGTTATTACAATATACCAGGACTTCTTCTTCGGAGACGATGCCTTGCGAAAAGAGGGCGAGCATGTCCCCGTCGAGGGCGCGCATGCCACGGGCGCTGCCGGTCTCGATGTCGCTCAAGAGTTGAAAGGTTTTATTATCACGTATTTTCGCCGCGATCGCATCCGTGCGGAGCATGATTTCAAACGCCGCGACGCGCTTCCCATCCTTAGAGTGCAGAAGACACTGCGAGATGACGGCCGTGAGCGAAGAGGCCAACTGGGCGCGGATTTGCTCGCGCGCATTCGCTGGAAAGGCGTCGATAATCCGATCGATTGTCCGCGTCGCGCCCGAGGTATGCAAAGTCGCCAAAACCAGGTGTCCGGTCTCAGCGGCGGTGATTGCGGCTTCGATGGTTTCTAGGTCGCGCATTTCTCCAATCAGGATCACGTCCGGATCCTGGCGTAAGGCCGCCCGAACGCCTTCGGCAAAGGAGGGAAGATCGACGCCAACCTCACGCTGCGTGACCATGCATTTCTTATGCTCATGCGTGTGCTCGATCGGATCTTCGATCGTGATAATGTGGCCTTGTTGGTGCTCGTTGATCCAGTTAATCAGCGCGGCCAGCGTAGTCGACTTGCCGGAGCCCGTCGGTCCCGTCACTAGAATGAGTCCGCGGGCGCGGTTAAGCACGTCTTTGATGACGGGCGGTAAGCGCAATTGCTCGAGGGTGAACACCTCGGCTGGCAGTAGGCGAAGCACCATCCCGAAGCCACCGTGGCTGCGGAAAGCGTTGACGCGGATACGCGAGGGAGCCTTCAGGGAGAGGGAAAAATCGCACCCACCTTCGCGCTCCAAAACGGCAAGTTGCGCAGACGGAACGACGGACAGTACCAACTCCTTGGTGTCAGCCGCCGTGAGCGCCGGACCATCGATGGAAATCACATCTCCATTAACCCGCAGGGAAGGCGAACGGCCCACATGAATATGCAAGTCCGATGCGCCATTTTCAATCATGGCATCGAGCAATTCATTCAGTTGATAAGACATCGAAATCATGCGATATCGTCGGAAACGGTGGAACCGAGGACTTCCTCGATGGTCGTCATACCAGAAGCTACCTTGCGTTGGCCGTCTTCGCGCATGGTGCGCATGCCGGCTTCGCGCGCCTTGCGTCGGAGATCGACCAAGTTGGCCCCCGAATAAATCATTTCTTGGACCTCTTCGGTGATAACAAAAAGTTCGAAGACGCCGCGGCGACCCTTGTACCCGCGATTACCGCATTTCTGACAGCCCGCACCCTTCATCGGCGTCGCGCCCGCAATATCCTGCACGGACATGCCAATCGAATAAAGTTCCTTGGCCGAAGGCGTGTAGGGCTGCGCACAAGATTGACAGACACGACGCACGAGCCGCTGCGCCAAAGCTCCCCGCAAAGCGGCGGAAACCAAGAAGGGCTTAACGCCGATATCCACGAGGCGCGTCACCGCGCTGACCGAGTCGTTGGTGTGTAAGGTAGAGAAGACCATGTGGCCCGTCAGCGCCGCGTTGATGGCAATTTCGGCCGTCTCTAAGTCGCGAATTTCCCCGATCATGACGATATTGGGTGCCTGACGAAGCATCGCGCGTAGCGCGGCCGCGAAGGTCATGCCCACGTCGCGCTTGACCTGGACTTGGTTGATTCCAGCCATCTGATATTCAACCGGATCTTCGACCGTGATGATTTTTCGGTCTGGCTTGTTGATGTAGTTAAGCGCGGAGTAAAGTGTCGTCGATTTTCCTGATCCCGTCGGACCGGTGACAAGGAAGACGCCGTCCGACCCTGAAATCAGGCCCTGGAATTTAGCTTGGTCGTCGGCGAAGAAACCTAATTCTGGCAGGCCGAGTTTTAGCCCCTCTTTGTCCAGAATACGCATGACGATGGACTCGCCGTAAACGGTCGGCAGGACGGAGACACGTAAGTCGATATCACGACCGCCGGTCCGAGCCTGAATGCGGCCGTCTTGCGGGATTCGTTTTTCAGCGAGCGAAACTTCAGCCATCAGCTTCAAGCGGGAAATAATTGAAGCCTGCAGGCGCTTAGGCGGACCTTTCATTTCTTGCAGCACGCCATCAACGCGGAAACGCACGCGGAAACGCTTCTCCAAGGGCTCCAAGTGAATGTCTGAAGCCTTTCGGCGAATCGCGTCAACGATGAGCGAATTAACGTAACGAATGATGGGGGCATCGTCTTCTTTAACGTCGCCACCCTGCGGCAACTCCACCGAGATGCCGCCTTCTTCAGTCTTTCCAAAGACATCTTCGTAAGAAACGCTGACCTGTCCGCCGCTATAGCATCGATGAATGGCTGCCTTTAAATCGTCGGGCGTGGCCAGCTTCGGATTAAGCGCCAATTTCAAGACGCGCGAAAGGGAGTCAAGGGTCTCGGTATCGAGCGGATCAGAAATCGCGACCAACAGCTCCACCCCATCCATCTGGAGGGGTAAGATATTATGTCGTTCAGCCTGTTCGCGGCCAATCAGTTTAAGTAACTCCTCGGCGGGGGTCACCTGCTCGAGATTGACGACCTCCATATCAAACTCTTGCCCAAGGGCGGCGGTGATTGCTGGCCAGGCCACCTTCCCTCCCTCGACTACCTTAGCCAACAAGAGGCTGTCAGGGTTCTGGCCCTCTTTAACATCAGTCAGCGCGGCTCGGGCCACGGTAATATCGGCAGGAGACACGAGTCCCTTGTCCTGAATGAATTGGATGACGAAATCGTCGGCGGTCGTCACAGGTGGGGAATTCCGGAGCAGTAGCGGGGTTGAGAGCAGCGTTCCCCGGAGAGGGGGACGGCTGGGAAAATTAAGGTAAATCAGCGAACCCTAGCCGCAATCGCAAATTAACCAAAATTTGACGGGCAGATTATCGAGTTTTCCATTGCAACAATTTCGCAACTTCGGCTTTTAAAAATTCGATACTCCCATCATTCCAGAGTACGAAATCAGCATTCTTAACCTTCTCTACGAGAGGTAGTTGCGAATAAATCCTTTTCTTTGCTTCGGTAAGATCCATCCCCCTGCCAGCTAAACGTTGAAGTCGAATATCCTCAGAGCACCCGACACAAACTACGACATCAAAGTCGGCCGCTAAATCCTTTTCAAAAAGAAGCGGGATTTCGACTACGTATGAACGCGACGAATCGGCGGTCGCAAGTTTCCTCAACCGGGCGACTTCAGGATGCGTTACGGACTCCAAAAATGCCAACTCAGCCGGGTCGCTAAAAACCTTATTCCCGATCCAACTACGGCTCGGATTCCCATCTGGCCCCAGACAATCGGACCCCCACCTAGCTACCAACTGACTACGGCAAGCGGATGACATCAAAACCTGACGCGCGATGACATCCGCATCCACAAGGACGTAGCCGTGTTCGGCGAACAAAGCAGCCGCGGCGGTTTTTCCGCAACCGATACCACCCGTAAGACCGATGACCATGCGTAGATTGAAGCCGCCTGCCGAGCGGGGGCAAACCTCAAGCAGGACTGGGCGAAGATTGTGTCCCGGGCTCTGGGATAGAACCGCTCACTGGGGCCTCCCGGGGTGGTGCGATGACGGGACTACCGACAATTGGAGTCTGGATCGAGCCAGTCTTGATGATTTCCATCACATGGATGCCATCAAGAGTCTCATGCTCAAGCAGGGCTTCGGCAATTTTGCGATGGGCCTCGGAATTTTCGCTCAGGACTTTTTCGGCACGCGCAAACTGTTCGTTCACGATGAGGGCAACGGCTTGGTCGATGCGGCGAGCCGTGTCATCACTGTAAGCCTGAGTCTGCGTCCGTGACATCTCGCGCCCGAGGAAAGTATGTTCAGAATTTTCTCCGAAAGCGATCGGGCCGAGCTCGCTCATGCCCCAATCACAAACCATCTGCCGGGCCAAGCGCGTGGCTTGCTTGATGTCCGAAGAGGCGCCATTCGAGACGTCGCCGGTAACCACCCGTTCACCGATACGCCCTGCCATGGCAGAACAAATATAGTTCAGCAGACGATGCTTCGAGTAGCCCAGGATGTCTTTGGTAGGGACATACATGGCCATCCCTAAAGCACGACCCCGAGGAATAATCGTCACTTTATGCAGCGGCAACGTGCCATCATCGATGACCGCTTGGACGACGGCATGCCCAGCTTCGTGATAAGCGGTGCTCCGACGATCTTCTTCGTCCATGACCTTCTTCCGTTCGCGACCGAAGGCGATTTTATCCCGAGCCTCTTCCATGTCGGACATCTCGACTTTATCCCGATTCCGACGTCCGGCATGCAGCGCCCCTTCATTTAAAAGATTAGCCAGATCCGCGCCTGACATCCCGGTCGTAATGCGTGCGACCCGAGCGAGATCAACCGACGGTGCTAACTGAAAACGCTTAGCGTGCACCGCGAGAACGGCCTCGCGCCCGCGCAAATCTGGAAGGTCGACGAAGACCTGCCGGTCGAAGCGTCCTGGACGCAGTAGGGCTGCATCCAATACGTCTGAACGATTCGTCGCTCCAATCACGATAACCCCAGCTTGGCCGTCGAATCCATCCATCTCGACGAGCAAGGAATTGAGGGTCTGTTCGCGTTCATCATTTCCGCCGCCCACGCCGGTGCCGCGCTGACGACCGACGGCATCGATTTCGTCGATAAAGATGATACAAGGCGCGAGCTTACGGGCCTGTTCGAAAGTATCTCGCACGCGGGCAGCGCCCACGCCGACGAACATTTCGACGAAATCCGAACCGCTGATGCTGAGAAAAGGTACGCCCGCCTCGCCGGCGACCGCCCTGGCCAACAGCGTCTTGCCGGTACCAGGAGGACCGACCATCAGGATCCCCTTGGGAATGGTAGCACCGATCTTCGTGAAGCGTTTGGGGTCGCGGAGAAAGTCTACGATCTCCTTCACTTCTTCTTTAGCCTCATCGCAACCCGCGACATCCTTGAAAGTAGTCGTTTCTTTTTCGGTAGAGTTCAGGCGGGCACGCGTCTTGGCGAACTGCATCGCCCCTCGGTTCGCATTCTTAAGAAAGCGATACATCATGAACAGCACGACACCAGAGACCAGCAATGTCGGCAGGACGTTGTACAGGAACATCGTCCAGCCGGTCTGCGCCGGAACTTCCTTGAATGCGTCCTTGCCTACGGCGGCGCGCAGTTCTTCGAAGTTCTTTTCCGTCAGGCGGCCGGATGCGATGAATTTGGACTTATCATTGGCATCCGCCCCCTTCACCTCGAGTTCACCGGCGACCTGATACCAACTATCCGTTCCGCCCGTCGGGTCGGGCTTAACCGTCAAGGTCTTGATTTTTTTCTCTTGGGCTAAAGAAAGTACCTGCGTAACGCCCAACTGCTGGATGGAACTGGTTGCCGGGCTAGAGAATTGGAGCAAGGCCACGACTGCCGCCATAATCAGCAGCCAGACAAGAACTGGCTTACCGTTCATACGTGGTCCGTTTTTGTTATCATCCGGCTGGTCGTTTTGACTCATTGGCAGAGGTTCTAACTTACTCAGGGACTAAGCCAAGTCAATCGGAGAGCCCCTTTAACTGGCCCCGACAAACGTGCGGACTCCGCCGGCGGCAGGCCTGGCACCCACACGATCGCACCCTGGGCGAGCACGACGGGCAAAGCCGCCCTCAGTTCCACAGGGATTTTGCGGTTGATAAGTAAGTCTGACACCTTGGCCGAACCCGGCGCACCCAGCGGCTGATAACGATCCCCCTCTGACTTTCCCCGCCAAAATAAATTCTCCAGAGGGACGTTAAGGTATGCCACCCGGTCGGGCGAAATGTCGCCACGGGATAATTTTGCCCAAAGTTCTTCGTCAACGTTGACGCGTTCAGCCAAAAGTCCGCATTCGTCGGCCGTCACGCCTTCCATCAACGGGCGCTCCAAAGCATCCAAGGCCTGCGCGGAAAGTGGCATTATTATCATTTGCTGGGCTTGCACGCGCACGACAATTCCGCGCACGGCGGATTGGGCTGCGACGTCCGAATGAATGGCCGAGACCAGCGGAGCCAACGATGCCAAACTTGGTTCGGTGATTCCGTGGTAGTAAAGAAATTGGGTTAAGACTTCGCGGATCAGCGCCTCTGGCCTGCCCCTCAAGCCTGCGACGGGCATCGCTCCTTCGACCCCGACAACACAACCCAGCTCTTCGGCCCAGGTCGCCAAAGCAGCCTGGGATTCGCCCAGAATACGGGCAGAGCGGGCAAATCCTTGCTGATAATCGCTGCCAAGAGCCGCACCGCCGCCAGCCGTCAGCCAGATCCGAACCCGATTACGGGCGGCGACCGGCAAGACGTTCGTGGCATCCTCACGCCATGGCAGCTCGGCGTCCATCAATGAACATAGGAGTTTTTCCTTGGTAACACCGGCAGCAATGAGCGGGCGCCAGCGGTGATGGCCGTCCTTAAACGATTGCCACACGCGCGGAGCCGAAAGCCCCGATAAGCCAGCGCCTCGGGCCAAGCGCAGAAGTAAAGTTTCTACGACATCGTCAAGGTGATGGGCCGTACACAGCAAATCAAAGCCCAGCAGTTTACGTTGCGAGGTGAAAAAAGCGTTCCGCGCCTCGCGCAAGGTAAGCTCCGAAGCCGGACCTAAAGATTCACGTTGGGCAATTTTACAAGGCACCCCAAGCAGCCCGCAGATGTCTTGGACGAATCGAGCATCTTCGGCGGAAGCTTCCCCTCTCACCCGATGATCGAAGTGCAAAACCACCAAGCGAGAGCGGAGCGACTCATCTGCCCACAGGGAGCAAAGAAGGTAAATGGAGTCCGCTCCCCCAGAAACGGCGACCGCAACAGGCCCGAGCGTGTCAGCTGGCAATGCGGGCAGACGCGGAAGCTTCCTAGCGGCTGCGCGTAAAATCTCGGAGGGTGGCAGAATCACTGGCACGGATTCAACCTAACGACAGCCGAGAGACTGCCAACACTAAGCGACGCTCAGAAGGACAAGGTTTCTTTGCCATACCACCGGCGCAGGGCCTCTGGAATCCGGACGGAGCCGTCGGCTTGGAGATTATTCTCCAAGATGGCTGCCAGCACGCGCGGAAGACCCAAGGCCGAACCATTGAGCGTGTGAACGAACTCGGGCTTTCCGTCTTTAGGGCGGAACCGTATCCCCGCGCGGCGGGCCTGGAAGTCGGTGAAATTAGAGCAACTCGAGACCTCGAGCCAGCGCTTCTGGCCGCCTGCCCAGACTTCAAGGTCATACTGCTTACTATGCGAAAAACCAATATCGCCGGCACAGATCAACAATACGCGATAAGGCAGCTTAAGTTTCTGCAGCAAGCGTTCAGCATCCCCGCGAAGCAACTCTAGCTCATCGAAGGATTTCTCGGGGTGCACCCATTTGACCAATTCGACCTTATCGAACTGGTGTAAACGATTCAGGCCACGCACGTGTGCACCCCAACTACCCGCTTCGCGTCGAAAACAGGGCGTGTAACCACAACGCTTCACGGGCAAGGTATTTTCCTCGAGGATTTCGTCGCGGAAGAAATTAGTTACCGGCACTTCGGCCGTCGGAATCATATAAAAATCATCGACCTGCGCGTGGTACATCTGGCCTTCTTTATCAGGCAACTGACCCGTCGCCGTGGCGCTGGCTGCATTGACCATCAAAGGCGCATGCACCTCCGTATAACCAGAGCTACCGGCTTCCTCTAAGAAAAACTGGATGAGCGCGCGCACCAGACGAGCCATGTCACCAACATAGAAAGGGAACCCGGCACCGGTCACCTTGACGCCGCGCTCAAAGTCAATCGCCTTGCTGAACCAGGAAATATCCCAGTGCGGCTTGGCCGCAGAGGAAACGAGTTGCGCCTGATCCCCCCAAGTCAGGACGACCTGGTTGTCTGCTTCGGTACGACCTTCGGGCACGGAATCGTGCGGAATGTTGGGGACGGTCAGACAGGCGGCCCTCCAGCTTTCTTCTACTTCCGCGACCTTCTTCTCCAGCTCTTTGGCTTTTACTGAAAACGCTTTCATTTCCGTCAGTTTAGCTTGAAATTCGGGCGACCCTTTCGGCATCGCGGCCATGTCTTTATTCGCGGCATTCTGGGCCGAACGAACGGACTCAAACTCGACCAAGGCATGGCGGCGGGCCTCATCAACGGCCAAGACGGCGGACAGATCGACTTGGAATTTTTTCCGGGCTACGCCTTTTCGGACGAAGTCGATTTGCTCACGCAGTAATTTTGGGTCCAACATGAAAGGACATTGCCCAAATCCCCCGCCCAAGAGCAACGGGGAATTAATGCATTCTGCTTATTTCAAGGGCATCCTGGCCCTAAACCCATCCCCATGAGCTAATCACTAATGATGGTTTAAAGCTTATTTAGATTGAGCCCCCTTACTGCAAGGGATTGCGTGGGTACCTATCATTATGAGCGAAACCAAGAAAACTGAAAATCCAGCATCCGCAGTCGACGCGTGGACTAAATGGGTCGCCCTCTCGACTACCCTTCTCGCCGTCTGCGCGGCTTTCGCGACGCTCAAAGGCGGTAGCTACTCCACCAAAACGCAGCTGGCCACCGTCAGCGCGTCCAATAAGTGGGCTTACTTTCAGTCCAAGAGTCTAAAAGAAACCGCGCGCGATACCGAGAGCACAATCATCAAGGTCATCGAAGCCTCAGCGACCAATCCCGAAGCAAAAGCCATCGCTCGAAAGGCGATCGAGAAGGCCGATGACGAAATTAAACGCTATAAAATCGAAAAGGCAGAAATCATGAAAGAGGCCCAATACCTCGATGCCGAAGCCGCCTACAGCCAAGCCCGAGGCGGGAACTTCGGCTTGGCCATCATGTTCCTCCAGATTGCCATCATGCTCTCGGCCATCTCGGCCTTGATGAAGAAGAAGTCTTTCTGGATCGTGGGCCTTTGCGCGGGTGCTATCGGCGTCGGATTCTTGCTTTTCGCTTGGCCGCTTTACGAAAAAATCAACCCACCACCCGTCTCACCGGTTGCCGTCAAGGCAAACAAGTGACCAGGCCCGACTGACCTGAACAAAAAGAAACCCCGCCGATGGCGGGGTTTCTTTTTGGGTTCACCGTGTGTTAACCAATCAGACCCGACTCGCTTCTGGTGCGAAAACTTCGTCGGCGCGGAAAAAGCGGCGGACTTCATCTTCGGCCGCGGCAGGGCTATCCGAGGCGTGGCAAACATTGCGCATCATTTCAGTACCGAAGTCGCCCCGAATGGTACCCTTAGGCGCGACTTTTGAATTCGTTGGGCCCAAGAGTTCCCGGACGCGGGCGATAACATTTTCGCCGGTCAAAACCGCGACGATTACCGGACGTGAGGACATGAAGGCCTCGATCTCGGGGTAGAAAGGCTTGTCCGCAACGTGAGAATAATGCTCGCGAAGTTGAGCCGACGTGAGTCGAGTCATCTTACAGGCCTGAACTTCGAAGCCAGCGGACTCGAAGCGCGCGAGAACCGTACCGACGAGCCGGCGCTCCATGCAGTCTGGCTTTAAAATGATGAGGGTCTTTTCCATAATGGCCTTCCACGAAGTGGCAGGTCGTTAACTTTTGGCCTTTTAGGCTCTTTTGACAAGCCCCAACCCTATTTATGACTTAAAATGGGCAGTTTTAAGGCCTAAAAAGCAGGCAAACCGCATGAACGGCCAAAGCCCTACCCTGTCCCAGCGAATCCATCCCCTCGTTCGTCGTCGCCTTTACTCCGACCTGGGTGGGGTCGACCGCCATGATTTCGGCAACCTTCTGACGGATAGCTTCCACGTAAGGCATGATTTTAGGCCGCTCACCGATCAGGACTAAATCCAAATTCCCGACCTTCCACCCAAGACGCCCGGCTTCATCAACGGCCTTTTTTAGTATCTTTGCCGAATCCAAACCCTTATTTGCGACCGCATCATTGGGGAAATAATGCCCGATGTCGCGTAAACCAGAGGCACCGAGGATCGCGTCGGCAGCGGCGTGCAGTAAAACATCTGCATCCGAATGCCCTTCCGGCCCGACCTCAGAGGGAATCAAGATGCCACCGAGAATGCAGGGGCGGCCAAGCATGAGGGGGTGGATATCATAACCAAGCCCGACGCGAAAAGGCGGCATTGAGGACATAACTCCTTTCTAAGCCATATTTACGGGAAAGGAAAGCCCTTGCACAAAACCCTTGAAAGCCTGACTTGGGCAGGCAATTTGAAGGCCTGTCAGTCTTAAGGCGCGGTAGCCAAGTGGTAAGGCCGGGCTCTGCAAAAGCCCCATGCGTCGGTTCAATTCCGACCCGCGCCTCCCGTTTAAAACAAGAAGGGCGTCCCTCTCGGACGCCCTTCTTCCTTTATGAATCGAATCCTCAGCGGACCGTCTTGCTCAGATTAGCCACACCGTTGACCTTGGAGTTCACGCGCAAGCGAAGTCCGTTAAGACGAATAAACCCGGTAGCGTCATCCTGATTATACGCCTTGGTCGGATCGGCCTCCATGGTGGCGATATGCGGATTATAGAGGGAACGCGGGCTCTTCCGGCCGGCCACATAAAGCCCACCCTTATACAACTTCACACGGACGGTACCCGTCACATTACGTTGCGATTCGGTGATCAGAGCCTGTAAGGCCAAGCGCTCAGGCGCATACCAGAAACCATTGTAAACGAGGGTGGCATAGCGCGGGACGAGTGAGTCGCGCAGGTGCATGACCTCACGGTCCATGGTGATGGATTCGACCTGACGATGGGCAAAATGAAGAATGGTGCCGCCTGGGGTCTCGTAGACTCCGCGGCTCTTCATGCCGACGAAACGGTTCTCGACCATGTCAACTCGGCCGATGCCGTGGCGTCCGCCAATCTTATTAAGCGTGCGCATCACACCAAGCGGGTTGAGCTTCTTGCCATTGACGGCGACGCAATCGCCTTGGCGGAATTCGAGCTCAACATACTCAGGCTTATTCGGAGCGTCTTCGGGGGAGACCGAGAGTTTGAACATGCCCTTATTAGCCGGAGCGAAAGCATCCATCCAAGGATCCTCCAAGATGCCCGCCTCATAAGAAATGTGTAGGAGATTACGGTCGGAGGAATAGGGCTTCTTGGCGCTGGCTTCGACGGGAATCTTATGTTCGGCACAGTAAGCGATCATCTCGGCGCGACCGGGGAAATCCTTACGGAAAGCTTCGTTCCGCCAAGGGGCGATGATTTCCAAATCGGGAGCCAAGGCCGCGCAGGTGAGCTCAAAACGCACCTGGTCGTTGCCCTTCCCCGTCGCCCCGTGGGCAATCGCAGTGGCGCCTTCTTTGCGGGCAATCTCGACCATACGCTTCGCGATGAGCGGACGGGCGATTGAAGTGCCGAGATAATACTGGCCTTCGTAAATGGCACCAGCCTGCATCATCGGAAAGATGAAGTCGCGGGCGAACTCTTCCTGCAGGTCGTCGACGTAGAGCTTGGAGGCCCCCGTCTTCATGGCCTTAGGTTTGAGGCCTTTGAGTTCATCTTCCTGCCCGATGTCGGCACAAAATGCGATCATCTCGGCATCGTGTTTTTCCTTGATCCAGGAAAGGAGGACGGAGGTGTCGAGTCCGCCAGAGTAGGCCAGGACGATTTTCTTCTTCTTGCTCATGATAGTAGGATGGAAATTAGACGCGCGTAGCCGCGAGGTGGGCCAAGATAGCCTTCTGGACGTGGAGCCGGTTCTCGGCTTGGTCAAAAATAATGCTCTGTTTGCTTTCTAAGACCTCTGCGGAAACCTCCTCGCCGGGGTGCGCGGGCAGGCAGTGCATGAAATAGGCCCCCGGCTTGGCCAGGGACATCAGCTTCGTATTCACTTGATAGGGTTGCATGAGCTTCAGTCGCTCGGCTTTTTCGGCTTCCATACCCATACTCACCCAAACGTCGGTATAAACCATGTCAGCCCCTTTGACCGCGGCGGTGGGATCGGTCGAGAAAGTGAATGATTCCTTAAGTCCGTCTTTTTTCAACTGGGCACGGACCTCGGCGGTGGGCTCATAATCCGAAGGGCCGGCTAAAGAAATTTCCACCCCTAAGGCTGCGCCACCAAGGATGAACGAGTTGGCCATGTTGCACGCCGTATCACCGAGGAAGGCTATTTTCTTGCCCTTCAGGGAAGCCGCATACTGGAAAGGTTGTCCAGGGGCGAAACGCTCACCCAAGGTGAACATATCCGTCATGAACTGACAGGGGTGCAAGAAGTCCGAAAGGGCGTTCACCACGGGCATGGTTCCGGCGGCGGCAAAATCTTCGAGGAGACTGTGCTCGTGGCAACGAATCACCATCCCATGAAGGTAACGAGAAAGTACCCGGGCAGTATCTGCGATTGTCTCGCCTCGCGAGATTTGCAGATCGTCGGCATTAAGCATGACCGGCTGACCGCCCAACTCGTGAACGCCGACTTGGAAAGACACCCGAGTACGGGTGCTTTTTTTGAAAAACATCAGACCCCAAGACTGACCAGTAAGAGCCGTCGCCGTTCCCTGGCCACGTTTTGCCTTGAGACCAGCGGCCGCCGCAAAGACCGCCGCAGTTTCAGCTGGGCTTAGGTCGGTCTCCTTGAGGAAATGGCGCATCGCGGGAAAGGTTGGACGATAGATAATTAGCCTGGTTTTAACAGCGGAAAATGGCTTTGCCGACTTAAGCTGACTTCCACCCGCGGAAAACTTGCCCAAGAATCTCGGCCGACTCGGCCAACTCCTCGGCTGAGGCCGTTAGCGGAGGTAGCAAGCGGATGACGACACCACCAGCTGGCACCGTCAAAAGGCCGGCCTCACGCAGAGCCGTCACGAGCGGCACCGGAT
>JBAXRS010000038.1:0-16919 GCA_037131085.1 Verrucomicrobiota bacterium | reverse complement strand
CCGCCGGTCTCGACGATGTCTCCATCCCGAAGGCCATCTCCGCCAAGTATTCCCGCCGCATGGACAAGCTCGTGGGCGTGCTCGCCAAGCTCGGCTTTCAGGTCCGCAAGCCTGGTGCTGGTTTCTTTCTCTATATGCCTGCCCCGAAGTCTGCCACGGGCCCTTCTGGCACGGTGAGTTTCGAATCCGGCGAGGCTTTCTCTCAATGGATGATCACCGAACACCTGATCTCCACGGTACCTTGGGATGATTGCGGTTCATTCGTCCGCTTCTCCGTCACCTTCGTCTCTGATCAGGGCGAGGCTGGCGAAGCCGAGGTCATCGCGGAAGTTGAACGCCGTCTGGCTGCTTGGAAATTCAGCTTCTGAGGGCCTTTTTAGGCCTCCCTTCCTTGTCGGATTGACAGGGCAGGGGGGCTTTGTCCTTCTTACCTTCTAGTTTATTGGCCTGATAGCTCAGTTGGTAGAGCAGACGCCTGAAGAGCGTCGTGTCGTTGGTTCGATTCCGACTCAGGCCACCATTTAACTCCAGCCCATCTGATTCAACCCAGGTGGGCTGGTTCTTTTGAGGCCTCAGCGACCGAAGATCAGGCGCCAGACTGAAAAGTCTTTGCCGCGGTCGACCGGCTCGATCGGAGGCGTCTCCCAGCCGTTGGCCAGCAAGGTCAGGCGGCGGGTCTCCTCGCGGTTACGGTCTTTCTTCGTCGTCTTCTCGACCCACTCCGCCCGCACGACACCGAAGGGAGTCGCAGCGGTGCGCCAGACGGTGCCCATGAATTCGATGGTCTGTTTAGGAACTATCGGCGGATCGGTCACGGTACTCGCGAGCAACTTCATGCGTTCGCACACGAAAGGTTTGCCGCCGGCTTCGACGGTTTCCTGGGCAGGCGTATCCGCTTTCAGCTCGCTGGTATAAGTGAGATTCGCCCACTTCGAGACCCAGGCGATATCCTTGCGGGTCATGTGGTAGGCTCCTTTGACGGGATTCGAGAAGACGATCTCCTGCGAGTTCTCGATCAGGCGGCTGGCCCCCTCGCGATTCATGTCGGCGCTCAGGAGCAGCCGAAGTGGGGCCTGTTCGCGCGAGCCTAGCCAGCCGACGGGTTCGACAGTGAACCAGACGTGCGGTTTGCCGCCGACGTCCATGCCGGAGCGGATCGAGAGGCTCAGTTCGGATTTCGAGACGACCTTCTCGTCGCGAATCGTCTCGTACTGGTAGCGCGCCCAGGTGCCAGGCTTGGGCAGTTTCTCCGCGAAAATCTGCCACTGGGCCGGCGAAGAGATGGCGCCCGCCAAGAGTAAGAGGAGGGCGACGAGGCGGCGCATGGGCTGATTAAAGGTCATTTACTGGCCTTTTGGCGAGCCTCGACCCGCTTCGACCTCCTTTGCCTTTGACTCTTCATGCCTCCCCCCCTGAAGTCAGGGTTTACGTCATGGCAACCTTGGCACACTCTTCGACCTCCCTCCGCTTAGCGGATGGTCGTGCCGTCCTGCCTTCGATTATTACCATCATCGGGCTCTGAGCCCGCTGAACGGAACGCCCGACGGGCGACTCCCCGTTCCGCGGCACTCGGAACGGCCCCCTCCCTTTACCCAACCTTCCACCGACACTACCATGGCACGCTCCATCGAAATTTACGATACCACCCTCCGCGACGGCTCGCAAGGGCAGGGGATTCATTTCTCGGTCGATGACAAGCTGCGCATCGCCGCCGAGCTCGAGCGCTTTGGTATGAATTATATCGAGGGAGGCTGGCCCGGGTCCAATCCCCGCGACGTCGAGTTCTTCGCCCGCGCCAAGAAGATCAAGTTCAAGCATGCCAAGCTGGCGGCCTTCGGGTCGACCCGCCGGAAGGGCGTGCGTGCCTCCGAGGACGCTCAGGTGCGCGGCTTACTCGAGGTGGATACCCCGGTCGTGACGATTTACGGCAAGACTTCGGCCCTGCATGTCCGCGAAGTGTTACGCTGTTCGCCGGAAGAAAACCTGGCGATGATCCGTGATACGGTGGCCTTTCTGAAATCCCATCGCCGCGAAGTCGTCTATGATTGCGAACATGCAATCGATGGCTGGAAAGAAGATCCAGCCTATGCCATCGCCACCATGCTTGCGGCCGTCGAAGGCGGGGCTGATCGCATCGTGCTTTGTGATACCAATGGCGGCTCCTTGCCTGCCACGGTGGCCGCGGCCACGCGTGCGGTGTTGGCGGCCACGAAAGTCCCAGTCGGCATCCATACACATGATGACGCCGGGCTCGGCTTGGCCAACGCCCTTGCTTCGCTTGAAGCAGGTGCCTCGCACGTGCAAGGCACCGTCAATGGCATCGGCGAGCGCACCGGTAATTGCGACCTCACCGCCGTGATCCCTTGCGCCCAACTTAAGTTCGGATGGAAGTGCGTCTCCTCGACCTCGCTCAAGGGCCTCGCCGGTCTTTCCCGGTTTGTCGATGGTGTCGCTAATCTCGCGCCCGATCCGCGGCGCCCGTGGGTCGGTACGGCAGCCTTCGCCCATAAGGGCGGCACGCACGTCGATGCGGTCCGTAAATTCTCGGCCGCCTATGAACACATCGACCCAACGGTGGTTGGCAACGAACGCATGGTGCTCGTGAGCGATCAGTCGGGACGGAGTAATATCACGATGAAGGCGAAATCACTGGGCATCGACCTCGACCGCGACTCGCCTGCGACCAGCACTGCGCTGGATGAACTTAAGAAACTCGAGCATGCCGGCTGGAGCTTCGAAGACGCGGAAGCCTCGCTGGCGCTTCTGTTGCGCCGTCACTTAGGCAAGACGAAGACCGTTCCGTTTGAAGTGATGTCTTATCATGTCACTGCTCGCGGGGCTCAGGGCTCGGCGTACTGTGAAGCCGTGGTGCGGGTCAGCGTCGGTGGCAAGGAGTCGCTCACGGTGGCGGAGGGCGACGGGCCCGTGCATGCGCTCGACCAGGCTTTGCGTTCGGCTTTGGTGAAATCCCTCCCGAAAATCGCCAAGGTCAGTCTGGTGGATTATAAAGTGCGCATCTTAGGCGGCGCGGATGGTACGGCCGCCAAAACCCGCGTGGTCATCCGTTCCTCGGACGGAAAGACGTCATGGGGGACGGTCGGTGTGAGCGAAAACCTCGTCGAGGCATCGCTCCGCGCCATCGTCGATGGTTATGCTTACGCTTTGGCTTGAGTTGGTGGCTGACGCGTTGACTGCCTTCAAGGGCGGGGTAGAAGTTTTCTACACCCCCTTGATGCGTCCGCTACTCCTTCTCGTCGTCGCAGCTTCTCTGTCTGCCGCTGATACTTCCAAGCTTAATATCCGCGAGCTGGCGAAGCCTGGTGAGAGAGTCGAAGTAGCCAAGGTGCCCGCTCTCGCCGCCGAAGCCTATGCCCACCCGCATACCATGGAGATGCCTAATCCAGTCTTTCGCCTGAGCGACGTCCTCTTCCTCGGTGCTGATCGCATGGAGAAGCTGGACCTCTATTTCCCTTCTGGTCCGGTACGCAAAGATCGGCCGGCTGTCGTCTTCATCCATGGCGGCGGCTTCACCGGAGGCGATAAAGCTGAGTATCGTTCGGCGAGCGTCAGTGCGGATCTGTGTCGGGCTGGTTATGTGGTCGTGAGTTGTAATTATAAGTTAGGGTCTAAGTCGGCCCCCGGTGTTTGGCCGCAGAACATCTCCGATTGCCGTAATGCGGTGCGCTGGGTGCGGGCGCATGCCACTGCGCTCGGCGTGAATCCCGATAAGATCGGCGTCGCCGGCGGCTCGGCGGGCGGCTATCTCGCACTCATGGTCGGCTTGTCCGATGACAAGTCGGGCCCCGGTGGCGATACGTCTGCTAAATTTTCTGCCAAGGTCTCGGCCGTCATCGACATGTATGGTGTGGTCAATTTTTCCAAGCACGGCAAAGGCGATGTCCCAGGCGTACCCGCTACCGAGCAGAATTCCTACCTGCCGGAATTGCAATGCGACCCCCAGGACCCGGCGGTGCTGATTCTCCATGGCACAGCTGACACGACGGTCGATATCGCCCAATCGGATGATATGGCTAAAGCCCTGCGGGCGGCGAAGGTGCCTCACGAATATGTCGTGGTCGAGGGCGCTCCGCACACTTTCGACCTTCACCCCAAGGGTAAGAGTTGGCAGCGCACAGGCGTGATCAACGGCGCAGAAGTGAGCAGCACCTCGAATAAGCCCGAGCTGACGGAAGTCACGCAGGCCTTTTTGGCCCGAACGATTGGCAATTAAACCTTTACTCTTTTAACCGCGCAATGACCGTCGAGCCGCGTAGGTCGACTTCGAAGCAGCCGGTATCTTCGAGCATCCGGTAAAACTTGGCGTAGCGCGGAGCGTCGCGCTCGAGTCCGGGGTATTCTTGAACCAAATATTTCTTGATGATTTCGACCTTCAGCCATTCGCCGGGTGGCGCGAGCCCCGTAGCCACATCGACGAGGGCTTCGATGATGTCTCGGCGTGAAAGTAACTCGCGGCGGCGGTGGTCAGCTTCAGCTTTGCCGGCGGCCTGTTGGGCGGGTGTGAGATTAGGGTTGTCGCGATAATCTTGGCCAGAGGGTTCTGCTGGTCGGCGAGGCTCACGTTGGGGCCGCGGTTCGCGCTGGGCTCGGGGTTCGCGGGCTGTCCGTGGTTCGCGAGTGGGACGAGCGGGGGCTTCGGCAAAAATAATTTCGGGCAAAAGTTTATCGAACTGATCGAGTAAGGCGGTGACTTCGGTCTTGGACTTCGGAGTTAGCTCCCGGATGGCTTGAGCCAAGAGCGTCAGGGCAGCTCGCGGATCAGATTTGGTACGCTGTTCTTGGTCCAAGCGGTCACGTAACTCGGTGAGGTTGAGGTAGTGATGGGCCGTCGAACGCAAGGCCTTGTGGGTGCGTTCGCCCATGACAACGATGCGGACGCCAAGGCGCTTGGCGTCTTCGACGACCGGCGTGAAATCGCTGTCATTGGTGACAAAGACCAAGGTGGTCGGCGGCTCGGCTCCAGCCATGAGCTTCACGGCGTCAATGGTGAGGCGCATGTCAGCCGCATTTTTCCCCGGCGTATAGCTGCGCTGATCCACGAGCTCGAGGGCGGGCCAATCCAGGGCGGCTGCGCGCCAGCCGCTCAGCCGACCGTTGAAATCGCCATAAGCCCGGGCGCAAGAGAGGGGAGTGGTGCCGACGAAACGTAGTAAGGTGGGCAGGTGTTGGTGCGAAACGTTATCGGCATCGATCAGAATCCCAATCCGCTGGTCTTTTTGTCCCCGGGCGGCTTCCGGCGTCGACGTGGAGCCCGCGGTTTCTTGACGAGGCGCTCGCGGCTTAGGTCGGCGGTTGGTACTGGAAGCGGATCGACCGCGTGGGGCGGCAGGTTTCTTGACTGATTTTGGACGCGGTGGCACGGTAGAAAGGTTGCTCCTATCTCTGCTCTTAAAGCCCCGTTGCTACAATGCGAAATGCCGAACCGATTATTTTAGGGTTTTTATTGGGATTTAATGGCATTACCTGACGGTGTCGGGAGGCGCTTCGTCCCTTTGACGAATGGCCGCGAGTCAAGCTCGACGCCCGGATGTCGCTGACTCGTGACCGAAGCGACTGCAATCGGAGACAATTTCGGGAAGCCAGGCCGTGCACATTAATTTGAAATTAAGCGGACGGTTTCGGAATAAATAACTAAAATATTTAGGTTGGAACTTTACGGTATTGATGATGTTAAAAAGGTGTGAAAGCAGTAAAGTTCATTCTTTGCCTAATGCTTAATTGCGGACTCTGGGCGTCGGAAACCAAGCCGATGGAGGCTTCATGGATGGCTCGGCCCGGCCCGTGGGGTGAGCTGGAAGTACATACGGTTTACTTAGCGGCCCCAGATTCGCTGCTGGCGGCGGTGGCGAAGCCTAATTCCGTGACGCGGTGGACCTTCGAGCAGACGACGGAGCAATCTGTGCGCGCCTTGTTGGCGAGGATAGGCGTCCAAGCAGAGATCGTGACGCGTTTGTTCTCTTCGGGTCGATCGCAGGCGAACGGTAATACGGTCGTCCTGCATCCGGAGGTTGAGGATTTGAAGTCACTTTCACCCGAGGTGCGAAGTGCCCTTTATACCGAACTAGCTAAATCAGCTGCCAACGAATATCAGCGCGACCCGGTCTACATCTTAGGTGGGCATATCGATGAGTGGCTGATGGATGCCGAATTGAACGAGGAACAGCGGACGCTCTTTCGGCAGCTGGTATGGCGGCGCGGAGACGCGATCGTCTTTAGTGATATCGCAGCCTTACTCACCTTGGCGAAAAATTCCGATGAAGTCTTGAATATTTTTCGCACGGTGACACGGGTCCGTAGTTTGATCGTGGAATTGAAGCTACCGCTGAAGACGGACCGTAAGCAATTCCTGGAATATTGGACCGCCGGTCAGGTGGATGCTCCACGATTGACGTTCATCAATGCCATCACTTCACGGCGCGCTCCGCAGACGGTCGACATCACGCATTTCCTTCCCTCCCTGATGCGTCAACGGGCTTACACTTTTCCAGAAATGGAATTAGGGCTCAAAGGTCGGTTTCCGGATTGCCATTGGACCTCGCTGAATTTCTTCAATATCACCCCCAAGGATTATTTCCTGGATACCCGGTTAGCCGCCGCTCACTTATTGGAGAATTATACGGCGATGGAAGCGCCTTATCACTTCGGCGACGTACTGTGCTTCATCGATAATGGCGAAGGCCTGCACACCTGTGTCTATATCGCGGACGATATCGTTCTGACCAAGAACGGTGATAGCATTCTGGCTCCTTGGGCGCTGATGACGATCGCCGACGTTCAGTCGATTTACCGCCGGACTTCTAGTACTCGCATTCAGGGGTATCGTTTAAAGCGCTAAAGAGTTGTCCCCGGCAGGAATCGAACCTGCATTACCAGTTTAGGAAACCAGTGTTCTATCCGTTGAACTACGGGGACGCGGGGTCGATTTAATGAGGGATTAGTTCGCACGGGCAAGCCTGCATCGGTCGTGAGGGGCTTGACAGGGTGGGGTTTCTGGTAAGTTCTGATGGGGTGATTACATTTCGTTTGTTCGCCGAGGTGCCCTTGACCATCCCGGGCTGGGCATGGCTGGTTTTCTTGACGTTTGTGGCGGCAATCCTCGCGATCGATTTGGGCGTATTCAACAAGAAGGACCAGACGCCAACTTTTAAAGAGGCCGTGGCTTGGTGCGTGGTCTGGCTTAGTTTGGCAGTAGGTTTTGGCTTCCTGCTTTCTGCTTGGAGAGGTTCCGAGGTCGCGGAACTTTTTGCGGCGGGCTACGTCTTGGAGTTAGCCCTCTCGGTCGATAACCTCTTCATCTTCATCTTAGTCTTCGCCCATTTCAATATTCCCGAATCTCTTCAGCGTCGGGTACTTTTCTGGGGTATCATCGGCGCGGTCATGATGCGCGCCGTCTTCATCATGGTCGGAGTCGCCGCGGTGGACCGTTTCGCGATTTTGCTGCCGCTGTTCGGGGCGTTCTTATTATTTACCGGAATAAAACTGGCCTTCACCAACGATGAGGAGGGAGGAAAGGGGGTCGACGAGAATTTCATCGTCCGGCTGGCTCGCAAGGTACTCCCTTTGACCCCTCGTCTGCATGGTAACGCTTTCTGGGTTTTCGAAAACGGGAAGCGCCTTTTCACGCCGTTATTTGTCGTGCTTTTGGTCATCGAAGGTACGGACCTGCTTTTCGCGGTAGATTCCATTCCGGCCGTGTTGGGGATTTTGCCTCCCGAAATGGCCATCGAAGAAAAACGCTTCATTGCTTTCACATCGAATATTTTTGCCATCATGGGCCTACGTTCGATGTACTTTGCAATCGCCGGCTTTATGCACTTGTTTCGCTTCCTTAAGCCCGCTCTATCCTTTGTCCTTGTTTTCATAGGCGTTAAGATGATTTTCCCGTGGTGCGCCAGCCTCGGTCAGCCAACGGGACAAATTGCTGCTTGGGTGCCGGACGGATTGAAGCACGACGGGCGGGTGCACATCCCGACCGAGGTCTCTCTGGCGATCATCGGCTTGGTGCTGGCCGTGGCGGTCGCGCTTTCCGTCACTTTCCCTAAACGGAAATAAGAGAGTTTTGGTGTTTCCTCTGGCGGGGGTCTCCGCCACGCTGGCAAGGTGCTCAAGGGGCGTCATAAGATCTACATTCCTCACCTGAAGGGAAGTCGCGGCTTGTTGGCTTTGGCGATTTTCTTCGGCTTGCTTTACGGTGTTTCGCAAGCCCTCGGCATCCCCTTTCTGATCGGGAAGGTCTTGCCTTTGGCCTTTGGCTCGGCCGCTGAGCGTGCCGCGCCCTTACTTTCCTTTCCCCAATGGACGGGCTGGGGGCCGCTTTTCCTGCCCAAGGGCTACGAAGTACTCTTTGCGGTCGCCTTCCTGCCGATTGTTTTCGTCGTCCGTGGCATTGCGCAATTTTTCGCCAGCTTTTTGATCAACCTTGCGGGATTGCGGGTCGTCGAGTCGGTCCGCTTGGCGGTCTTCGATAAGTTGCAAAGGATGCATCTCGGATTTTTCGGGAAGATCCCGACCGGAGACCTGATGCAGCGTCTCACCGGCGACGTGCAATCGGTACGATTGGTCTTGGTGGATGTTTCGACGGATTTGATCATCCAGCCATTCACGCTCGTGGGTGCCTTGGCGGTCGTTCTCTGGAAATGCTTCACGATGCCTGGCGGCTTATGGTTCCTGCTCTGCCTTGGCGTCGTCCCGGTTTCGGTTTTCCTGGTTCGGGCTATCGGTCAGGCTTTGCAATCTCGTGCGGCCCGCGCCCTTTCCAGTTCGGCTGGGCTGAATAGCATCGTCGTCGAAAATCTGCAATCTCCGAGGGAGATCAGGGCGTATGGGTTGCAACAGCGGGAGATGGAGCGCTTTGGCTTATGCAGTCGGGAGGGCTTGCGGATGCAGGCCAAGTTGGCGCGTTACGATAAGTCTCTCTCGCCTTTGCTCGAGGCGGTTTCCGCCTGTGGCATTGCGTTGGCGGTTTGGTTTGGGGCGGGTGCCGGGATGCAGTACCAGGATTTAATCACGATTATCACTGCGATCTATATCGCCTATGACCCGATTAAGAAATTGGGCCGGATGAATAATCTGATCACCATGGCAGAGTCAGGACTTTCGCGCCTGGAAGAGGTTCTCGACGCCCCTATCGATGTCGCGGATCTGCCAGAGGCTAAGCCGCTTGCCCGGGTGCGCGGAGCCATCGCATTTGAGGGGCTCACTTTTGCTTATGGTGAGGAAGTCATCCTTAATTCGCTCACGCTACAGATTCCCGCCGGGCAATCGGTGGCGCTGGTTGGGCCCAGTGGAGCTGGTAAGAGCACTTTCGTTAACTTAGTTCCGCGGTTTTTCGACCCCCAGCAGGGCTTGATTAAGGTCGATGGGCTGAATGTTAGGGAAGTTCGGCAAGCTGATTTACGGGCTAATATCGCCTTGGTTTCCCAGGAGCCCGTTTTGTTTAATGAAAGCATCATGGAGAACATCCGCTTAGGACGCGCGAGCGCCACCGATGCGGAAGTCTTGGCCGCGGCGAAATTAGCTGGGGCTTCAGACTTCATTCAATCCTTCCCCGAGGGGTTTGCAACCCGCGTGGGAGAACGCGGCTCGCGTCTATCCGGCGGCCAACGCCAGCGCATCTCCATCGCCCGGGCTTTCTTGAAAGACGCGCCTATCTTAATCTTAGATGAGGCCACTTCAGCCTTGGACACAGAAACGGAGCGCGGCATCCAGCAGTCGCTTTCCTTCCTGATGAAAGGACGGACGACATTGATTGTGGCCCACCGTTTTAGTACGATCCGAGATGTGGACCGTGTCTTAGTTTTTGACGCTGGTTATATCGTAGCGGATGGCTCGCGCGAGGAAGTCTACCGTTCCTCTGAGCTCTTCCGTCGCTTGTGGGATAACCAATCCAAGGGCCTCGCTTAAGGTGCGTATCTTGGTTGTAAAATTCTCCGGACTCCGCGGCGCGTTGGCCGCGACAGCGGGTTTGCGTTCAATCCGCGAGCGCCACCCTGGCGCGACATTCACTTTTGTTACGCTGCCTGATTCGGAGCCCGCGCTCGAGGGTTGCCCGCCCGTCGTCGAGGTTCTGGGGGTTAATCCCTCGCAAGGCCTATTCTCCGTCATCGCCCACCTGCGTCGGCAGCGTTTCGACCTGGCCATCGCTTTGGGCGGACATCCCCGGGCGTTGCACTTGGTAGCCTTAAGCGGGGCAGGTAAGCGTGTCTGTGCGGGGCATGCCTCATTCTTATTGCGTCCGTTTTATCACCGCGAAGTTTTTGGCACCGCCGTCGATCCCCATGAGGCGGCGCGCGATCATGAAGTGATGGCTCAGGCTTTAGATTTTCATGCCGAGCCGCCGGCGATGTGGTTTGCGCCGTCCCGCATGCAGGAGCACGGTCTTTTGGTCGAAGAACGGCGTTATGCGGTCATACACCCTGGGTCGTCGCGACCGGAGCGAATTTTGGAAATTGATAAGTGGGCCTCCGTGGCTCGCGATCTCGTCAGTAATTATGCGGTCGATCGCATTGTGGTTTCAGCGGGGGTCGCTGGTGAAGAACGGATTATGGCGGAAGCTTTGTGCGGCCTGATCGGTCCGGTGGCGATGTCTACGGCCGGTCGGCTACGCTTTGCACAAGTGGCCAAACTCATCCAAGGTGCGCGGATATTCTTGGGCGCGGACTCCTCCGTTTTGCAATTGGCGGCGGCCGTGGGCACTCCTGTGGTCGGTGTTTTCGGACCTTCGGACTATGCCCGTGCCCGCCCCTGGGGGACCATTAACCGAGTGGTACGCATCGACACGGCGCATTTTGAAGGAGAAGCTCGGCAGGATTATCTTGCACGCATGGACCGCGCCCTCGCACGGATTACGCCGGCGCAAGTTTCGCGGGCGGCTGAAGAAGTCCTACGCATTACAGCGCTTTGATTCCTCCGCTTGACCTCTCGCCAGCCTCCCCGACAGTGAATCCGTGACTCCCGCCGAGAATCATTACGACGCTGTTATCATCGGAGCAGGCATGTCGGGTTTGGCCGCTGCCGTTCGGCTAGCGATGTACGATCGGCGCGTGTTGGTCCTGGAACGTCACAACGCCCCGGGAGGCTTGAATTCTTTCTATGCCAAGGGTGGCCGTAAGTATGATGTCGGCCTGCATGCCCTAACTAATTGGGTTCCGGAGGGGGTAAAGGGTGCTCCGCTGGTCAAGCTGATGCGTCAATTGCGTATCCGACGCGAAGAATTAGACTTATGCCCGCAATTCGGATCAAAGGTCTCCATGGCTGGAAAAAACCTTCGTCTTAATAATCGCTACGATGATTTATTGGCCGATGTGGCGACCGAATTTCCGAAATCAGTCGATCGGTTCCGCGATTTAGATGCCTGGATTACGGGCCTTGATGAAGCGGCGCTGCAGGCGCATGGCGGCTCGGCGCGGGCTTTGCTCGATGAACGTCTCGGCGACCCGTGGCTGCGCGACATGCTGCTCCTCCCCACCTGTTTCTATGGCAGCGCGCTCGAGGATGATATCGAAGTATCGCAGTTCGCCGTGATGTGGCGTTCGCTATTCCGCGAGGGTTTTGCGCGGCCGTTTATTGGAGTCCGTCAAGTCGTGCGCATTCTCCTGGATCGTTGTCGCGAGCACGGGGTGGAGCGTCGCATGAAGTGCGGGGTAAAATCGATGGAGGTTAAGGCGGGTCGTGTGGCAGCCTTACAGTTAGATGACGGCACGGAAGTAACCGCGGAGGCGATTTACTCATCGGCCGGAGCCGTGGAGACGCAGCGTCTGCGCTCGGATGTCTTGCCGCAGGTAGGAGCTTCGGAGATTGGACGCCTGGGCTATGCCGAAACTATCGCAACTTATGAGCCCGCCGCATTTCAGAATTTCAAATGGCAGGACACGATTATTTTCTTCTGCGACGATGAGCGCTTTACTTACCGCTCGCCGGCATCACTCGTCGATCCCCGTTCCGGAGTAATCTGCATTCCGAATAATTATCATTACGGCGAGGGCCGGGCGCTGGATGAGGGCTGGCTGCGTGTCACCGCTCTGGCCAATCACGACGCCTGGTGCGCTTTGCCCGAGGACGAGTATCAAGCCCGTAAGCTGGAGTGGTGCGGCCGCCTTAATCGCGTCGCCCGGGCACACTTACCCGCGATTTCAGAGGGGGCGCATGATGCGGCCTTGACGTCGACCGATGTCTTTACCCCGCGCACGGTTCGCAAGTTTACCGGGCATTTGAACGGGGCGATTTACGGTTCGCCGGTGAAACGCCGCGATGGTCGGACGGATCTGACAAATCTCTTCCTGATAGGAACGGACCAAGGATTCCTTGGGGTCACGGGCGCAATGCTGTCTGGTATTTCGATGGCGAACCTGCATGGTTTGAAGGCGTAGCCTTTCCCCATGCGCGAGTCCCCTATTTCTGCCGTCAATCAGCGTCCGCTCTGGCGTGACCTTGTTCAGCCGGCGGTCATCGTTGGGGCCTTGGGGTATTTCGTAGATATTTACGACCTCACGCTGTTCATGACGATTCGGAAGGATAGCCTTACCAGCCTCGGTCTCGGGCATCTGATCAGCGGAGCCGCTTGGTATCAGGATCTGCTTTCTTGGCAGATGATGGGTATGCTTATCGGGGGAATTCTTTTTGGTATCCTTGGGGACCGGATGGGGCGGTTGACCACGTTGTTCGGATCCATCCTGCTTTATTCCATCGCGAATATCGCCAATGGCATGGTGCATAGCTTTGAGGCTTATGCCACTTGGCGATTCATTGCTGGTCTTGGTTTGGCGGGTGAATTGGGCGGATGTATTGCGCTCGTCTCCGAAACGCTCTCGAAGGAACGTCGCGGTTATGGTACGGCCCTAGTCGCTACCGTCGGCGTCTTTGGCGCGGTGGTTGCTGGCTTTATGGCAGATCATGTCAGCGATATCGGCCGCGTGGTCGGAGGTCTTTTCGGCACGACGGTCGAGGGCTGGCGCATGAGTTATTTCATCGGGGGCGGATTGGGTCTGATGCTGCTGGCTTTGCGGGTCGGGGTGCGAGAGTCCGGCATGTATCATCAGGCAAAAGAGCATGCGGAAGTCGGCTCCGTGGCCCGCGGCAACTTTTTTGCGCTATTCTCCAGCCGCGAACGCTTCGGTCGCTATCTGCGTTGTATCCTGATTGGCCTGCCGACTTGGTTCATGATTGGAATCCTCGTGCAGCGGGCCTCTACCATATTTGCGCCTGCCGCGGGGGTCCAAGGCGAGCCGATTAAGGATAACTGGTCCGTCGCCGCTTTTTATCTCGGGCTTACTTTCGGCGACCTGGCCAGTGGCATTGCGAGTCAGCTGCTTCGTTCCCGCAAGAAGGTCGTGCTGGTTTTCCTCCTGTTCAGTCTCGGCTGCGTCGGCGTGTATCTCTTCGGGACATCGGGCTGGACTTCTACCGCTTACTACCGGCTTATTTTCCTCATGGGCCTCGGTATGGGCTATTGGGCGCTCTTCGTGACGATTGCGGCCGAGCAGTTTGGCACGAACCTGCGGGCCACCGTTGCGACCACGGTGCCTAACTTTGCCCGTGGTTCGTTGGTCCCGTTGACCTTCCTTTTCACGTTTTTGGCTATGCCCTTGAATCAGGCGCGGGTCGTGCCATCGGTGGCAGGGGCAATCCTTGGCCTGATTTGCTTCGGCGCTGCTTTCATCGCCCTTTGGACGATGGAAGAGACCTTTGGCAAAGACTTAGACTATCAGGAAAAAAAGTAAGCTTACTTGCCAGCGGGACCGGCTTTGTCCGAGACGCAACGGAAGCCGACATGGTTCGTCGAGGTCAAGGTGTCGAGGCCTTGACGGGCAGTGGCACGGTAACGGAAGCAATAAGCCTCGTCGCAGAGCCATGATCCGCCGCGGATGACGTGCTGGCCGTAGCCGGTGCCTTCCGGGTCATGGCCGATAGCTGGGCCCACGGGATTATATTTGGCGGATTTTGCATACCAGTCGATGCCGTACCAATCTTCGCACATCTCCCAGACATTGCCTGCCATATCGTAGAGGCCATAGCCGTTGGGCGGGTAGGATTTTACGGGTGCGACATAATTAAAGCCATCCGAAGCCAAGTCGGTGGCGGGGAATTTCCCCTGCCAGTGATTGCACATGTATTTGCCGTTGGGACGTTCTTCGTCGCCCCAGGTATAGTTTTTATCTTTTAAGCCACCGCGTGCGGCGTGTTCCCATTCGGCTTCGGTGGGGAGACGTTTGCCTGCCCACTTGGCAAAGGCTTGGGCGTCTTTATAGGTCAGGCAAATAACCGGGTGGTTCATGCGCTCCTTGATCGACGAGCCGGGACCTTCCGGTTGACGCCACGTTGCCGCGACGGTGAAATTCCACCAAGGCAAGTCGCCGACGCCACACTGAAAGGGATTTACGCCGGAAGTGTGTTTGAAGAGGAGTGAACCGCCTTTGAGGTATTCGGGGGAAGGAACGTTAGGAAAGTCTCGCGGATCGAGGTTCTTTTCCGCGTCCGTGAGATAGCCGGTGGCATCAGCGAAGGCTTTAAACTGCGCATTGGTCACTTCGGTGACGTCCATCCAAAGTCCCTTCACCTGGACGGCGTGCCCGGGTTTTTCTTCGTTATGTTTTTCATCCGCGTTATCGCTGCCCATGGTGAACTCTCCGGCTGGGATCCAGACCATCGCGCTGACTTCGGATGGATTGATGATGGCCGGCTTGGTCTTCCAGAAAAAGACGGCAAAGGGGGCGACGATGAGGATCGCGGCAATCGCAATGATGAGCCTGCGGGCTTTGGTCGCTTGGGGGGTGGGGGCAGTAGGTTCCATGTGGGTCGTCGGATGGGTTAAGATGGCTGAGGGGGCGTGCGTGGTCGAACCTTTGTTGGGGGGCTTGGTCTATGCTATCGTCTCGCCCTTGGCCGATTTTGTCTTTTAAACCTTAGTTTCATCTATGAGTTCGACCCAAGCAGAGGCCCTCCAGATTTTTCGGGATTCCAAGGCTTTGTTGCAGGGGCACTTCCTTTTGCGATCTGGGCTGCACAGCGGGCATTTTTTCCAATGTGCTCAGGTGTGCCAATATATGGACAAGGTCACGCGTCTCATCGAGCTGCTTAAGCCCAAACTGATGGCATACCCTTGTGATACCGTGCTGGCTCCAGCCATTGGCGGCTTGGTGGTCGGGCAGGAAGTTGCCCGCCAGCTCGGCGTGAGGTTTGTTTTTGCGGAAAAAGAGAATGACCGTTTGGTCTTACGGCGGAATTTTACCTTCCGCCCGGGCGAGCGAGTCTTGATCGCAGAGGACGTCGTGACACGGGGTGGGCGCGTGCAGGAATGCCTCGATATCTTAAAGGCCCACGGGGCTGAGGCGGTAGCAGTGGCGACCCTGGTCGATCGATCTGGCGGGCAGGCAAAATTTACGACCCCTTTCGTCTCGCTGCTGGAATTAACCTTTCCGACCTATGCGGCCGATAGTCTGCCGCTGGAGTTGGCTAAGTTGCCGGTAACCAAGCCCGGCTCCTAGGCTTCGCCTGCGAGGCTTAATTGAGAGCCTTTTGATGGTATAATCGCCATTAAATAGGGCTTAGGTCGCCTTGTGCCTTGCGCCTTGTCGGCGGCTTCCTTACGCCAGCGTTCTCTTTTTCTATGGATCGCAAAAACTTCCTTCTGGGTATGGCGTGCATGGTCGGCGCCTTCGCTCTTTTCTTCTTCACGAAGCCAGCACCTGCGCCAGCCGGCAAGGCCCCCGTGGCCGCGGCGGTTAGCCCAGGTACGCCTGTTGAGGCGGTGGCTAAGACGGTCCCAGCCCTGGTCGCTTCCGGCATCACGGGTCAGGCCGTGGAGGCTACTACCGCCCAGCGTTTTGTCCGAGAGAATGGCGCAATCCGTGTGACCTTTACGAGCCGCGGGGGTGCGGTGGAGAAAGTCGAGTTGATTCATGAATACGCTGATGTCGAAAAACACGACCGGGTTTTCTTTAATCAGGGGAATAGTGAATCTGCTCTCACGTTGGCGGTCCAGAATCCGATTACGAAGTCGATGGATGTTCTACACTCCGAGTTCAAGGTTCAGACCCCGGAAGTGGCGAATGCGATCACCCTGGTCGGCACTTTGGCTGACGGCTCAAAGGTCATCCGAAGCTACTCTTTCGCCGCCAAGGATGTTGAAAATACTGAGCCTTACTCTTTGCGGTTTTCGACTAAGGTCATCCCGGCGACGGCAGGCGTTCCGGCGCCCCGAGTTTGGGTCTCGACGGGCTGTTGGCGTCCAACCGTCGGTGATTCGGCCAATCAATTCCTGTCCGTGCTCGCTTCCGATGGCGATGAGCTTACGCGCGTAGGCCTTGATGTTTTTACGGATTCAAACGGCCTCTTCGGCTTAGGTGCACACAAGGCTGAGGCCGAGCACCCCGTTGCCTCCGTGGCTAAGCCCCTCGCTTGGGTGGCTTCTGGCAACCAGTTCTTCGCTTCAATTGTCCGGGCAGATCCAGCGGTACGTGGGGTGCGGACTGACGTGCGGGTGCGCCCGGTCGAATTTGATGGCGGCAAGCGTGGGGTGCAGGCCTTTACGTCCTGGGAGTCGCCGCTGGGGGCCGATTTATCTTCATACGTCGAAGGCGACTTCTTCGTCGGCCCCAAGGAATATGCCCGTCTGGCGGCGCTGCCGGATAGCCAGGTTTCTGTCCTGCAATTCTCCAAACTGCTTGGCTTCATTTCTTTTGGTGCGATCTGTAAGTTACTCTTAGCCTGTTTGGGTGGCGTACATTGGTTGCTGGCTTGGAGTGGTAATTGGGCTTGGGGTTGGGCCGTCGTTGTGTTGACGATTTTGATCAAAGTGATCACCTGGCCGCTGACCTCCACGCAACAGAAGGCCGCGAAGAAGATGCAAAAGTTCGCCAAGCCGATGCAGGATATCCGCGAGAAGCATAAGGATAATCCCGAGA
>JBAXRS010000037.1:0-17966 GCA_037131085.1 Verrucomicrobiota bacterium | reverse complement strand
CCCTACAAAATCCCCACGCTCACGGATGGCCCGGTCGGCGAATACCTCACCGACCGCGAAGCCAACGAAGCCGTCAAATTCATCGAGGCCAATAAGGCCAAACCGTTCTTCCTCTATCTGCCTCATTACGCCGTTCACCAACCCATCGCCGGCAAGCCCGAGGTCGTAGCTAAATTCAAAGCCAAAGATACCACGGATCTAAAGCAGAAGAACGCGACCTATGCCGCCTTGATCTCAAGCGTTGATGACGCCATGGGCACGATTCGCGCCGCCTTAAAGCGCCTAAAAATCGATGAGCAGACCATCATCATTTTCACGAGCGATAACGGTGGGCTCATCGGCACGACCGATAATAGTCCCCTGCGCGCGGGTAAGGGCTCGGCCTACGAAGGGGGCGTTCGCGTGCCGCTCATCATGCTCTGGCCCGGCGTCACCAAAGCTGGCACCCTCGAGCCGACGCCAGCAATCTCCATCGATATCTACCCTACAGTCTTGGAGATGACCGGCATCAAACCTCTCCAATCCTTAATCGACGGCAACAGCTTGGCCACCTTGTTAAAATCTGGGGCCAAGCCTGACCGCGACACGATCTTCTGGCACTACCCGCATTATCACCCCGGAGGCGCCACCCCCTACAGCGCCATCCGCAGCGGGGACTATCGCCTCGTTCACTTTTACGAAGACGGTCGCGACGAACTGTATAACGTCGCAACCGATGTCAGTGAGACCAAGGATTTGGCTGTCACTGAGCCTGATCGGGCCAAAGCCTTACGCTCCCGTCTCGATGCTTGGCTGAAATCCGTCGACGCCCAATTTCCGACTACCAACCCAGCCTACGACCCTGCCGCTGATAATGCCGGCAAGGCTAAGGGCAAGAAGGCCGCGGCTAAGGCTGGAGAATAACGGAGGACTACTTAGCAGCTTCAGGAGCGGCTTTTTTCTGGCCGCCCTTTCCTTTGCCCTTACCACCCTGCCCGTTGGCGTCATTCCGCTTTCTTTCACCGGTGGCCATCGGGTCGTCGACCGCTGGCACCTTCAAGGTTTCGCGAAGCTGCTTGAGCCGGACCTCAAGGTCGGCCTGGACGTCGGCGTAGTCCTTCTGACCGAAGAAACTCTTTAATTCTAGTGGGTCTTTCTCGCTGTCGAAAAGATCCGAACGCTCTTCGCCATGACCATAGTAACGGACCAGCTTATAGCGATCGGTGATAATGCCGTAATGCGGCGAGACGTGGTGCGGCGAAGGGTATTCGTAGTAGTGATAATAGAATTCCTTACGCCAGTCGGCAGGCTCTTGACCGGCCATGATGTTGGTAAGGCTCTTACCCTGCATCTCCGCTGGCACGGGCACGCCGGCCATCGTCAGGAAAGTCGCGGCGTAATCCACGTTCGAAACCAAAGCTTTGCTCGTCGAGCCAGGCTTAACCACTCCGGGCCAACGAACCAATAAGGGCGTGCGGACGGATTCTTCGAAGATCCAGCGTTTATCGAACCAACCATGTTCGCCGAGGTAGAAACCTTGGTCGGAAGAATAGATGACAATGGTATTTTCCGCGAGGCCTTCGTCTTCGAGGTATTTGAGGACGCGACCGACGCTGTCATCGACGGATTTTACGCACGCCAGATAGTCGTGCATGTAACGCTGATAGCGCCAGCGCACGAGGTCAGCCCCCTTGGGGTCAGTCTTACGATAGGCCTCATTGCGGGGCTCGTAATAGGCATCCCAGACCTTGGCCTGAGCTTCGCTTAATTGCGGCGGTCGCACCAGTTTGAGATCCTTTGGCACCATGGTCTTCTCGATGGTCATATCATTTTCGCCCACGACCTTATCGCGGTTGGCGTAATTATCAAACAGCGACGGAGGCTCGGCATAGACGCGATCGTTATCAAAATTAAGGTCCTTGATGTTTGGCTCCCATTCGCGGTGCGGCGCCTTTTGCTGACACATCAGCATGAAAGGTTTTTTCTTGTCCCGGTTTTTCAACCAACCCAACGAAGTGTCCGTGATGACGTCCGTCACATAACCCTCGGTCTGGATCGTTCCTTGGACCGTCTTCATGGGCGGATTATAGTAAACACCTTGTCCTGGAAGCACCTGCCAGAAATCAAAACCAGTCGGGTCGGTACCCAGATGCCACTTGCCAACCATCGCGGTCTGGTAACCGGCTTTCTGGAGAAGCTTAGGGAAGGTCAACTGTTCGCCATTAAAGACCGAATTGGTATTGTTATAAAACCCGTTAAGGTGGGAATACTTACCCGTCAGGATCACGGCACGGCTGGGGCCGCAAATCGAGTTCGTGACCAAGGCCCGATCGAAGCGCATGCCTTCTTTAGCGAGTCGGTCGATATTTGGGGTCTGATTGAGTTTACGGGCATCGCCGTAGGCGCTGATGGCCTGATAGGCGTGGTCATCGGAGAAGATGAACACGATGTTCGGTTGCTTGACGGGAGCGGCGGACAGGAGGCCGCCGACCAGGCAAAGAAGAAGTGCTAGGAATCGCATGGGGTTATGAAGATTAATGAGGGCGAGTCCTCGTCGGTCAATCGGCAACCTTTACGATTGAAACCTTCCTTACGCCAACCTGTCTCCCGGTAATGCAACTTCTGCTTCTCGCCTGCATGTGCATCTCTCTGACGGCGTCCGCCGCGCCCGACCCCGCCCCCTACCCGACCACGAGCAGCCCCAAGGGCATCCAGGTCCAGATGATTCCCGACGCCCTGGAACTAGGCATTCATCACGCCACCCTCAACCTCAGACTCAACGCACTGCTCTCCCCCGAAAAGGAAGCTAAGCCAGGCCAGCCCACCACCTCGGCCGATGGTTTCACGTTCGCAATCAACCAGAAGAGCGTCGAGGCGATGGACCGACAGATTAAACCCCTGAGCGACAAGGGCGTCGTAGTTACGCTCATCATCACCACCGTGCGCTCGCCCATCGAACGCATCCGGAAACTGACCATCCACCCGAAGGCCGATCCGATCAAAGGCATGACGATGGCCTCCGACACGGTCACCCCCGAAGGACGCGCTTGCTACAAAGCGCTTACCGAATTCATCGCCAAACGCTGGTCGGCCGCCGACGCCAAGCACGGACGCGTCTGGGGTTGGATCGTCAGTAACGAAGTAAACTCGCACCATGAATGGCATCAGATGGGTCCGGCGACGGTTGAAGAAGTCGCCACGCAATATGAAGATCAGGTGCGCCTCGCCTGGGAATCCCTGCGCCAGCATTCGACCAACGCCCGCGTCTATCTCTCGATGGAGCATAACTGGACGGCCAAGAATAATCGAGATCCGCTCCAAGCCTGCCCGGGTCGCACCCTGCTCGAACTATTCGCGAAGCGCGCCCGTGAACGCGGCGACTTCGACTGGAACCTGGCCTTCCATCCTTACCCCTCGAATCTACGCGACCCACGCACGTGGCTCGATAAAATATCCTTCAATGACGACACGCCGAAAGTGACGTTCAAGAACCTCGAGGTGCTCACCAAGAAACTGGTGACACCCGAAATGCTCTACGCCGGCAAACCGCGCCGACTCAGCTTCACCGAACAAGGCTTCGACGTCACCCAACGCCCCGAAGCACTCACCGAACAGGCCGCGGCCTATGCGTATGCCTGGGAAAAGGTCATACGCCTCGGCGATGCCGTCGACGCCTTCCACTATCATCGCCACGTCGACCACTCCCTAGAAAACGGCCTGCGCTTCGGACTCTGGAGCAATAAGCCAGGGACGATCTCGGAGCCCGACCAGAAACGCCCGATCTGGTTTCTTTTCAAGTCCGCCGGCACTGCCGAATGGAAAGCCGCGGCCGAACCTTACCTGAAGACCTGCGGCCTCAAGAGTTGGGATGAGTTGAATCCCAAGTAAAAGTAAGAGTGCTTGGCATCGCTTCTTGCCCAGTCGTTCCCCGTCCCTCAATAATTCCGTATGCACGGCTTTGTCATCGGACTCGACCTCGGTACCTCCGGAGTCCGTGCCGTCGCCGTCGCCGCCTCCGGCAAGATTCTCGGAGTAGGTTCGGCGCCTCTGCCCACCACTAAGGCCACGGGTTCCCGGCGCGAGCAATCCCCGGAAGATTGGTGGAATGGTTGTCGCACGGCCTTAGACGAACTCGGTCAGAAGCTCGACCTATCTGCCGCCCGCGCCATCGCGGTCGACGCGACCTCCGGCACGATCCTACCCGTCGATAACCATAATCACCCGCTTGCCCCGGCCCGCATGTATGATGACGCAGACACCGGCGATCTCTCCGCAAAGATCAAGACTCTCGCCCCTCGCGAAAGTGCGGCACACGGCGCCACCTCTCCGGCCGCACGCGCACTAGATTGGATCAAACTGCCTCGTGTCCACTGCATCATCCACCAAGCCGACTGGATCAACGGCTGCCTCGGCGCCACGAACTGGCAGACCGATGAGAATAACGCCCTGAAGACCGGCTATGATCCCGTCAGTCGCAACTGGCCGGATTGGCTTCGCGGCTTCGGGCTCTCTCCGGGCCTGCTCCCTGAAGTCGTCCCGGTCGGCACGCCGATCGGACACGTCTCGGCACAGGCGGCCATCGCCCTCGGTATCCCCGAAGGCATCATCATCGCAGCTGGCACGACCGATGGTTGCGCGACCTTCCTCGCCAGCGGCGCCTGCAACATCGGAGACGCCACTACGGCGCTTGGTTCCACCATCGTTCTTAAACTACTGAGCTCCCAACCGATTTTCGCTCCCCAGTTTGGAATCTATAGTCACCGCTTAGGCGATCAATGGCTCGCCGGTGGTGCCTCAAATTGCGGAGGTAAAACTTTGCTCCCGTTTTTCAGCACGCAACAACTGGAAGACCTCGACGACAAAATGCGCCCCGAAAAGTTATTAGGCTTAGACTATTATCCACTCCCATCGAACGGCGAAAGATTTCCCATCGCCGACGCGCAACTGATGCCACGCCTAAGCCCCAGACCGGTCGAAGATGCCGAATTTCTGCAAGCAATCCTGGAGGGCTTCAGTGAGGTTGAACGCTTAGGTTATGCCCGCCTCGCCGAATGGGGCGGGCCAACCCTCAACACTGTACGACATGCCGGAGGCGGCTCGAAGAATAAAACCTGGATGCAACTACGCGCCCAGGCCCTGAAGGTGCCCTTGCTCCCATCCTGGAGCGAGGAAGCGGCCGCGGGAACCGCCCGATTGGCTTGGCTGGGTCTCACGGGAAAAATGATCAACCCATGAAAAGTTTACAGTCCATCAACGGACTTTCCGAACTCCCTCCGCACTATCGGGTGATTCTTCTCGATCAATTCGGGACGATGCATGACGGGCAGACCCCTTATCCTAAAGCGGCTGAAGCACTCCGCCTCTACCGTCAAAATGGCGGCAAGGTCATCGTGCTTTCCAACTCCGCCAAGACCGGACAACATAATCGCGCTCGTTTAGGAAAATTCGGCTTCAATGCCGAACACTTCGACGCCGTCGTCACCTCGGGCGATGCTACCCAAGATGCGATTCGACAGGGAACGGCCGGAGACAGTTTCAAGCGCGGTGCGAGCGTGCACATTTCAGGAAAAGTCGGCGATGACTACGGCTTCGATCCGTTTGGTTTTACAATCGTTAGGGCTGACCATGCCGATGGTATCATCCTCGCCGCCAGCCAAGAGCCCGATCGTGATTGGAGGGCCCAGGTTCAGGAACTAAGCGCCGCCGCTCGACGGGGCGTGGAAATCTTAGTCTGCAATCCTGATTTCGAAATGCTTACCCCTCAAGGTATCCGGCCCTCCGCTGGCGCGGTCGGTCGTGAACTTGCGAAGCTAGGAGCCAAGGTAAGGTTCTTCGGTAAACCCCACCCCGACATCTACCAAACCGCTTTGCGTGTCGCCGGCAACCCGTCCCTCGAAACCGTCATCGCCATCGGCGATAGCCCGGAGCACGATCTTTTAGGTGCCCATCAGATGGGTTTAGCCGGCGTGCTGGTACGCGGCGGAATCCTCTCTGCAAGCAACGAAGCCGAAATGATCGCACGGCTGCCCAGCGGTGAGTGGTATGGATTGCAAGCATTGGCTTGGTAGGATTAATTAAACCTATACCTTAGCCGTATTGCCACGACCCTTGGGCTTACCATTGAAACAATGATGGCAACTCTGCTCGTAGACGTAATGTTCATGCCGCAGATCCGAAGGGAGCAAAGGCATCTGGCAATTGTAACAAAGGACTGAATCCGTCTCGTGCAGGGATGAGTCGACACCGACGCGTTCATCAAAAACGAAGCATTCACCCTCGTAATGGGCGCCGCCGACTTCTTCGAAATATTTCAGGATACCGCCCTCTAACTGGAGGATGTTTTTATATCCTTGGAGTTCCATGTAAGGGCCAGCTTTCTCGCAACGAATGCCGCCGGTACAAAACATCACGACCGGTTGGTCCTTTAGGCTGGGGTCGAGCTTTTGCACGGCCTCCGGAAAATCCCGGAAATTATTAATGCCCGGAATAATCGCACCGCGGAAGGTGCCAAGCCTGACCTCGTAATCGTTACGCGTATCCAAAAGTTGCAAAGGTCGGCCCTCATCCAGCCATTCCTTCAACTCACGAGCTGAGATCTTGGGCGCGGGCTTCCTGGCCGGATCGACGCCATCTACCCCGAAGGCGATGATTTCCTTTTTGACCTTAACCAACATCCGCTTGAAAGGCTGGTTATGGCTGGGACTCTCCTTTGGCTTGATCTCAGCCAAACCTGGAATGCTTCGGATCAAGGCGACCACCGTCTCCAATGGCGCGGCCGGACCAGCAATAAAAAAGTTAATCCCTTCCGGAGCCAATAAAATGGTGCCTTTTAATCCCTGATCCTGGCAGGCCGCTAAGAGCCGCTCACGCCATGCCTCAAGTTGCTCGAGCGGAGCGAATTTATAGCACGAGAGATTGGTGACGGCTGGAACCATAGTCGAAAAGTAATGCTAAGGCCGTTAAAGCAGGGTGGAAAGGAGGAAAACCTACGACCGTGCTTCCTCGCTTCGCCTCTTGTCCTCTGCCCTGCCCGCCCTCCATACTTTGCATTCTCCTCGCTTAACTTGTCCGACGAACTTTCCATCAAACCGATTGGCTTTATCCGCACGGAGAAAGCTCTGAAATTTAACGCCCGGCACCAACCCGACGAGAAAAAGCCGGAGACGAATATCTTGGAGATGCTGCCAGGGGATAAATATCAGAAGGCCCTGCAAGATTTAGCAGGCTTTGAAAGGATTTGGCTGATCTGGTGGTTTCACCGCAACAAGGATTGGCGCCCGCAAGTCCTCCCGCCACGGGGTCCGGCCCAACGCCGCGGGGTCTTTGCAACCCGTTCTCCCCATCGTCCCAACCCTTTAGGCATCACCCCCGTGCAGCTGCTTGCCGTGCAGAAAGGAAAACTCCTCCTCGGCCCCTGCGACCTTGTGGATGGCACTCCTATCTTTGATATCAAACCCTACATCCCGGCCTACGATGCCTTCCCCGAAGCGAAAGCCGGCTGGATCGATGAAGTGGACGCCGCGCTGGCCGCACCGCCTACCTTCAAGGTTGAATTTACGGCTCAAGCCGAAGAGCACCTGACCTGGTTGCGGAAAAAATGGTTGATTGATTTCCGGACCCGGCTGCTCGAAATCCTGACCCGCGACCCGACCCCCCACCGGACCCGTCGTATCCGCAGTCGTAACGGCGGATTATTTGATATCGGTTGTGGCGCTTGGTACGCCGTTTTCAAGATCGACGGCTCCGCAATTACCATCCTGCACGTCAAACCGTCTTTCCCGCTGAAATTTCTGCTGGACCCCGAACGTCCCAACTTGCCCGACCGCGAAGCTCAACTCGCGTTCCGTTCGCTGTGGCCAGATTTCATCGATTAATCCTCTCTTCGCTTAATTGAGCCCTTTTGGTTGGGGATTGAGGAAACAATTATTGTTCGCTGGGGTCGAAAGTCGCCTCGCTACCGAGACATTTTTCCATCCAATCTACCCCATGCCTCGCCTTCTCAGCCTCGCGACCTTAGGAATCCTTTCCGGTGTCGCCCTTTTTTCGCCCCTCAAGGCCGCCCCAGTACTTACACTCAATGACGGCGATCGCGTCCTGCTCATCGGCGATGTGCTGATCGAGCGCGAAAATAATTACGGCCAAATCGAAGCCAAGATGCGCCGTGAATTTCCTGGCAAAAAATTCACTGTACGTAATTTGGGCTACAGCGGCGACAGCCCGCTTGGCGCCTCGCGTGCCAGCTTTGACCCTGTCGTCAAGGGCATCGACAGCCTCAAGGAACAGCTTGAGGTCGTGAAGCCGACCGTGGCCATCATCGGCTACGGCATGGCCGCAAGTCTCGAAGCCATGACTTATGCGCATAATGATCCGGCTCTGAATCCGGACCCCGCTCGTTACGGCACCGATCATAGCCCGGAAAAATTCAAACGTGACCTGCTCCAAATGATGGAGCTCATCACCAAGGCCAGTCCGGCCGGCAAAGTCCGCTTCGTCCTCCTCAGCCCGATTCAACACGAAGACCTTCGGGGCAGCCGGCCCGGTCTCCCTAACCCTGCGGAGCATAATGCAATCATGGCGACCTTCACCAAGGTTCTCCAAGAACTTGCGTCCGAAAAGAACCTGCCGTTCATCAAGGCAGAGTGGCAGAAATCCGCCGGCATCGCGCTGGCGCAAGGTACCGATAACGGCATTCACCTGACCGACCAAGGCTACCGCGCCTTGAGCGAAGGCATCGCCGCCCAGCTTGGCTGGAAGGTAGATGCTCAAGACTGGGATAATGTCTCGGCCTCCAAACAGAAACTCGTCGATGCCATCCTGCGAAAGAACTCGCTCTTTTTTCACCGTAGCCGCCCTGCCAATTATACCTACATCTTCGGTTTTCGGAAACGCGAACAGGGACAGAATGCCGTCGAAATCCCTAAGTTTGATGCATTGATCGACAGCGCCGAAGCCGACGTCCAAGGCATCGCCGCTGGTAAGCCGAGCGGCCTCGCACCCGAGCCTAAATCTCAAAACAAACTCGCGGTACTCCCTCCCCTTCCCCGCCCAGACTTTCAGTTAGCCGAAGGACTGGAAATGACCCTCTTCGCGGAAAATCCGTTATTGGAAAAGCCCGTGCACATGAATTGGGATACCGCTGGCCGCCTCTGGGTCGCCACTTCGAACACCTACCCGCAAGTTAATCCTGAAGACCTCGCGGCCCAGATGTCTGGCGACGCCGCGAAATTCGGCCCTTCCACCGGCAACGACAAAATCATCCTCCTAGAAGATACCAATCACGACGGCGTTGCGGAAACGTCACGCATCATCGCGGATAAGCTGCTCATCCCCTCGGGCGTCGCCCCGGACAACCTTGGCGGTTGCTACGTTGGCGCCAGCACCGAGCTCCTTCACCTTACGCAACCTAACGCCAACGGCATCCTTAGTCACCGACGTATCTTACTCAGCGGTTTCGGCACAGAAGATACGCACCATATCATCCACTCGCTCCATTGGGGTATCGATGGACGACTCTACTTTCATCAGACCATCTACATCCACTCGCACCTCGAAACCCCTTGGGGCCTCGTGCGAGCGAACTCCGGAGTAGCCTTCGCTTACGACCCTCACACCGAACGCCTGGAAGTATTTTCAAAGGGGCTGGTGAATGCCTGGGGACAACAAGAAGACCTCAATGGCCAAACCTTCCTGACCTCCGGCGCCGACAATAGCGGCATCCATTGGGCCTTCCCGGGTGCCACCTTCCCTCCCTCCGAAGGCGCCCGTCGTCTCGTGGGTAGCATCAGCCCTGGGTCGTATCCTAAGTTCAGCGGACTCGAACTTATCCAGAGTCCGGCCTTCGGGTCGGAGTGGCAAGGCAACGCCATCACGTGCGACTTCCGTGCCCACCGCATCGTCCGTTTCGGTTTTACGGATTTCTCAACCGATGCCAAACCCGCTTCTGGTTACGTCACCAAGGAGCTTCCCGACGTCGTGCGCACCAGCGATGTCTCCTTCCGGCCGATAACCCTAAAGATGGGCCCCGATGGTGGCTTGTATGTCGCTGACTGGACCAACCCCATCATCAATCACGGTGAAGTCGACTTCCGCGATCCCCGTCGCGATAAACAACATGGCCGCATCTGGCGGATCGCTCCGAAGGGCAGCCCAATGCTAAAATGGGAACCTTTTCCAGGCAAATCTGTCCCCGAACTTCTCGCCAAATTAATCTCCCCCAGCCGATGGGATTTCGAACAAGGCCGCTGTGAATTAGCCAAGGTGCCTGTCGCCGAATTGCAAAAAGCGCTTGGTAGTTGGAGCAATAACGAGATTACGCGGCGTCACGAAGCATGGTTGCTCAGCGGTCGTACCGTCGACACCGCCCATTTGGTCAAACTCCTGCAAAGTACCGACCCCGTCAGCCTGCAAGTAGGTCTGCGGGAGTTAAGCAAATCCCGCGGGCTGCAAAGCGCCACACACCTCCCCTTAATCTCATCCTTACTGACCCATCCTAATCCCCGTGTTCAGATCGAGGCCTACCGTGCCATGGCGCATCTGCGTAACAAGGACAGCGCTGAGCTAGTCTTAACTCATCTTCCTAAGGACAACACCGATACCTTCTTGGATTTCGCCGCTTGGTTAAGCGTCAATGAACTTGCGCAGCCTTGGCTCGAAGACTTGGCCGCAAATCCGGGTAAGACCGAAGGTAAAGAAGCTCAACTCGACATGATCGTGAAATCCATCGATCCCGATATCGCTACCCCTTACGTCCAGCGCTTATTTAGCGGTCGTGAAATTGACGCCGAAGGCAAGGGCCCGTGGATCGAACTCATCGGCAAGGCGGGAACCCCGACCGAATTGAACACGATCTACCAGTCTTTGGTGGTCGATATCGGCCTGAAACTTTCGACTCAAAAACGGATTGCAACCGCGCTCTTGGAGGCAGCCCGGAATCGCAAAACGCGTCCGGACGGCGATCTCGGAGCCATCGGACATTTCTTATCCGATAAAACTAATATCGAACTTAAGGTCTTGGCAGTACAGATCATCGGACAATGGAAAATGAGCCAGTTCATCCCGCAACTCGCCGAGTACGCCGGCAGAGAGAATGACGCCCCGTTGCGTGAAGCCGCTTTTGCTTCCCTTCGGGCCATCGGCCAAAAGCCCACCGTCGACGCCCTGCTTAAGCTCGTTGATGAAAAGCAACCTCCCGTCATTCGTCGTGGTGCTCTCATCGTGTTGGCTGCCCACGCCCCGAATGAAGCCCTCAAAGCCCTACCCTCGGTCATCGCTCAAATCAAAAACAAGCCTGTCATCATCCAGGTTTGGCGCGAACTTTTCCAAGTCGCCGCTTTCTCCCAACGCTTAAGCAAGAACTTCCCCAAGAAGCTTTCCGCCGACGCCTATGTCGGCGCACTGCAAGCAGCTCGCGGCATCGGCCGAGGCGGGCAAGGTCTGATCGCAGCCATCGAACCACTTATCGGTGCTGTCCAAACTCAGCGGGATTATACCTCCGAAATCAACGCACTGATTGATCATATCAAAAAAGGCGCCGACCCAGCCGAAGGCGAAGTCTTCTACCGTAAGGGCGGTTGCACCCTCTGTCACGCCATCGGCGGCGCCGGCGGCCACCTTGGGCCTGACCTCAGCAGTCTGGGTGCCAGCGCCCCTCTGGATTACATCATCGAAAGCGTACTTAACCCCGCCGCTAAAGTAAAAGAAGGTTACCACGCTTTTGCTTTCTCGATGAATGACGGGACCACCCTGACCGGCATACCAGGGCGCGAAACCGCGACCGAACTTTTCATCCGCCCAGGTCCGGGCGTCGAGTTGCCTTTGATCAAAGCCAATATTATTAAGCGCGAAAACATCGGCAGCATCATGCCGGCGGGCTTGATCGACGGTCTGGCTGGCGTACCCAAACGCAACCTGCTGGCTTTCTTAGGTGAAATCGGTAAGCCCGGTCCCTTCGATGCCAGTAAGGCCAATGTCGCCCGCCTTTGGAAGTTCTACGTATCCCGCGACGAGGCGCTCGACCCTAAGCCCGCCTTCGCCAAGAGCGAGTTGCCCGTCTACACGCTCGTCAACGGTCAGCTGCTCAAGGATTTTCTTCCCGCCGACCGAACGTATGCGGTGGCACGTTTCACCTTGGCAGAAATAGCCACCAAGCCGCTCATCGTCAGCGGGGTCAAATCCGTATGGCTTGACGGGATGTCCGTCGAATTAAAGGACGGTGCCTACGCCCATTCCATTCCCCCCGGTAATCACTTCATCACGATTGAAATCGACGCGAAGAGTCCCGCCCCTTTTGTCAAAGTGCAATGCGATGACGCCATCTTCCTCGGAGATTGATGCCCGCAGATAAGGCCATCTTAATTACGCTTTCCCTACTGATCGCAGGTTGCGGAACCGTACCGCAGCACCCCGCCACTCCGGAACTTCTCCGCCGGAACGCCACGGTTTTCCGGTCTCAAAATCAACCCGAAGAAGCCAAACGACTTCTCCTTCAGGCTATCGCGGAGCAATCCGAGAACACGGCGGGTGATTGCACCAGCAAAGCTGACCTGCTCCGTGAATTAGGCTCGCTGCACTCCAGCGCCGGCGAAATCAAAGAAGCGGAAACTTATTATCGGCAAGCCCTGCAACTTCTTCAACGGACGCCACGCCCGTCCGCCGCCGCAGTCATCAACTTAAATACTCAATTGGCGGGCCTTTGCTACCGTCAGGCCCGCTACCAAGAAGCGGCGGATCTTTACCACTTAGTCTTAGCAGATGAAGAGCAACTTCTCGGTAGCGATCATCCCGATGTCTTAGCGACCCTGAGCATCCTGGGAGGTCTGGAACTAAAGCTAAGTCACTACCCTCTGGCCGAAGAACTCTTTCAACGTCAACTCGTCGGCGTGCAAAAGCTTTTCGGGATGGAAAAGCGCGAAGGGGTAGCCGTCCTGGAAAACTTAGCCGACGTCGCCGAAAACTCCGGCCGAACTCAAGAGGCCGCCGCCCTGCGAGCCAAGGCTAAGCAGATTCGACATAAACTCTGCGACGAGTGTTAGGCCGATCCGGCGCCCTTGACACAGCCCCTGCCTTGCACCCCGCCGAATGATAGGTAAACCTTAGGAACAGTCGCTTCGGTGCGATTGGGAATGATTTTCAGTTGCCCCGCCCCACTTGACAGACACCCCTTGACAACCGTGGCCCTCATTACCCGCAGATCGATCGATGAACTTCGCCAACGGGCGGACATCGTCGCCCTTGCCGGCGATTATACGCAGATGAAACAGCGGGGCCGGGATTGGTGGGGCCTCAGTCCCTTCAAGTCCGAAAAAAGTCCGTCCTTTAAAGTTAACCCTGAAACCGGCCTCTGGTACTGTTTCAGCACGCAACAAGGCGGCGACTCCTTCAAGCTCGTGATGGCGCGCGAAGGATTGGACTTTCCAGAATCCGTTGAGCGCGTCGCTACCCGCTTTGGCTTCAAGTTGGATTACGAAAATAACGCCGACGGTAAAACCGAACGTTCCTTCCGTGGTCAACTGCTGGAAATCCACGAACTGGTCGCAGATTATTGGCATCGTTGTTTCCTGGAAGATCCTCTCCACGGGGAATGGATTCGCGATTACTGGACGACGAAACGAAAGTTCGACCTCCAAATCGCCGAAGACTTCGGTATCGGGTTTGCCCCAGTCGATGACTCCAAACTCATCCCGGGCCTGATCAAAAAGGGGTACACCAAAGAGGCGCTCGCTCAAACGGGATTATTCTTCGGTACCGATCGCATGCCTGACCCGCTGCGTTGGCGCTGCCGCTTCCGGGGCCGCTTGATCATCCCCATCCGCGACATTCAGGGCCGGGTCATTGCTTTTACCGCCCGCACCCTTGATATCACGCCTCAAGATGACCCGTCCCGAGAGGCTAAGTATGTCAACTCGCCGGAAACGGAACTTTTCAAGAAATCCCGGACGGTCTTTAACATCGATCGCGCCCGCGCCACCCGGAAAGACGGCGAACCTTTCGTGCTGGTCGAAGGCCAATTAGACGCCATCCGCTGCCACACGGCGGGCATACCCGGTGCGATTGCTGCCCAGGGTACCGCCGTGACCGAAGAGCATCTCCAACAGCTGCGCCGCTTCTCACCCCAACTCATTGTTTTTTTGGATTCCGATACCGCCGGGCAAAAAGCCGCCTTACGGCTCTTACCCATTGGTTTAAAGGAGGGCTTGGACATCCGCTTTCTTTCACTGCCCGGCGGCAAAGATCCGGACGAATATTTTTCGACCCATGATGCGACGAATTGGAAAGAACTGACCACCGGCGCCCGGAGCGCGATGCAGTTCTGCGTCCAGTCACTCGTACCCGAAGGCTCGGTCAGCCTCCCCCTCGCCCGCCGGTTGACCCTGCTCGAAGCTATTTTCCCGATCGTCGAACAAGCTGGGGCGGAAGAAATCGTCCGCGAAGCCCTCAATGAAGCCGCCCGCCATGCCGGCATCGGCATCCGCGAAATGCATATGGCCTACGAAAGGCATCGGGCTAATTCAGCGGCGAACCGCCCGGCGGTACAACTGAGCCGGACCGAAACCCCGACCGAGCCCCTAGTTGTCAAGGGGGGGGGCTTGACAACTACCGAGGAGGATCTGATACTCTTCCTTCTAAGGCATGATTCCTTCTTTGTTCCAGTGGCTCAGTCCCTCCCACTCGAATGGATCGATCAAGCAGGTCGCGGGGGGGTCTTGCTCATGGCCCTGCTTAATGAGGCTGCCCACGGGCATTTCACCGGCATCCGCGAAGCGATTAACGCTCTGGATGACGATTTGCGAACCGAGGCGGCACGGCTTTCTGCCCAAACCTTCGCCGGCAAAGATGAAGACAAAGAACTTTACCCGCGCATCAACCTCATCCTCAAGGCCTTTCACGCCCGCAATCTTCAAACGATTGTCCGCAGCTTAGACGCCCGCATCGCCGCCACCTCCCCTGGTGATGTTGCCAACCTTAATCTTTTACAGGCCGAAAAAATCGCACTGCGCAAATCTTACCTGCAATCCCCTTCCCTCCGCCCACCCCTCTAAACCCAACGAACATGTCCGAGAAATCTTCTAAAAAAACCGCTGCCAAGCCTGCGAAAGCAGCTGCAGCCAAAGCCGTCGCCCACAAGGCAGCGGTAAAAGTCGCTGGTAAAGCGACCGCTGCCAAAGCGACTGCGGCGAAGCAGGCGCCCGCCAAGGCTGCCATCGTTAAGGCCGTTGCTAAAGCACCAGCGAAGACCCCCGTTGTTATTAAGGCGGTCCCCGCGACCAAGGTAATCCCCACGGCCAAGGCGGTCGTCGTTACCAAGGCGTTCGTAGCAGGCAAGCAACCCGCCGCCAAACCCATCCCCGTCAAGGCATCGACGAACAAGGTCATTCCTATTGCCAAGCCCATCGCCGCCGTCATCGCAGCGCCCGCTAAACCTTTACTCAAAGCCGCTCCTGCCATCAAGCCCACGAATAACCCGAGCGTCAGCCGCGACATCAACGAGAAGGTCCAGCAACTGGTCGTACTCTCCAAGAAAAACGGTTACGTGACCGTGCAGAATATCAACGAGATCATTCCGGATAGCGCCACGGATCCTGAATTAATCGAGAATATCATGAACATTCTCGACAACCTCGACATCAAGTTGCTCGACGAAGACGAAGTCGAAACTTACCGCAAAAAAGTCGAAGACTCCGAAGAAGAAGCCGCCCGGACCGTCCCGGCCGATGCGCCGTACGACCCGTTTAACGTCTACCTCAAGCAAATGGGTCACAAGCCCCTGCTCACCCGCGAGCAAGAAGTCGAAATCTCGAAGCGCATCGAAGACGCTGAATTACGTGCCCAAGATTTCCTTTTCTCCATCTGGCTGACGCTACCCTACCAGCTTGACCTGGCGCTCAAGGTCCTGCGCAAAGAAGAACGTTTCGACAAAGTCGTCATCGATAAGAAAGTCGAATCCCGCGACGCGTATTATAAGATGCTCCCCAAGGCGACCGAGGAATGCTCTAAGCTCCGCGATCGGCTCGACAAGGGTTGGCAGAAATACCTGAACGAAACCGACGAAGCCAAGCGCCCTAAACTCCGCGAAGCCTATCGTAAACTCGAACTCGCCGGCAAAGAAGGCTGTCAGGCCATCCTGCGTAAGTTCTGCTTCAAGATGAAGCTTTTCGAAGAATGGTTGGAGCTCCCGGACATTAAGGGAGACATCGAAGATTCCCGCAATCTCATCGAACCAACCATCGTCGCGCGCGGTCCCGTCCGGGCCAAACTCGCCCGTAAGCCCGAGATTTCGGCCTCGCGCTCCCGTGAAATCGAACTTCGCTGGCGCCTCTTACCCGCTGATCTGATTCTGATGTCTCGTAATGTGCGCAAGCACCTCGACGAAGCGCAACGGGCGAAGACCGAGATGGTCGAACACAATCTCCGTCTGGTGATTTCCATCGCCAAGAAATACCAGAACCGCGGCCTGCTTTTCACGGACTTAATCCAAGAAGGCAACATGGGCCTGGTGAAGGCCGTCGAGAAATTCGAATATCGTCGCGGTTACAAATTCTCCACCTACGCCACCTGGTGGATCCGGCAGGCCATCACGCGTTCCATCGCGGACCAAGCCCGGACCATCCGCATCCCGGTCCACATGATCGAGACGCTGAATAAAGTCATGCAAGTCCAGAAACAACTCACGCAGGAACTTGGCCACGAGCCGACCGCCGAAGAAGTCGCCAACGAAATGAACATGGCCATCGATCGCGTCCAACAGATCATGAAAATGGCCCAACAACCCATCTCGCTCCAGTCTCCCGTCGGCGACGGCGAAGATACTTCCTTAGGTGATTTCATCGAAGATAAATCAGCCGAGAACCCGAGCGATACGGCCTCGACCCGCTTACTGCGCGAGAAGATCGATTTCGTTCTTCGCTCCTTAGCCGAACGCGAAAAGGAAGTGCTTATTTTGCGCTTCGGACTGCTCGACGGCGTCCAACGCACGCTGGAAGAAGTCGGTCGTCACTTTAAAGTCACCCGCGAACGCATTCGTCAGATCGAAGCCAAAGCGCTGCGTAAGATGCGCCACCCCACCCGCATGCGCCAACTGCAAGGCATGTTCGAAGGCGAGCTCGACACGTCGGGACCAGGCTTTGACCAATTCGTCGCCGAAGACGACAAGCCGGATCAAACTCCGGGCCTTCTCACCGGCGGTGCGATTCCCGGCGGTAATCTGGCAGCCTTTATCGGCAAGCCGGTCGACGAACCCGGTAGCTCCTCGCGGCAGTGAACCGTTTTGCCGCCCTGGCGATCGCTTTGCTGTTGGTAGGCTGTGCCACCCTTGGGACGCCGACTACCGACCGTGAGCAACCAGAGCTTTCTCCGTTCTCTAAACCGGCGGGTACGCCGCGAAGTCCGCGAGTCGGCTTCATTTTGCCGAGCCAACCGGCGGCCAGCTTACTTGCCGTCAGTCTCTTACCCAATGCCGGACTCCGGCCTGGGGACATTCTCGTCAGTCGTAACCAAACCCTTGCCCCGACGGCCTTGTTAATAGTCGAAGAACTCCAAGGACACATCGCCGTCGTCAAACTCTTGCGCGGTCAGCCCGGAACGAAAGATGAGGCCGTTCTGCCGACCGCCGAACTAAGAAAAGCCGCCGAAACCCTCCCCCTGGCAGGTCCCGGCTCTTGACCTCGGGAGGTCGGATGCCCACGTTGCACTTTCCATGGCAAAGACTCAGGCAGGCATCGTCGGACTCCCTAACGTGGGTAAGTCCACTCTCTTTAACGCCCTCACGCGCTCCCGCAAGGCGGAGGCGGCGAACTACCCTTTCTGTACCATTGAACCGAATGTCGGCGTGGTGTTGGTGCCCGACGCCCGCATGGTCGACCTGCAAAAAATCGCTGGGACCAAGGTCGTCATCCCGGCCACGATTGATATTGTTGATATCGCCGGCTTGGTAGCGGGCGCCTCCAAGGGCGAAGGTAAGGGTAATGACTTCCTTTCCAATATCCGCGAAT
>JBAXRS010000036.1:0-18503 GCA_037131085.1 Verrucomicrobiota bacterium | reverse complement strand
AGCACTTATTACGAGACCCCAAACATCGATCGTCTCTCCCAACGTGGGGCACGCTTTACCCAAGCCTACGCCGCCAGCCCGCTTTGCTCACCGACGCGCTCAAGTATCATGGTCGGCCAATACCCGGCGCGCACTGGCATCACCGCACCGGTCTGCCACATCAATCCGATCTACCTAACCAAGGAACTGGTCAAAGACGGTCCTAAATCTCGCGTACTCGTCGCCAACAGCGTCTCTCGCCTGAAGACCGAATACTTCACCCTCGCCGAAGCCCTCAAGGAAGCTGGCTACGCGACCGCCCACTTCGGCAAGTGGCATCTCGGCCATAACCTCAAACCGGCCGACCATTATGAGCCGATGGATCAGGGCTTCGATTTCGATTTCCCGCACACGCCGAACGCTGCCGGACCCGGCGGCGGCTATCTCGCCCCGTGGAAATTCATCAAGGACCCCACGATCACCGATGATGTCGGCATGCACATCGAGGATCGTATGTCTAAGGAAGCCGCCAAGTATATCACCGCCCACAAAGACAAGCCATTCTACGTCAACTATTGGGCCTTCTCGGTCCACTCCCCTTGGAACGCCCGCCCGGATTATATCGAACACTTCAAAGCCAAGGCCGATTCGAAGAACCCGCAGCATAATGCCCTTTACGCCGCGATGGTGAAATCCCTCGACGATGGCGTGGGCCGCATCGTTCAAGCGATTGATGACGCCGGCATCGCCGACAACACGATCATCGTCTTTTATTCCGACAACGGCGGTTACGCTTACCCGCCCAAAAAGACCGACCCGGATGGCTACGCCGATATCCCGGCCACCAGCAACCTTCCCCTCCGCAGCGGCAAAGCATCTCTCTATGAAGGCGGCACCCGCGAGCCCTTCATCCTCGTTTGGCCCGGCAAGGTTAAAAAAGAAACCACGAACGATATGCTTTTCCAGAGCACCGACTTCTACCCGACGCTCCTGACGATGACCGGACTCAAACCGCACGCCGACATTAAACTCGACGGCCACGATCAATCCCAGGCCTTCTTGGGCGCCCCGTCGCCGCGCGATCGCGTCTTCTGCCACTTCCCTCACGGCAGTGAAAATCAATCCGAACACATGGACGGACTCTACCCTGGCACTTATGTCCGTAAGGGCGACTGGAAGCTCATCCGTTTCTACGCACGCAACGAAGACGGTTCCGACCGGCTTGAACTGTACGACCTGAAGAACGACCTCGGCGAAAAACAAAATCTCGCCAAGGAGAAGCCCGAACTCACCGCCGAACTGAACGGACTCATCACCGACTTCCTCAAGGACACCGAAGCCGTCCTCCCTAAACTCAATCCCGCCTACGGCAAAGTCGCCGCCACGCCAAAAGACCCGCTGATGGGCTGGAAGAACCGCAACTGCAGTGCCTCGGTCAAGGACGGTATCCTGACCGCCAAAGCAACCGGCGCAGAACCATTCCTCGGAGTCGGTGCCTCCCTAAAAGGAGCGGCCAAAATCACCTTCCGCCTTCGCACTACCACCGGCGGCGAAGGCCACATCGATCTCATGTCCAGCCCGGAAAAGAAAGACGCCAAGCCCACGGTGATTCCTTATGCCGCCAAGGGTGGCGATTGGCAGGACATCACGGTCGACCTGCCGAACGTCGGCGCTGCTCCGATTCTCCGCCTCTACCTTCCGCACACCACCGAGGCCGTGGAGATCGACTGGGTCGAGCTCAAAGCCGCCGGTGCCAAGTCCCGCCGCTGGGAATTCTAAACCTTACCATGCGCTCCCTGCTCCTTTTACTCGCCTGCGCGAGCCTGACTATCGCCGCCGAACGTCAGCCAAATATCATTCTTATTTACAGCGATGACCACGGTTGGGCCGACCTTGGCACGCAAGGCGTGGACAAGGACATCCGCACGCCGAACCTCGATCAGCTCGCCAAGGATGGTGTACGCTTTAATCGCGGTTATGTCAGCGCACCCCAATGCGTCCCGTCGCGCGCCGGCGTAATGACCGGACGCTACCAACAGAAGTTCGGCGTCGAAGATAACGGCAAAGGACCGCTGCCCTTGGCGGAAGTGACCATTGCGGAACGCCTCAAGTCCGCCGGCTACGTCACGGGGCAGGTCGGCAAATGGCACCTCGATAGCGGTGGTAAAAAAGGCGAGAAAGCCGTGCGCCTCATGAAAGAGCACATGCCGCACGGCCAAGGCTTTGACGAATACTTCCGTGGTGAACTAAAGCAATTCTACGCCTCGCACGACCTGCAGGGAAAACCCTTTGCCGACGCCCCGCATCTCGTGGCGGATAGCCGCTTCCGCGTCGTCGTCCAGACCGAGGCCGCCCTATCGTTCCTCGATCGACGCGTCGCCAAGCCCGACCAGCCGTTCTTCCTCTACCTCGCTTGGTACGCCCCACATGTTCCGCTCGAATCGCCAGAACCATGGTTCTCCCAGACGCCCGCCAACCTACCCAAGGAACGACGTCAGGCGCTATCGATGATTGCCGCCATGGACACAGGCCTCGGCCAGCTCCGTGCCAAACTTAAAGCAATGAACCAAGAAGAGAACACCCTCATCTTTTTCATCGGAGACAATGGCGCGCCGCTGGGCGCAGTCTGGGATGGCTCAATCAACGTCCCGATGGTCGGACAAAAAGGTATGCTCGCCGAAGGAGGCATCCGGACACCCTTCCTCGCCGCTTGGCCGAGCAAAATCCCCGCCGGCATGGTCTACGATAAGCCGGTGATCAACCTCGACGTCGCAGCCACGGCGGTCGCACTCGCCGATCTGCCCAAGGACCCCATTCTCGATGGTACTAATCTGCTTCCTTACCTCTTAGGCAAGAATCAGGACGCACCCCATGAACGACTCTTCTGGCGATGGGGCTCGCAAGCCGCCGTGCAAGAATTCCCTTGGAAACTCATTCGGCTCGGAGATCGCGTGCAACTGCTCTTCGATATTTCCCAACCTGACGGCGAAAATATTAATCGAAATCTTTTCGCCCAACAGCCGGAAGTCGTCGCACGCCTGAACAATGCCCTTAAAGCCTGGAGCGATACCCTGCTGCCCCCGGGCCTGCCCACGTCGTTCGATGAGCATCATGAAGGCCTCTACGCCGAACATGACCTCATCCTCCGCACCGCTCCGCCCGTAAAAAATACGGCATGGATTTGCCGCAATGGCACATTGGAGAAAAAAGGCGATGTCTCGAAATTCGTGGCCGACCCAAAGGCGTCCCCTAAAGCCCGACCTTTCCTCGCCCTATCCGGACTCAGCCTCAAAGGCGCCGTCACTTTTACCGCCCGCACCCGCTCTACCCAAGGGGGTGAAGCCTCCATAGCCTGGCGCACGCAAGAGGACAAAGATTTCATCCCCGCGAACACCGTCAAATTCGTCTGGCCGGCTGGGCCGGATTTACAAGAAGTCAAAGTTTTGATTCCATCCAAAGGACGACTTATCCACCTTCGCATCTCTCCTCCGACCGCGGGCGATACCACTGAACTAGACTGGATCGAACTGCAGGCCGAAGGCGGAATTCCTAGCCGAACCGATTTCTAAAAATCTACGGCGGACGCTCTTAAGTTTTCGTCCATTGCCATCCAAGGTTCGCACTTAGGCCGTCTGGCGCGTCCGCAGATAGGTTTCGCCGCCCAAGCCACGCCGCTGGGAAATCTGAGCTAATTCCTACCCGGAAAGGTAGTATTTAATACCTAGGCAGGGAACAACCCGCCCAGGTCCCTACTCTTACATACACAAAGGGTAAACTTACATCCACAAAACGTGTATCCCGCTTCCCCTCCCCCAATAACCCCTTTTATTCAAGACATCCCTTCCCATGCGTAAGTCCCTCTTGGCGCTCCTGCCTTTCCTCGTATCCGCCTCCTTCGCGGCCGATGAGAAGATTCAGTTCAACCGCGACATCCGTCCGATTCTCGCCGACAGCTGTTTCCATTGCCACGGCCCGGATCCCGCCGCCCGCAAAGCAAGCCTGCGCCTCGACACCGAAGCCGGCTTCTTCGCCCCCCGCATGACCAAGGACGGCAAAGAAGAACCGCCGACCATCATTAAGGGCGACACCGCCAAGAGCGGTCTCTTTCAGCGGATCACCTCCCAAGACGAAGAAGAGATGATGCCTCCGCCCAAGGAGCACAAGAAACTGAAGCCCGAACAAGTCGCTGTAATCAAACGATGGATCGAACAAGGCGCCTCCTGGCAACCCCACTGGTCGCTCGTCGCTCCGCAGAAAGCGGCTCTTCCCGAAATCGCTGATAATAATTGGTCCAAGAATCCCATCGACCGATTCATCCGCGCAAAACTCGATGCGGCCAAACTCTCGCCCGCCGAGGACGCCGAAGCCTTCACGCTCATCCGTCGCATCACCCTCGACCTTACCGGCCTCCCTCCCTCCCCGGAACAACTCACGAAGTATCTTCCCAAAAACGGTGAAAAACTTTCCGAAGCGCAAATTGCCAAACTCGTCGACGAGTTGATGGCGACGACCGCTTACGGCGAACACCGCGCCCGCTACTGGCTCGACGCGGCACGCTACTCTGACACGCACGGCTTGCATTTCGACGCTTACCGCGAGATGTGGCCTTATCGCGACTGGGTCATCAAAGCCTTCAACCAAAATCAGCCCTTCGACCAATTCACCGTCGAACAACTCGCGGGCGATCTCTTGCCCAGCCCCACCGAAGAACAGCTCGTCGCCACCGGACTGCAGCGCTGCAACATCACGACCAATGAAGGCGGCACTATCCTCGAAGAAAACCTCGCGAACTACGCCGCCGACCGCGTGCAGACCATGGGCTGGGTCTTCCTCGGCCTGACCACTAACTGCTGTCAATGCCACGACCACAAGTTCGACCCGATTACCCAGAAAGATTATTATTCGATGGCCGCGTTCTTCCGAAATACGACGCAAGGCGGACTCGACGGAAACGTCAAGGACGGCAAGGGACCGGTGCTGATCATGCCGAATGACGCAGACCGCCCACGATGGAAAGCCCTGACCATAGAACTCGCGACCGCTAAAACTCAGATAGCGGAAGCTCGGACTGCAGCTAAACCTCCCTTCGACTCATGGATCACCCAAGCCAAACCAGCTGATCTTGCCGCTGACATTCCCTCCAAAGATCTCATCGCCCATCTCGCCCTTAACGAAGGCAAAGGCACGCCAGCTGGCACCACCGTCAATGGCGAACCCATCGCCTGGAAAACCGATGGCAAACTCGGACCCGCACCCGTCCTCCACAAAGGCTCCAATCTGGTCATCGGAGATACCGGTGACTTTGAGACCAAGAAGCCGTTCAGCGTCGGTGCCTGGGTGCGCGTCGAAAAAGCCGAAGGCAGTGGCGCCATCGTCGCGCGCATGGACGACGCGAAAGGCGCGATGGGCTGGGACCTCTATCAGGTCGGTAAAAATTACGGAGCGTACATCATCAGCAAGTTTCCCAATGACGCCATCAAGGTGACCACCGCCAAACCCTCCGTCCGCCCCGGCACTTGGCAACATGTGTTCATGACCTATGACGGCAGCGGTAAAGCCGCAGGTATCCGTATCTTCATCGACGGCGTGAATACCCCACTCAAAGTCGAAATCGACAAACTCCAGACGTCCGTCAAAGCCGCGACTCCCACTCGGATCGGTCAACGTAGCCGGAGCGATATCTTCACCGGTAACATCCAAGATGTCCTTCTTTACGGTCGCCAACTGAACCCCAACGAAGTCGCGACCATCGCCAAGGTCGGTCCGATGCAACGCCTGCTCGCCGCCCCCAAGCTCAACGACAAACAGAAAGAGATGGTCTTCGAATATTATCTGACCTCCCGCAGCGACGGCTTTAAGAAATCGAGCAACTCTCTCGCGAAACTGGAAGGCGAACAGACCACGATTAAGAATCGCAGTCCGATGACACACATCCAGGAAGAAAAAATGGGTAGCAAGCCGATGGCCAATATCCTGATCCGCGGGGCCTACGACAAACCCGGCGCACAAGTCGAAGCCGAGATTCCGGCCGCCCTCGGCAAACTTCCCAGCGACGCCCCACGCAACCGCCTTGGTCTGGCCAAGTGGATCGTCGGCGAGACCAACACCCTCACGGCACGCGTGACCGTCAATCGCATGTGGCAGGAAATCTTCGGTACCGGACTCGTGAAAACCACCGAAGACTTTGGCATCATGGGTAGCCCGCCGACCCACCCCGAGCTGCTCGATTGGCTGGCCGTCGATTTCCGCGAGCACGGCTGGGACGTAAAACGTTTCTACCGACAACTGCTTACCTCCGCCGCCTATCGACAAGCCGCGATCATCACTCCCGAAAAACTTGAGAAGGACCGGGATAATGCGCTGATCAGCCGCGGACCCCGCTTCCGCATGGATGCCGAGATGATCCGCGACTACGCCCTTGCCGCCAGCAACACGCTCTCCCCGCGCATGGGCGGCCCCGGCACCCTCCCCTATCAACCTGAAAACATCTGGGAAGTGGTCGGTATGCATAACATGTCCTACAAACAGGACACCGGCGAGAACCTCTACCGCCGTACTTTATATAACTTCTGGAAACGCATGGCTCCGCCCGCCAGCTTGGATCTATTCAACGCCCCTTCACGCGAAGCCAGCTGCGTCCGACGCGACCGCACGAACACCCCCCTGCAAGCCCTCGTGACAATGAACGATCCGCAGTATGTCGAAGCTTCGCGCCTCCTCGCCCAACACACGCTCCAGGCGGCCGGAGATGATCAGGTACGCCTCAACCTCGCGGCCACCCGCCTACTTTGTCGCCCATTGCATGCGAATGAATTGCCGATTCTCACCTCCAGCCTCGCGCAACTTCGCACATACTACGTGGCGCATACTTCCGATGCCGAAGCATTGGTCAAAGTCGGCGACTCCAAGGCTGACGAAAAGTTATCGAAGCCCGAACTGGCCGCCTGGACGATGGTCTGCAGCCAGCTCATGAACCTCGACGAAGTCCTTAACAAATAATCACCATGTCTATCCTTCACGAGTGGAACACCCTCCAGACCCGCCGCCGTTTCTTCGGCCACGGTGCGAACGCCCTCGGCGCCGCCGCGCTCGCCTCCCTCATCGGAAAATCGACCGCCCAGGCCGCTCCTGGCGCCGTCGGTACGCATTTCCGCCCCAAGGCCAAGCGTGTCATCTACCTGCACATGGTCGGTGGCCCTTCGCAATTAGACCTCTTCGATTATAAGCCGCAGATGAAGGAGATGTACGACAAGGACCTGCCCGAAAGCATCCGCAAAGGCCAACGCCTCACGACGATGACCAGCGGCCAAGCCCGCTTCCCCGTCGCCCCTTCCAAATATAACTTCGCCCAGTACGGCAAGGCGGGCATGTGGATGAATTCCGAGCTACTGCCTTACCTCTCCCAAAACGCTGATGATATCTGCTGGATGCGTTCGCTCCACACGGAAGCCATCAACCACGAACCTGCCATCTGCGCCATGCAGACCGGCAACCAAGTCGCCGGCCGTCCCTGCATCGGTTCATGGGCCTCTTACGGACTCGGCTCCGAGAATGATAATCTGCCCGGCTTTGTCGTACTCATCGCCAACCCGACCAACACTGAACAACAACAAGCCATCTCTTCTCGTCTTTGGTCCAGCGGCTACCTGCCCAGCGAACACGCCGGTGTCTCCTTTCGCAGCAAAGGCGACCCGATTCTCTTCATCAATAATCCTCCAGGCGTCCCGAATGATCTGCGCAAACAGACTATCGATGGCATCAATCAGCTCAATCGCCTCAACTACGAAGCCATTGGCGATCCGGAAACCCATACGCGCATCCGCCAATACGAGATGGCCTTCCGTATGCAGGCTTCGGTCCCTGAACTCACCGACCTCAGCAAGGAACCTGAACACGTCTTCAAACTCTACGGAGAAGAAGCCCGAAAGCTGGGAACGTTTGCCAACAGCGTCTTGATGGCCCGACGCCTCGCCGAACGCGGCGTACGTTTCACGCAGATTTATCTCAATAACTGGGATCACCACAGCAACCTGACCGTTCGGATGCCCAGTCAGTGCAAGGACATCGACCAGCCATGCCATGCGCTCATCGAAGACCTCAAGCAACGCGGCATGTTTGATGACACGCTCATTATTTGGGGCGGAGAATTTGGTCGTACGATTTACAGCCAAGGCGGACTGACCATGACCAACTACGGCCGCGATCACCACCCACGCTGTTTCACCATGTGGATGGCCGGTGGCGGTTCCAAAGCAGGTCAGATTTACGGCGAGACGGATGACTTCAGTTACAACATCGTCAAGGACCCGCTCCACATCTCCGACTTCCACGCCACCATCATGCACCTCATGGGCTACAACCATGAGCGCCTGACCTATAAGTTCCAAGGCCTCGACCAGAAGCTCACCGGAGTCCTGCCAGCCAAAGTCGTCAAGGAACTGCTCGCGTAAACCGAGGGCGGGACAGCCCCACGTGCTGTCCTCATGTGCAAAGGTGCAAATCGGCCTGTGGCCTGTGCAAAGGTGCAAAAGTGGGAGGCAACGTTAGTTGACCCGTTGACCAGCTGGCCGGTTGACAAGGGAGGCGGCTGAAGGTGACGGATGGGGTAAGGCTGAGCGACCGCGCTCAACCGAGGCTGACCGAGGCGGTCAGCCCTACCTCCCGAGACCCAAAAGTTTTCCTACGCCCAAACCTACCCCTACCCCTGCCCCTACCCCTGTCTTTCCACCTTTGCACTTTTGCACCTTTGCACTGTATCTTCCCTCCCCCAACCTAACCCCTAGCCCTATGAAGCCCTTTCTTCACTCCCACTGGCCAACCAGTCAACGGGTCAACTGGTCAACTTTCTTGCTCTGCCTCCTCGCCCTCCCTCTCTCCGCCGTCGATGACACGGCCTGGCTACAGACCAAAGGTACGCTGATCTTCCACGACACCTTCGAGCGCGAAGAGACTGGCACGGGACTCAAGGACATCGGTAATGGCTGGGAAAGCGCTACGGCCGACCGTGTCCCTAAGATCAAGCAAGCCGACCTCGATGCCGGCATCATGAAAATCGCCAGCGCGACCAAGGAAGCCGGCCACGCCGCCCACATCCACCACGACGCCGGCTTCACGGATGGCGGCGTCATCGTGCGTTTCAGATTCCCAGGCCTCAACAAGGCCGAGAACCTCCAGCTCGGCTTTGTCGACCGCGAGCTCAAGGACGTATGGGCCGGCCATCTTTGCTATGCGATCATCTCGCAAACCGACTTGACGCTGACCGATCGCAAGACGGGCTCGATGAGTCTGGCCGTGAAGAAGAAGCATGCGGACGACGCGGCAGCAAAGAAGAAGCCAGACCCCGAATTCGAGGCCATACTTAAGACCAAGACGCAAGTCACCCCTTTCAAAGCCGATACGGAATGGCACGTGCTTACGCTCGTCACCGAAGGCGACGAGATGCGCTTCACCCTCGACGGTAAGCCGCTCGCCGCCCACCACTCCCCGGGCTACGCCCACGACAACAAGCGCTGGTTCAGCTTCCTTGCGAACTCGACCGTCTGGATCGATGACGTGAAGATTTATAAGATAAAATGAGCTTTCGCCCCCTCTTCTGCCTCGCCGTCATCCTTGCCGGCTGCTCTTCACCTAAGCAAACCAGCAAGCCGGGCTCGCCAGCTCAACTTCTTCCTGCCGGCTGGGACGCCAAAGTTGAAGGCGACAAGGTGATGGCTGGCCTCATCAAGACGACTGCCCCCGAAGTCAAAGGTGCCCACGACGCACACTTGGCTATCGTCGGCGACCGGGCCTTTGTGATCTCAGAGGTCAACGAGCGTCAGCCCAGCGAAAACGCCAGCTGGAGTTTCATTTATTCGTCCGTCTCCATCATCGACCTTCGCACCCGACAGGTTCTCGATGTGTTGACGGTCGCACGCTCCGAGCAGGCTTTCACCAACGAAACCTTACCGGTCGGTAGCTGCTTCGTCCCGCGGATCAAACAAGTCGGCCCGCAGACGCTCCGTTGCTGGTTCGCCAGCGAGCAACCCGGCAAACGCCAATCGCAAACTTACTTCCGCGATCTGGATCTGCGCACGTTGACGTTTGAGAAAGAAATCCACCGCATGAAGCTGCAGACGAGCGATGGCACGTTCGACCTGCAGCCGAAATACCTCTATGCCGATGCCGCTAAGCAAGGCTTCCAACGCAAACCAGTCGATGCGGGCCTTTACCTTTTCGATAACTTCAAGGAATTCAACGGGCAGACTTACATCGCCATTAACAACTACCTCGGCGCTCAGGAGGCTCTCTGCACAATGAACACCTCCGCCGACACACTGACGGTCGTCGGCCACTTCAACGGCCCCGGTGAGCCCGCAATGACCGAGCCCGCCGTCAACCGCCTCCCCGACGGCACCTGGCTCGCAATCTCGCGCAAAGAAAACGGCGACCGCAACTACTGGTTCTCCGAAAGCAAGGACGGCAAGACTTGGACGACCGGCGGCGAGAAAGATTTCGTGAAGAACGGTACCGCCTCCAAGCCGACCTTCGATAAGTTCCACGGAGTTTACTACCTCGGCTGGCAGGAACGCACGACGATTGAGAAAGTCGGCCGCAGCGTCTTCAATATCGATGTCTCCAACGACGGAAAGCATTGGGAGCGCAAATACCGCTTCGAGACCACCAAGTCCTTCCAATACCCCAGCTTCGTCGAAGACAAGGGTTCGATCTGGTTTTGCGTGACCCAGGGCGACACGGACTCCAGCCGCAAGGAACGCATCATGTTCGGGCAGCTGGAGTAGTTCCTTTTCCGCTCATTTACTTAGTTTATCGTAAAAAACCCTCGCAACCAATCGTTGCCAGGGTTGTCTTAATTCTGTCCCCAGACATCGGTGCGAGACCCCTCGCCGCCTTGACCTATCTTTACCTTCCTAACCTCCCCATGCGCCCCACCCTCACCCTCGCCCTGGCTTCGCTCCTCGCGAATACCGCCTTCGCCGATGTCAGTTTCAATAAACTGACGATCACCAAGGACTTCGTCTCCGAAGGTGCTGCCGTCGCCGACTTCAACCATGACGGTAACATGGATATCGCGGCCGGTCGATACATCTGGCTCGGACCGGATTACAAAGAAAAAATCGCCTACACGCCTGAACGCGACAATCCGACCGGCCCGACCAAGACGCCTTACACCGCCAGCACCGGCTACTCCGACTATTTCATCCAATTCGCCTATGACTTCAACGGCGACGGCTGGACGGACATTCTCGTGTATGGCCTCCCCGGCGACCCGGCCTACCTCTTCATCAACCCGAAGGGTAAGGGTGGCGACTGGGCTCGTCATAATATCTTCGACGTCGCGGATGGCGAATCACCCGGCCTAATAGATGTCAACGGCGACGGTAAGCCTGAACTTCTCTGTCACACGAGCGACCTCGTAAAGGACCCGAAGAAGAACAAGGGACGCACCGGCGGCCAATTCGGTTACGGCGAGATCGATTGGACCAACCCGACCGGTAAGGCGAAGTTCCACGCCATCACCGAAAAATCTGCCGCCAACGACACCAAGGTCTTCAAATACACCCACGGCTACGGTGCCGGCGACGTCAACGGCGACGGGCTCGTCGACATCCTCGAGAAAGATGGCTGGTACGAACAACCCAAAGACCTCTCCAAAGGCGAACCTTGGAAATTCCATGCGGCAAAATTCGCAGGACACGGCGGCGCCCAGATGTACGTCACCGATGTCAATGGCGACGGACGTAACGACGTCATCTCCAGCGATCACGGACATGGCTACGGCCTCGCTTGGTTCGAACAGAATGCCGATGGCTCCTTCGCCGAGCATAAGCTCATGGGCGACACCAAGGCCGACGCTCCCCTTGGCGTAAACTTCAGCCAAATCCATGCCATCGAACTCATCGACGTTAATGGCGACGGCCTAAAGGATATCGTCTGCGGCAAGCGCCGCTGGGCTCACGGCCCGAAGGGCGACATCGACCCCAACGACGAACCCGTACTCTACTGGTTCGAGCTCAAGCGCGACGGCAAGGGCGGTGCCACCTACGCCCCTCACCTGATCGACAACGATAGCGGCGTCGGCACCCAATTCTGGACGGGCGACATCAACAAGGACGGTAAAACTGACGTTGTTGTTTCAAATAAACACGGCGTCTTTGTGTTCACCCAAAAATAATCCCCAAGACATCACCCGAAAGCCCGTTACTAAGCACTTGAATAGTATCGGGCTTTTTCGTCCTCATCTATGTATCGTATCATCGCCCTTTTTCTCGGCAGCCTTTGGGTGCAAGCCGCCGATCGCCCAAATATCCTCTGGTTCGTCGTCGATGATATGTCGGCGAATTTCTCGACCTACGGCGAAAAAACTATCTCCACGCCGAATGTTGATCGCCTCGCCCGAGAAGGACTGCAATTCAACCGAGCCTACGTCACCGCGCCGGTCTGCTCTCCTTGCCGCTCGGCACTAATCACTGGCATGTATCAGACGACCATCGGGGCGCAGCATCACCGCAGCGGCCGAGGCGAACTCAAGATCAACCTCCCAGCTGACGTCACGCCCGTCCCTAAGCTTCTGCAACAGGCAGGCTACTATACTTGCATCGGCAGCGGCTTGCCTGATTTTGATTTCCGGGGCCTGCCCTTCGGCGCTCCCAAGGGCAAGAAAGCCAAGGCGAATAACGCTGATCGGTTCGGCAAGACTGATTACAACTTTGAGTGGGATGCGAAAATGTACGATAGTTACGACTGGTCCGGTCGCAAAGCCAACCAGCCGTTCTTCATGCAAGTCCAGCTTCACGGGGGCAAACTTCGCGAAGGCCCCGAATCCGTCAGGGTCGAATTCCGCAAACGCATCGTGGCGGAACTGGGCGCAGGTACCGACCCTCAGAAAGTTGTCCTTCCCCCTTACTACCCTCGCGATCCTGTTCTCTTGCAAGATTGGGCCGACTATCTGGATTCCGCCCGCCTCACCGACCTCCATGTTGGCCGCGTGCTGGCTCGACTCGAAAAAGAAGGCCAACTCGCCAATACCTTGATCGTCTTCATGACCGATCACGGCATCAGCCATGCCCGCGGCAAACAGTTCCTGTTCGATGAAGGCACACAGATTCCCCTCATCATCCGCGGGCCCGGAATTGCCGCCGGTCAAGTCCGCAATGACCTCGTCGAACAGATCGACCTTACCGCCCTTTCACTCGCGGCCGCCAAGGTCGCCATCCCCGTCGGCATGCAAGCCCAAGACATCTTAGCGACAAACTATCAGGCGCGTACCGAAGTTTTCGCCGCGCGCGACCGATGCGATGAGACCACGGAAAAAATCCGTAGCCTTCGCACTGAACGTTTTCTTTATATCCGAAACTATCATCCCGAACGCCCGCACCTCCAACCGTGCGCCTACAAGGACGGCAAGGATATCGTGAAGCAACTCCGCGTCCTGCACGCCGAAAGCAAACTGTCGCCACTGACCGAACAGCTGCTCTTCAGCCCCACCCGCCCCAAAGAAGAACTCTACGAAACCGTCGTCGATCGCTGGCAGGTCCGCAACTTGGCCACCGACCCCGCCTTTGCTTCAGTCTTAGAAAATCATCGCCGACTTCTCGACGCCAAGCTCGTTGCCACCCGCGACCCCGCTCCAGAAAGCGAAGCGATGTATGACAGCGACATGAAGCCATACCTCGGCAAGGGCAACCCGGAGGTCGAACGCAATATCGCCCAGATGAAGAAGTGGGCCGCCGAAGGAAAGTAATTTTGTGCGCACCCTGCTCTGGCTTCTCCTCGCCCTGACGGCATCTGGCGCCGGCGTACCTGCACCGGTTGAGACCGACAAGCGCGTGCAGTCCGACGGCAAGGGCTGGCGCCTCGAGAAAGCCGTCATCAAGAACGCCAAGCTTCCCCGCGTGCTGCTGATCGGCGACTCGATCCTCAACGGCTACCAAGGCCACGCCACCAAACTGCTCGCCGGCAAGGCCAACGTCGACCTCTGGGTCAATCCGTACAACCAGTCCGAAGGCGTCAACAAGCTGCTCGGAGAGGTTCTCGCGAACGGCCCTTACGACGTGGTCGTCTTCAACATGGGTCTCCACGGCTGGCAAGAAGGGCGAATCAAACCAGGCACCTTCGAGCCGCTGATGAAGGCCTACGTCGAAGTGCTGAAAGCCAAACTGCCCAAGGCCAAGCTTCTCTGGGCCAGCAGCACGCCGGTCACGGTCAAAGGCAAGCCGACCGAGATTAACGCCGAGATCAACCCGAACATCATCGAACAGAACCGCATGGCCGCGAAGGTCATGGCGGAGATGAATGTCCTGGTCGTCGACTTCTACGCTCTACTCATCGACAAGCGTGAACTCGCCCGTGGTGATATGTTCCACTGGACCGCCCCAGCCTACGGCCTGATCGCCCAAGCGGCCGTTGATGCCATCCTCCGCGAACTTTCCTCCAAGTAATATGCGTCTCCTCCTAGTCCTATTCGCCTGTACCGCCTTCGCCGCGGAACAACCTAATGTCGTCGTCATCCTCGCCGATGACTACGGCTATGGCAGCGCCGGCTGCTTTGGTGCTGATCCCAAATTGGTCCGTACCCCCGCCATCGACCGCCTCGCCGCGGAAGGTCGCCGTTTTACCGATGCTAATACGACCTCCTCGGTCTGCTCCCCCACCCGCTACTCCGTCCTCACGGGCCGTTATTGCTGGCGCACGACGCTGACGCATGAGGTGCTCGGCACGTTTTCTCCCCTTCACATCGAAACAACCCGGCTCAATATGGCCTCGCTACTGAAGAAGCATGGTTACAATACCGCTTCTGTCGGTAAATGGCACTTGGGCTATGGCACGGAAGACGAATCTCCAAAATGGCGCACCGATTACACCGCCGAACTTTCTCCAGGTCCGCTCGATATCGGCTTTGATTATCACTTCTCGGTCCCCAGTAACCATGGTGACCTTACGGGCATCTTCGTCGAAAACCGTTTCGTGTACGGACTCCGTGCTGGCAAGATACCCGCTGGCATGAAAGTCGCCGGTCCAGCCGCCGATAGCGATGACTACCAGGCCACCTACGGACCCGAAGATACCGAAAACGGCAAGAAGGGCCCACGCATCCTCGAACTGGATGCGCCTCGTCGCAAGAACCAGCGCGTCATGAAGGTGCTCACCGACAAGGCAACGACCTGGCTCGAAGTCCAACCCAAGGACAAACCTTTCTTCCTCTACTTCACGCCCGTCGCCGTGCACAACCCCGTGACCCCCGATAAAGATCTCGCCGGCAAGAGCGACGCAGGCCTCTACGGCGACTGGATCCATGAGCTCGACCGCAGCGTCGAAAGAATCTTAGCGACGCTCGATAAGATGGGCGCCACGAAAAACACCTTAGTCATCTTTGCCAGCGATAACGGCGGCGTCTTCCACCCGGAAAAAGATAGCGTACAAACGACCGCCTTTAAAGCCGGATTAAAAGTTAACGGCGACCTCCGCGGCGGAAAGCACGATGTCTGGGAAGGCGGCTTCAAGATCCCCTTCATCGCCCGCTGGCCCGGTAAAGTTGCCGCCGGCTCCACCAGCAAGGAAATGATCAGTGTCGTGGATATCCTTTCGACCACCGCCGCGATTGTCGGCGAACCCCTGCCCGCTGTGACGGTGGGCGCAGAAGATAGCCGCAGCTTCCTTCCCCTATTGCTCGGCGAAGCTCAAGCCAAAGGCCGCACGGACATGATCGTCCATAGTGCGGATGGCAACTTCGCCGTCCGTCAGGGCCCCTGGAAATGGATCGAAGGCATTCCCGTTGACGAAATCAAAGCCGGCGTCCGCAAAGCTCGCAAAGATGAGTTCCATCCTCAGCTCTACAACACCCAAGAAGATCCAGGGGAAACCAAAGATGTCAGCGCAGCCCATCCTGAAATCGTCGTGGAACTTAAGGCGCTGCTGAATCGCTATCGCAATGGCGGCTATAGCCGCGAACTCCCCCCAGCGGACGCCAAACCTGTGAATAAAAAAATCGCCGTGCTGACCCCGATCATGGCTGGCACAATTGCTCTCGACGAACCTTTGGCCAAGGTCCCTGGCAAACCTTGGGTCGCTTCCGCCGGCGAATGGTCAGCACACGATGGCGGCGTCTTCGCCAAGCCCAAGAGCGGGTCGGAAAAGGCCGCCGCCTTGCGGACGCCGCTGGCCCTCTCCGATGGCAGCGTCGAATGCGAACTGAATCTCAAAGGCGCCAACCGCATCTCACTTCGCTTCGGCGCCGGCGACGCCGGCTTCCGCCTCGTGGTTTCGCGCACGACGGCGATCCTCACCAAAAACCCGAACAAGGGCGAACCTGCCACGGCCACCGAAGACATCGCCAAGAAAAATCTGAAGCTCGCGGCTGGCGAATGGGTTCCGGTCCGATTGACGTTCAAGGGCGATGAGGTGACGGTCCAAGTCAACGACCAGACCTTCAAGGGTAAGCACCCGAGCCTGGGCAAGGACAAGACCTCCCTCGATTTCCTGGTCTTCGGCGACAGCGCCGGCTTCCGTAACGTCCGCGTGGCCAAGTAAAACGATGCGGTCCCTACTCTGCCTAATTTTCCTCTCCGCCACGCTGATTGCCGAATCGGCAGATGACCGCAAAGTAGTGCTGGGGCTGGTCGACACCTGCGCCCAAGCTCCGAAGACCTATAACGCCGAAGGCTTCAAGGCTGACGGCCAAGTACATGCGATTTTCTACGAAACGCTTCCTTGGAACGGCAAACCAACCCGTGCGTTCGCCTGGATCGGCCTGCCTGCCAAGCGCGAAGGCAAAATCCCAGGCATCGTCCTCGTTCACGGCGGTGGCGGCACGGCCTACAAGGAATGGGTCCAGAAATGGAACGCCCAGGGCTTCGCGGCTATCAGCATTGCGGTCGAAGGCCAGACCGACGTCGATGAGAAGAAGGAAGTTAAAGGCCGACCCGTCTGGGCCCGTCACGCCTTCTCGGGTCCGGCGCGTGACGGCACCTTCGCTGATACGAAACTGCCCGTGAAGGAGCAATGGATGTACCATGCGTTGGCGGACACGATGTTGGCCAACTCGCTCCTGCGCTCCCTGCCGGAAGTCGACGCCTCCAAAATCGGCGTCATGGGCGTCTCCTGGGGCGGCGTGATCACGAGCACGGTCATCGGACTCGATGAACGTTTCGCGTTCGGAATTCCAACCTATGGCTGCGGCCACCTCTTCGACGCCGAGAACCACTGGGGCGTAGCCCTGCATGACAACGAAGGCTATAAACAAGTCTGGGACGGCATGAACTACGCCGACCGCGTGAAGATGCCGGTACTCTGGTTCTCCTGGCCGCAGGACGCGCACTTCCCCCTCGGATGCCAGGCCGAGAACTACCGCAAGGCCCCCGGCCCGCACATGGTGACTTTGATTTCCAAGATGGGCCACAGCCACCCCGCCGGTTGGAATCCTCCCGACAGCTATGCTTTCGCGAAGAGCGTCGTCGAGACCGGTAGGCCTTGGGGCAGCTCGACCTCCGCCACCACTAAGGACGGCCATGCAATTGCGACCTTCGCCTCCACCAAGCCACTCGACCGAGCGATACTCATCTCGACAACCGATAAAGGTTTCACCGGCACACGCAAGTGGGTCGAGACACCGGCCAGCCTCGAAGTCTTCAACGGAACCGTGGCCTCAACCTCCGCGCCCTTGCCCACCGGCACGACGGCCTGGTATATCAATGCTTACTCCGACAAACTGACTCTTTCCTCCGACTACCAAGAAATCAAATGATTCGCACCCTCCTCTGCCTGTTCTACACGAGCCTTGCGCTTACCGCCGCCGATAAGCCGACCGGACGTTCTTTCCTGATGCTTGGCGGCCTGACCCAGATCGTCGATGCCACGGGTAACGTCACTTGGAAACACCCTGCCGTCACCCGCGATGGGTATATCCTGCCCAACGGTAACCTTCTCCTGACCCTTTCAAAAACCAAAGCCTATCCAGGCGGAGCGGTCGTCGAAGTAACGCGCGATCAGAAAGTTATCTGGGAATACAAGGGCACGCAGTCTGAAGTGAATACGGCGGTCCTACTCGATAACGGAAATATCATGCTGACCGAAGCCGGCGACAAACCGCGACTCCTCGAAGTCGCGCGCGATGGCTCAATCAAGGTCGAGATCCCGCTCGGCTGCCAGACCACGAACCACCACCTGCAAAGCCGTATGGCCCGCAAGCTACCCAACGGCCACTATCTTGTACCCCAGGATAAAACCGTCCGCGAATACGACGCCAGCGGCAAGATCATCTGGGAACGCAAGAGCCCAGAGTCCGAACTGGATAACCGCTCCTTCTGCTGCCTGCGCAACGCCGCCGGCCATACGCTCATCAGCCTGACGCTGGGCAACCATCTCATCGAGGTCGACGAGTCGGGGAAAATCGTCTGGGAATTACGCGACGGCGACCTGCCGGGCGTTCCCGTGAACCGTACCACTGCCCTCTCGTGGCTCCCCAACGGCAACATCGTTTTCAGCAATTACGCCGCCCGGGCCCCGCAGGCTAAGATTGTCGAAATCAC
>JBAXRS010000035.1:0-18756 GCA_037131085.1 Verrucomicrobiota bacterium | reverse complement strand
CCCATCTTGGCGGCGACCTTAAAGCCGACGTGGATGAGCTGACGGATATTAGCGTTATAAAGCGGATTCTTCTGCTCGTGCCGCAAAGCACCGACATACTGCGCGCTCGTCCAGCCATTCACTTCCGCCACGGAAGGTAATTTGGAGCGGTCAATGTCGATGACCGTCGCATAAGGCAAGCAGAGCTCGTCCATGTGGGCATGGGCTTCGGCGTAGATTTCCTTAGCGATGACGAGGCCTTCCCCGCCCGCTTCGGCCAAACCGATGCATTCTTCCAACCAATTCGTCCCGGCAGTCTTCACGTGGACGCCCGCATTATGTTTCGTCAGGGCTCGGCGGATGGCCGGGTAGATGGAGAACTTATCACTGCCACTGTGCACAGAAAGTTTAAGGTTAGGAGGCAGTCCGTAGTTCTTAACCGCATGCGCGATGACGCAGAGGTCGTCGTTGAATTCGCGTTCGAATTGCGCGACGTCGCCCACGTAATCGACGCCTTTGTTAAATCGTCCCGTGAACTTAGGCGCAATTGTCTGGATCGGCACTTTCTCATCCGCAATCAGGGCGAGGATGATCAATAGCTCCGGAGGCGTCTGAGGATTGTCCGTCTCATCCATGGAAATCTCGGGCACGAAACGCCCGACACCTTTCACGGCGGCGATATGGCGATAAACCTTACCTGCTTCCTGGACGGCGAGGAGGAACTTACCGGCTGTGCGCTCGACGTCGGCAGGCGTGGTGGTGAACGGACGGTCGATGCCCGCGAGGGTGATTGTGCCGACGAGCTCGGGGTGGCGATCGACGAAGGCCTGGACGGCGGCGGGGTCGGCAGGCTGGGCAATGAAGTCAGCGACATCGATCGTGAAGAAATCTGAGACCGCTACGAAACGGTCAACGGTCTTTAAACCGATGTGGTCAGCATCCAAGAAATACGGGGCGGTCCAGCCGAGAGCCTTGACGGCAGCGTCAGCGGCGGCGCGGGTGCTGGTCGGCTCGGAGCCGATGATATTGTGTTCGCGGTTGGACTTATTCCAAACCGGCACGATCTCGACGCCGAGCTTCTGGGCGGCGATGCAGGCCGCGAGTTGAGCCTCGGCTTCGTGGGCAAAACGATCGCCCATGCCCAATGAGAATTTACCAATCGTGAGAGCCTGATTTGACATGGTGCAGTTAAATAATGAGCCCCTACTTAAAAGCCAGAGACGACCTTAGCGCAATCCTTCGCTCCGCAAAATTCTTCCCATTACCCGCATTTGAGCCCGCCCAGCCTTCCGCTTGTCCTTGCGCTCACACCCCCCGTTCATCTTTACTCCCTGCTTACCTATGCACCTAAAGATTGCAGTACTCCCCGGCGACTACATCGGCCCAGAAGTCATGGCCGCCGCCATCCCCGTCCTTGAGTCCGTCCTGAAGAAATCAGGTCATACGCTCGAACATTCGACGCACGACGTCGGCGGGGTCGGCATTGATAATCACGGCAAAGCCCTGCCGGATTCTACGCTCGAAGCCTGTCGCGGCGCGGACGCGATTCTTTTCGGCTCGGTCGGTGGTCCTAAATGGGAAAAACTTCCGCCCAAGGAACAACCCGAGCGCGCCTCCCTTCTGCCGTTGCGCAAACATTTCCGCCTCTACGCCAACGTCCGCCCGGGCCTGCTACTCAAGAACCTCATCGATACTTCACCCATCCGCCCGGATCGCATCCCGAACGGCGTAGACATGGTCTGCATCCGCGAGCTTACCGGAGGACTCTATTTCGGAGCTAAGTCCACCACGACTCTTGCCGATGGTGACATCGAAGCCATCGACACCATGGTCTATCGTAAATCCGAAATCGAGCGCATCACCGACGTGGCCATCGCCACCGCCCGCGCTCGCCGTAAACAGATTACGCTCGTCGACAAAGCCAACGTCCTCGAAACCTCGGTCCTTTGGCGCAGAGTCGTCTCCGAGCGGGTCAAAGCGAACGCACCTGACATTGCCCTCAACGTAATGTATATCGATAACGCTGCGATGCAGCTCGTGCTAAAGCCCGCGCAATTCGACGTACTTCTCACCGAGAACATGTTTGGCGATATCCTCTCCGACGAAATGGCCGTCGTCTGCGGCTCGCTCGGTATGATGGCCTCTGCTTCACTCGGCATGGACATGAACCGTCACGGTTTTGGTTATGGCCTGTTTGAGCCTTCCGGCGGCACCGCTCCAGATATCGCCGGCCAAGACAAAGCCAATCCCTGCGCGCAAATCCTTTCCGTGGCTCTCATGCTCCGTCATTCCTTCGGCCTCGAAGCCGAAGCCAAGACCATCGAAGATGCCGTTGAGAAGACCATCTCCGAAGGTATCCGTACCGCGGACATCGCGGGCGGAGGCAAGGCCGTGGGCACGAAGGCCATGGGTGCGGCGATTCTCGCCCGTCTCTGATCGTGGACGAAGCGGAACGACAGCGCGCGGCCGAACGACGGCGGGAGGCTGTGTGCAGTCCGTTCATGCGCATCTCGCGCTTCCCGGTCGAAGTCGCTCGCGACCTACTCGACGCCGGTTATTATCGCGTCGATCAGCTGGCCGGTCGATCCCCGGAGAGCCTGCTTACCGAAATCAAAGCCCGCTCCAAAGAAAAACCCGGAGCTCATTACCTGCCGGCTTTAAAGATGGGGGTCTATTTCGCCGAGTCCGATAATCCGGACCCGAAACGACTTTTTCTGGATCAGTGGCAGTGACCCGGCAAAGCCGTGACCTGTTGGCCTGATGCCTATCGAACCCTGCGGGCGGCCCGCTCCAAGAGAAGCGCGCAGGCTTCGGGGCCGGCGGACGGCTTACCTTTCATGACACCGTAAGCAGCATAGCGTTCCAGGACGTCGAGCGCCTCGGTGATATCGCAAGGGCCTAGCTCGGCCCGAACCGCCGAAGGTAATTTCTCCACAGCGACGAGCGCTTCGATACTGCTATCAATATTCATAATCCCCTTGGAAGTGAACTCGGGGTTCCGCGCCCGGAGCGCGAGCCGCAGGCAAGCGAGCAACGCGGGGCGCTCGGCATCGTCCTTGGGTAAGACTACGACCAGCGAAGCGAGGGCTCGGACCATGATGTAATGGTAGGCCGGCCGGGCGTTGTGCGCGTCAGCCCAGCGTCCGGCATGAGGTCCGTCGAGCAGTTGCCCAGGTTGGACGCCGATTAAAAACTTCTTCCGCGCGGCGAGGAGGTAACGTTCTTCACGCGTGGCCTCATAAGCCTGGGCCAGCAACTGCAAGCTGAAGGAGTTATAATTCCAATTAGTCACCACAGGGGCGGCGGCCGCCCAATCGGCGGCTTTCAGCGCACCGTCGAGATAGCGCGGATCTTTGGTCACGGTGAAAAGCTCCAGCAACGCACAACCACCCAGTCCGTTATCGAACTGCAGCCCACCATCCTCCGTCGGATCGGCGCTCACCCAACCTTTGCGGACGACCGATGTCAGCTGACCGGACTTCTCCAAACTGGCCAGGTAACGTTCGCTCACCTCGAAGGATCGACCAGACCCTTCACGTAACGCGGGAAAAGGAATGACACCCGTACCGGCCTCGGATTGAGCCCAGAGCATGAAGTCGCCGCATTCGCGCGCAATCGGCAACAATCGAGCCGCGAGCTTGGGTTCGGCGCATGCGACGGCTAGGCAGGCTCGGCTGATTGTCGCGGTCTCACGCAGGGCGTGGTTGAGTTTCGCGGGATCAAGGCCGGCCTTCCACCAGCGGATCTTCTCGATGTGGTCCGCATAGGGACCAAAAGCCTCTGCGACGCGATTGGCCGAGAATAATTCGCTGCCGACGACAGGCGGGCGATAGACATCCTTCACCTCAGGCAGGCCGGCCTGGTCGCCGAAGATTCGCAGAGACTCCGCCACTACGGCGCGAACCGCCGCAGGGTCGTTACCACGCTGCGCCAAGACCAGCTTCGGCTTCAGTTCTCCCAACGTCTTACGTTGCACCGAACTCAGTTCCTGCACCTGCGCCTGCAAAGCACCGGCGAAGAAAATCAGGGCGAGGAGCGGACGCACAAACAGAGTTTAGGAGACGACCCGAGACGGTCAAGGTCCGGCGGCTAACTAATCGTCGTTGCGGATCACAGCAGGAGATGGGTGAGGCGGTTAGCGGTTAGAGGCTTCCTGCCCCAACCCCTATCCCTACCCCTACTCCTTTTACCGCCATTTGCCTTTCCCCGAAATCCCTTCACCCTTCGTGACATGGTTCCCACCGTCGTCGTTCCCGTCATGACCTTGGGTAATTGCGTCTTCTTGCCGCAGCAGCTCATGCCGCTACGTATCTTCGAGCCGCGTTATCGTAAGATGCTGAAAGAAGCGCTCGCCGGTAACCGCATGTTCGCGATCTCGCAACTGGATGAGGAAAGCCTTTCACCCGACAACGACGAACCACCCTGCCCGTTCACGTGTGTCGGTCGTATCGTCGGCCACGTCGAACTTGAAGACGGTACTTCGCACATCATCCTCGAAGGCCTGCGCCGCGCGAAGGTCATCAAGGTAAAGCGTAAGACGCCGTATCCGCAGCTCGAAATCGCTCCGGTCGTCGACGAAGCCTCGACCGATCTCATCGGCAGCACCCGCGACATCGCCCGCGTACTCGCCTTCGCCGAGAACATCTTCAGCGAGCTCGGCGAGGATGCCGCGCCGATGATGCAGCGCCTGCGCGGCTTGGCCAATCAGCCTGGTGTCCTAGCGGACGCCGCCGCCGGACACCTCGTCGCCGACGCCGCCACCCGCCGCGCCCTTCTGGAGTGCCTCTCTCAAGATCAGCGGATCAAGGCCGTGGCCGATGAACTCGCCCGCCTCGACGCCCAGCGGAAACTGGACGAACAGGGTGGAGACGAGCACGCAAGGGGCCTGAACTGAGCCGAAGGGGCGGGGAAAGGGGTCGGTCGGGGGGAGTAATCCAATCTTGGGCTTTTCACCCCTAACCCCGCCCCTTTACTATTATTAACCACCTTTGTTCTTGCAGTTTAGACTCATTCTAACTCTTTAAACGATTAGAATGATTCAAAGTCTCAACGAACATAATCGAGAGGACCTCCAAGAGGCCCTCGGCAAGGGGGGCCAAAAGCTCACCCCGCAACGCGAAGTCGTCTTTGCGGTCCTCCTCGCCCAACGCGACCACCCCACCGTGGATGAGGTCTTTAACCGAGCCCGTGAATCCATGCCCGGCCTCTCCTTGGCCACCGTCTATAACTGCCTCGAAACGTTCGTTGGCTGCGGCCTGGTCCGCCAGGTTAACCACGAGCGCGAATCCACCCGCTATTGCCCCAACCTGGCCCCTCATGCGCACTTCCGCGACAAGGAGACCGGACAGGTCCACGACATCGAGCTCCCTCCCGAGGTGATGAAGAGCCTCCGTTCGATTCTCCCGCCCGGCTTCGACTCCGAAGTCATCGAGATCAGCTTCCTCGGCCGCACCAAGGCCAACGACCCCCTCCACTCCAATTAATTTCCCAATGTCAGATTCATTTGTCATCAAAAACCTCAATGCCTCCATCGGCGACCGGGAAATCTTGAAGGATTTTTCCCTCACGATTCCCAAAGGCGAAGTCCATGCCATCATGGGACCCAACGGTACCGGCAAGAGCACTTTGGCTAAAGTTCTCGCTGGTCATCCTGACTATGCCGTACAGTCCGGCGAAGCTTTGCTCGACGGCCAACAGCTCCTCGGCCTCGAACCGGATGTCATCGCCCGCGCCGGCCTCTTCTTGGCTTTCCAATACCCAAGCGAAATCCCCGGCGTCACCATCGCCAACTTCATCCGCGCCGCCATCGTGGCCCGCCAAGCCAAAGGGGCGCCCTTCGACGCCAAGGCCTACTACGCCGAGCTCTACGCGAAGATGGACGCCCTCAAGATGGATCGCACATTCACGGCTCGCTTCGTGAACGAAGGCTTCTCGGGCGGCGAAAAGAAACGCTGTGAAATCCTGCAGTTGATGATGCTCAAGCCGAAGTATGCGGTACTCGATGAGACCGACTCCGGCTTAGACATCGACGCGCTCCGCATCGTCTCCGAGGGCGTTAATCGCATGCGCGGTCCCGAGACTGGCTTCCTCGTTATCACCCACTACCAACGTCTACTGGAGTACATCGTACCCGACCGCGTGCACATCATGTGGGACGGACGGATCGTCCATAGCGGCGGTAAAGAATTAGCCCTCGAGCTCGAAGCCAAAGGTTATGATTGGGTAAAAACCGAACTCGCCAGCGCCTAAACGACCATGGCTGAAATTGACGAATCCCAGACCCAGCGCGAAGCGATCGAAGTCGATCGCAGCAAGGGCGACTTCAAATATGAGGAGAACTACGCCTTCGACGCGGGCGTCGGCCTGAGCCCGTCGGTGGTCGATTATATTTCCAAGGTCAAAGGTGAAGAGCCTTGGATTCTGGAGTTCCGCCAAAAAGCCCTAAAGACTTTTGAGTCACTACCGATGCCCACGCATTGGGCTACGACCGATCTCGAGAACATTCACTTCGATAAAATCCGTTACTACCTTTCAAAAGGTCAGAAGCCCGTCCGCACCTGGGAAGAAGTCCCCGACGACGTCAAGGCGACCTTCGAACGCCTCGGCATCCCCGAGTCCGAACGTAAGTTCCTCGCAGGCGTCGAAGCCCAATTCGATTCCGAGGCCGTTTACTCGCGCATGAAGGAAGAGCTTGAAAAACAAGGCGTCCTCTTCTGCGGCCCCACCGACGGGCTCCGCGACCATCCGGAGATTTTCCGTCGCTGGTTCGGTAAAGTCATTCCCGTCGGCGACAATAAGTTCGCCGCGTTGAATTCTGCCGTGTTTTCGGGAGGCTCTTTCATCTACATTCCTAAGGGCGTCAAGGTAGCCCAGCCCCTGCAGGCCTATTTCCGCATCAATGCGGAGAATTTCGGGCAATTCGAACGCACCCTCATCATCGCCGACGAAGGCGCTGAGGTTACGTACATGGAAGGTTGCACGGCTCCTAAATTCGAGACCGCGACCCTGCACTCGGCCGTCGTCGAACTCGTCGCGCTCAAAGGCGCGAAGATCCAATATATTACCGTCCAGAACTGGTCGGCTAATGTATTCAACTTGGTCACCAAACGCGGCGTCGCCGAAGAAGGCGCCGAAGTGCGCTGGATCGATTGTAATATCGGCTCCCGCCTGACCATGAAATACCCGGGCGTCGTGCTGCGCGGCAAAGGCGCCCGCGGGGAAGTCCTCTCCATCGCCTTGGCGAATGACGGCCAACACCAAGATACCGGCGCCAAGATGATCCATGCGGCCGATGATACGACGTCGAACATTATCGCCAAATCGATCTCGGTCGGCACCGGCCGCTCCACCTACCGGGGCCTCGTGCATATTCCTAAGACTCTTAAGAATTGCCGGAATAACACCGAGTGCGACGCCTTGCTCATCAATGAGCATAGCCGGACCGACACCTATCCCGCGATTTCCGTGCGCGGCCAAAAGAACTCTGTTCAACATGAAGCCAGCGTCTCCAAGGTTTCCGCCGAGCAGATTTTCTACATGATGCAGCGAGGGCTTTCCGAAGGCGAAGCGATGTCGCTCGCGGTGAACGGCTTCGTCAACGATCTCGTGAAGGAATTCCCCATGGAATATTCCGTGGAGCTCAAACGTCTGATTGAACTGCAAATGGAAGGATCGGTCGGTTAAATGGATACCCTGACGTCACCCGCCTTGACCGGCATCCTGGACAGCGCCTTGCAATCGGCCGACAGCGCGCAGTTCCGCGCGCATGACTGGTTTGCGATCCTCCGCCAACAAGGCTGGCACACGTTTCAATCGCTGCCGATGCCGAAGCGGGACGACGAAAAATGGCGTTTCTCGGACACGCGGACGCTTTCGCTCTCCGGTTATGCCGTAGCACCAGCCCCTTCCGAAAGCGAAGCCGCGAAACTCTTTGCCCGTTGCCAATTCATCTCCCGGCCGGCCGGACTAATCGTACACGTTGACGGTCATTGCATCCACAAACCGGCACTCGCCCCGGAACTCACCGCACAGGGCGTGATCTTTGAGTCGCTCACGGATGCCCTCCGGCATCATCCGGCGTTGCTGAAACAATACCTCCTTAAACATAAGGCCGGTCTCGGCGGGGATAAGTTCCTCGCACTCCATCAAGCCTGGCTACGCTCGGGCTACCTTTTGCACATTCCCAAAGGAGTCACCGTCACCCAACCTTTTGTTTCGATCCATTGGACGCTGGCCGAAGGTGCCGCCGTCTTCCCGCACGCGCTCGTCATCGCGGACGAACTCGCTCAGGTTACCATCCATGATTTCCACCTGAGCGCCCAGCCCGCGACACGTGCCTTGGCCATCTCAGCCTGCGACATCCATGCAGGCAGCGGAGCCAAAGTGCATCGACTTGCCGTCCAAGGCTGGAGTTCGACAACGCAATCCTTCCAAATCGATAACACCTGTGGAGGTCGCGACTCGCTCATCTCTTCCGTCCATGCCGCCGTCGGCTCACGCCGGGCACGGCTTGAAAATATCGTCCGTATCGATGGCCCAGGCGCCGATATCCGCCTCTGCGGCATCAGCGTGGCGTCGGGCGAACAGGAATTCGACCAACGCACCCTGCAGATCCATTCGGCAGGCAACGCCAAGTCCGACCTCTTGTTCAAGAACGCGCTGCTCGATAAATCTCGCACCATCTTCTCTGGCTTAATCAAAGTCGCCCCGGACGCTCAACGGACCGACGCCTACCAGACCAATCGCAACCTCCTGCTTTCGACCGAAGCCGAAGCTGATTCCTTACCCGGATTAGAAATCTTAGCCAATGACGTCAAATGCTCCCACGGGGCGACGACCGGTCAGGTTAATCCAGAGGAACTATTTTATCTACGCGCCCGGGGCATCCCCCTGGCCGTCGCCCAAGAGCTCCTGGCGCAAGGCTTCCTTGAAGAAGTCTTGGCCAAGGTCGAAAACGAAGAAGCCGCCGCGACCGTTCGCGAAATGCTCCGCGTGAAATTCCACCAAATCTAAAAATATGAGCGAAGACACCACCGGCCAACGCCACACCCCCAGCCCGCATGACCGCACCTTGAAACGCGATGTCAGCGTGACGGTTATCCCCGCCGGCGACCCAGCCGTCTTGCCGGCCGGCACCAAAGTCACCATCACGCATCGGCTCGGTGGTAATTTCACCGTCGTCTGCGACACGGGCATGTTCCGCATTAAAGGAAGCGATGCAGATTGCCTCGGTGAAGATATCCCGACCGACGCCAGCGAATCCGAAGGCAAGACCGATGCCTATGGTTCGGTCGGTACCGCCGAGCATCCTGGCCATACCGGCAAACCAGCCGACGAAGCCGTGTGGGATCAGTTGAAGAAAGTTTTCGACCCCGAAATCCCCGTCAACATCGTCGACCTCGGCTTGGTTTATTCGCTTAAAGTCGAACCGCTTGAAAACTCAACAGACCGACACAGCGTCACGGTAGCGATGACCTTAACCGCACCCGGTTGCGGCATGGGACCAGTCATTGCCGAAGATGCGCGTAATCGCGTCCTGACCGTGCCTGGCGTCAATCAAGCCAGAGTGGACATTGTCTGGGACCCGCCTTGGACCCAGACGATGATTTCAGAAGATGGTAAGATGCAGCTCGGGTTGATCTGAGCGCTCACGCGCCGTTGATCAGTTGAACGGTTGGCCAGTTGGCCAGAGGAGAGGCATGACCATAACTGAGACCAGGGATCTAACTCTCGCGTGAATCCTCGAGCCCTCCGGCCCTCATGCCCACGGGCCCTCCTTTGAATCCTCTCCCCGCTTGCACTTGGGAATTTTTCCTTAACCCTGCGGGAACCCCCATCTTCTCCCCAAGGTCAATCTCCCATGGCTTCTATTCCTGTCCGCCTCTTTTACCTCTTTGGCGCCGTCCTGCTGACGGCCGCTCCGGCCGCCCGCGCCGCCGACAACCAGCCCGAGGACGTTCGTTTTCAGACCGAGACGCTGCTCACCGGTCTGCCGCAGCCGATGCACCTCGAAATCGCGCCCGATGGCCGCATCTGGTTCAACGAATACCTAGGCGCGCTCAAGATCTACAATCCCAAGACCAAGCGCGTCACCCTCGTGGCAGAGATGGAAATTTTTAAGACGCTCGAGAACGGTTTCCTGGCCTTCGCCCTCGACCCGAAGTTCACCGAGAACCATTGGGTTTATTTCCTGTATTCCCCCGTCGGCTTTGAAGGCCAGTATCTATCGCGTTTCGAAATCAAAGACGATAAACTCGTCGTCGGCAGCGAGAAGGTCATCCTAAAATATGAGGAGCAGCGCCTGCAGTGCTGCCACCATGGAGCCACCATCAAGTTCGGGCCCGACGGCTGCCTATATTTCACCGCCGGCGATAACACCAGCCCCTTCGGCGACAGCAAAGGCTACGCGCCGCTTGACCAGCGCCCGGGCAAGGAACCGTGGGACGGCCAACGCACTTCCGCCAACACCAACACCCTCGTCGGTAAAGTGAACCGCATCCGCGTCAACGCCGACGCGACTTACAGCATACCCGAAGGCAACCTCTTCAAGCCCGGCACGGCCAAGACCCGCCCAGAAATCTTCGCGATGGGCACGCGCAATCCATGGCGCATGAACATCGACTCCAAGACCGGCTACGTTTACTGGGGCGAAGTCGGTCCAGACGCGCGCGTTGACGGCCCGCGCGGCTCACGTGGTTATGACGAGATCAATCAGGCGAAGAAGGCCGGCAACTACGGCTACCCGCTCTTCGTCGGCAATAATTTCCCTTACGCTGAATATGACTACGCGACCGAGAAGATCGGCCCGCTCTTCGACCCGAAGGCGCCACTGAATAAGAGTCGCAACAATACGGGACTGGTCGAGCTTCCTCCAGCCGTGCCGGCCTTCATCTATTGGCCCTACGTGGTCTCGGAGCAGTGGCCCGAACTTGGCGAAGGCGGCCGAACCGCGTGCGCGGGCCCAGTCTTTTACTGGCAAGAATCTTTCGAGAAAACCGATGGCTTCCCGAAGCATTTCGACCGTTCCCTGCTTTTCTGGGATTGGCAACGCCCGTTCATCAAGTGGGCACACCTGGACGCCAACTCAGACCTCGCCGGACTCGAATCCTTCGCACCCACGACTTTCGTGACCGCGAACACCGACGACCAGCGCAAGAAGCAGCAGGCGCTCATCGACAATGGGGCGACAATCATCCGTCGGCCAGTCGATGCGACCTTTGGACCTGACGGCTGCCTCTACCTGCTCGACTACGGCGAGACCTGGGGTGTCAATCCGGACTCCGCCTTGCTCAAGATCTCCTACGTGCGCGGTAATCTCCAGCCGGTTGCTAAACTCAGCGTTTCCACCCCAGCGGGCCCAGCCCCGCTCAAGACGACGCTCTCCGCAAAGGGATCGCGCGATCTTGACGGCGGCAAACTTTCTTATGCTTGGAAACTTCAGCCGGGTGACAAGATACTCGGTGAAGGCGAAGAACTCGCCGTTTCTCTCGAGACCGTTGGCAACTTCAAGATCGAACTCACCGTCTCCGATGGTCAAGGTGGCTCCGCGACGCGCTCCCTACCCATCGTGGTCGGCAACGCCGTTCCCGTCGTTCGGTTCCTCACACCGCAGGATGGCGACTTTTTCGCACCCGGTAAACCGCTCAACTACAAAGTCACCGTGCAGGATACCGAAGACGGTTCCTCGGACGCCAAGCCTGCTGAGTTCACCGCGCGTACAGTGGTGACGTCAGACATGCTCCCTGCCGACGGTAAGACCGTCGCGGTCGACCCAGGCCTTTCGCTCATGCGCCAGAGCGATTGCTTCAACTGCCACGCCATGGAAACCCCGCTGGTCGGTCCCGCGTTCGTGGCTATCGCCGACAAATATCGTAAGCAGGCTGGAGCGGACGAACTCCTGAACAAGAAGGTCCGACTCGGCGGCAGCGGCGTCTGGGGCCAAATTCCGATGCTCGCCCACCCGCAGCACACCGAAGACGAAGTCGCCATCATGCTCCGTTGGATGCTTACGCTCGAAAAGGGCAAAGGCGGCCCGACGCTCGCTCGCGGACTGGAAGGACAATTGACCGCACCCAAAGACGCTAAGATTGGCAAACTTCTCCTTGAAGCCGCCTACATGGACAATGGAGCAGGCGTCGCGGGTCCGCTTACGGGCAAGGCTTCTGTCGTCCTTCGCCACCCACGTATCGAAGCCGAGTCCGGCGAAGTCACGGGCGCCAAAAAGAATTCTAAATCGGTCGGCGCTACGGCCCACGGTCACACCATTCGTTTTACGAATCTCAATCTCGCGACGACTAAAAGCGTCACGCTCAACGCCTCAGCCGGGGGCGGCAGCAAAGGCACCAAGGTTGAGATCCGCCTCGATTCCGCGACCGGGCCACTGGTCAGCACCGTAGACATCAAATTCACAGGCGACTGGAATAAATTTGAGGAGAATAAAGCCCCGCTAACAAGTGCGACCGGACATCATGACGTCTTCCTGGTCTTCGTAAATCCAGGTAAAAGCGGGCTGATGAATCTCGACTGGGTGCAATTTAATCAATAATTTCCCGGAAGCTTAATTACCGAGCCATGCGCCCTCGCCTCTCCCTCATCCTTTCCGCTTTGCTCTTAGCTGGACAAGCCATCGCCGCCACATTCGACCTCCCATCCCTGCAACAGGCACGCGTCATGAAGGCCGCTGCGGCCGCCCTGGAAGCCAAGCCCGTGAGCATCACTTCCTCGCCGGCTAAGCTGAGCGAAGGCGGGCCTAACGACTTCTATTCGAACGGTGATTACTGGTGGCCGGATCCTTCCAAGCCAAACGGCTTACCTTACATCCGCCGCGATGGAGCGACTAATCCAGAAAACTTCTCCCAGCATCGCATGGCCATGAAAGTGCTCCGGGATAACGTGGCCGCCTTGGCCGCCGCCTACAAACTGACGAAAGAAGAAAAGTATGCAGCTAAGGCGATGGAGTTCCTGGACGTCTTCTTGCTCGATCCGAAAACGCGCATGAACCCAAATCTTAATTTTGCGCAAGCGGTCCCAGGCGTCAGTCCGGGTCGCGGTATCGGCGTGATCGACACCCTGCACCTGATTGAAATTCCTCCGGCCATCCGCGCCCTCAACGGCTCGCAAGCGCTCACGCCGGCAAAGCAAACGGCCCTCTTGGCTTGGTTTCAAGAACTTGGGACCTGGATGCAAACCAGCAAGAACGGTAAAGAAGAAGCTGCCGCCAAGAATAACCATGCCGTAGCTTTCTACCTGCAGCTGGCCGTCTACGCCGATTTTACGCATGACCAAACGGCCCTGGCAGAATGCCGCCGTCAATATAAGGAAATCTTCCTACCCAGGCAGATGGCGGCAGACGGCAGCTTCCCACTCGAGCTCGCCCGCACTAAACCCTACGGTTATTCTATCTTCCAACTTGATAATATCACGACGCTTTGCGTCGTACTGTCGAACTCCGGAGAAAGCCTCTGGGATTTCAAATTGGCCGACGGACGCACCATCGGACGTGGTGCTGAATACCTCACCCCTTATATCCGCGATAAGTCCAAGTGGCCGCTCAAGCCAGACGTCCAAGCCTGGGAAGGTTGGCCCGCCCGACCTATTTACCTCCTCTTCAACGGGCTAGCTTTAAATAAACCCGAATACCTTGAGCTATGGAAGACCCTGGACGAGGAGCCCACGGACCCCGAAGTGCAACGCAATCGGGCGATCACTCAGCCGTTACTTTGGTGCAAGTAGGACTGGCCGCACCTCGGAGTTTGGCTTTGCAGACGGCGGCGAGGACTTCAGTCTAATTCCCTTACGCCTTTTGCCACGTGTCTGATCCAGAACCGAAGCCCCTCGATCCTTTCGATCCTGAAGTCATCGCCCGTTCTAATCGCGCCATCCTAATCGGATTGCAAAGACCCGGCGAGACGGCCGCCGAGGCCCAGTACCTTTTAGATGAACTGCACGAGCTCGTCGGTAACGTGGGTGTGGAAATCCGGGGCTCCCTCATCGCCAAAATCCGCGAAGAGAACCCGCGCACGCTGGTCGGCTCCGGTAAACTGGAAGAAATCGCCGCCTTGGCCCGAGCCCAAGAATGTGGGCTGATTATTTTTGACGACGAACTCACGCCGGCGCAGCAGCGCAACTGGGAGAAAGATGCCAAGCTCCGCGCCATTGACCGGCAGGAGATCATCCTCGATATCTTCATCACCCGCGCAAAGACCCGCGAAGCCGTGCTCCAGGTCGAGCTCGCCGCCTTGCAGCAGATGCTGCCGCGCCTGAAGCGCCTGTGGTCCCACCTCGACCGCCAGCGCGGCGGCGGCACGATGCAACGCGACGCCGGCGAGACGCAGCTGGAAATGGACCAACGCAAGATTCGCGATAAGATCGCTAAGGTCCGCCGCGACCTCGCAGAGGTCGTCGCCCAGCGCGCTACGCAACGAAAGCAACGTAAACGCGTCCCGCTCCCGACCTTCTCGATTGTCGGCTACACTAACGCTGGTAAATCCTCGCTCCTGAATACGCTCACCGGCTCCGAGGTCCTCGCCGCGAACAAGCTCTTCGCCACGCTCGACCCGACCACGCGGCGCCTCGCCCTACCCTCCGGCCGCGCGTTGTTGCTGACCGACACCGTCGGCTTCGTGCGTCGCCTCCCTCACCGACTCGTCGAAGCCTTCAAGGCCACGCTCGAAGAAGCCGTGCAGGCCGACTTCCTTGTCCACGTCATCGACCTCGGGTCGCCCGAGCGCGACAAGCACGCCGAAACCACCTTGCAGGTCCTGACCGAAATCGGCGCCGGCGACCGGCCGGTGATTACCGTACTCAACAAGGCCGACCTTTGCGACGTGGTCGAACGCGCCCAAGCCCTCGCGGCCTACCCGGACGCCAAGCTGGTCAGCACCCGGACGGGGGAAGGGATCCCCGCCCTACTCCAGCGCCTCGAGGAATGCGCCGCCAGCCGGGATGAGCATATGACCCTACTCATCCCCCACGACCAGTACGCCATGCTCTCTAAACTGCACGCCGGGGCCACTATCCTCAATTCTAAGGCCCTTCCTGAAGGAACAAGGGTAGAAGCCTACATCCCGACCCGCCTGCAGGAGTTCTGCCGGGCTTGGGCTATCCATGAATAGATCATTTTTTTCTCCCAAGTGGGAAACTTTTCGCTTTGTTAAGTGTTACCTTAACACACCCATGCGCACCCTCGCCCTGCTTTCCCTCCTCACTGCCTCCACGGCTTTTGCCGCTGCAGACCATGAAGCCGCCTTTAAGGCCGACATCGCCCCGATCTTCGAAAAAAGCTGCGTCGGTTGCCACGGCAAAGACAAGGCCAAGAAGCCCAAGGGCGGATTCGATGCCACTTCCCTCGCAACCATCGTAAAAGGCGGTAAAGAGAACGGACCGGGCATCACCTGGGGCGATGTCGCCAAGAGCTCGATTTTCAAGTCCTGCGAACTCGGTATCTCTAACCCTTCCGACGACCTGGCCATGCCCCCTGAAAAAGCCAAGAGCCGTACGCCCCTGACCAAGGACCAGCTCGCCAAGCTCAAGGCTTTCATCGAAGCCAAGTAAGACCGATAAAGTCCTTTTAAAAAAGCCCGCAGTGCAACCTGCGGGCTTTTTTTGGGTCTTACTCTAGGGAGATAAACAGCATTTCCTTCACTTCCGTTTGACCGACAACCTTCGGCCGTTAGTTAAAGTTAATCCCTTTCAATCATGCTCCTCCTTTCCAAGATCGAAGACCGCATCAAAGCCCTCACCCCTCGGCGTGCTATCACCTTGGCAGTATCGGCTAATTTCATTCTCGTGCTCGCGGCTCTTGCGCTTCCGGCCGACGGCGAAGCCCGCGGCCCGGCCGCTCTGTCGATCCTGGGCAACTTCCATATTTTAGCGCTCCACCTGCCGGCGGCCCTGCTCCTGATTGTTCCGCTGTTCGAATTCTTTGATCGCCAAGAAAGTGCCTCGACCACCGTTCGCCGGCTCTCCCTTATTTCCGCGGTAGGCACATGGGTTGCCGTCCTTCTCGGCATCATTCACGCTCACTTCAACGGATACGCTGGGGATGCCGTCCAACTCCACCTCTGGGGCGGCATCGTCGCTTCGGCCTTTGCCGGCATGGCAAGCGTGTTGCTCGTGAAATCATTCAAGGTGCGACTCGGCTCCCAACTCCTGGCCATCGCGACCATGGGCTTCGCCGCCCACATCGGCGGCGAACTCGTCCACCAAGATGGCTTCCCCTTCAAGCCGAACAAGATCGCCGCGCCCAAGAAGACCGACACCCCGCGCGTGGTCACCACCAGTCAGAAACGCGATGACTACACCCAAGTCATCCGCCCAATCCTCGATGCCCATTGCGTCGAGTGCCACGGGGCCAAGAAGGTGAAGGGCAAGCTCCGCATGGATACACTCGAGGCCCTCAAAAAAGGTGGTTCGGAAGGCTCGGCTTTCGTCGCCGGCGACCTCAAGAAGAGCCTCATGCACGTGCGCGTGACCCTCGATCCTGCGGACGATGATTTCATGCCGACCGAGGGAACACCTCTCACGAAGGAACAGGTTAATGCCTTGGCTCTCTGGATTGAAGCCAAGCCTATCCCCGACGAAGTGGCCAAGCTGGCACTCGCCGCAACCAAGGCCCCAAGGCAGGCCCCGAAGAAGTAAGCCCATGCGCGCCGTGCTTCTGTTCTCGACGACCGCGCTCATCGCCGCCTCACCGCTTACCCCGAAGAAGCCTGATTTAGCCAAGCCGCTGACCGCCGCGCAGAAACAAGATTACGCCAAAGTCATTCAACCAATCTTCGACGCGAACTGCATTTCCTGTCACGGCACCAAGAAGGTGAAAGGTAAGCTGCGCCTGGATACCCTCGAGGCTACGCTCAAGGGCGGCAAGAACCCGACCTTCACCATCGGCAAGCCTGATGATAGCATGCTCTTGGCTCGCGTTTTCCTAGAGCGCACCGCCGGCGATGTCATGCCGCCGAAGGCCGAGAAACCCCTCACCAAGGAACAGAAAGAGGCCATTTACGCCTTCATCGAGGGCCAACCCATCCCCGCGGAGCTAGCCAAAGCAGCCCTTGCGGCCCCTAAAGCCAAAAAGTAAGTTTTCTTTTGCGCACACCCTTCACCCCGCCCTTTATCCCCGACACCCCCATGAAACTCCGCTCCACCCTCGCTTTGGCATTCCTAGCCAGCGTCACCGCTCTCTTCGCCGAGCAAGCACCCCTCCGCGTCCTCATTGTCGCCGGCGGTTGCTGCCACGATTACTTGGCGCAAAAAGACATCCTTAAGAATGGTATCGAATCTCGCCTTAACGCTGTGGTGACCGTCGACTTCGTCGACATCAACGACAAGGCTTTCACCGACAAGAAGACCAAGCCAGTCTTCGCTACCTACAAAAATGCGGATTGGTATAAAAACTTTGACGTCGTCGTACACGACGAGTGCGCCGCCGATATCACCGACGCCGCTTACGTCGAAAATATCCTAAACGCCCACCGCCAAGGCCTGCCTGGCGTCAACCTCCATTGCGCCATGCATAGCTTCCGCTGGGGTAATTACAAAGAGCCCGTCAAAGCCGGCGATGACAACTCTCACTGGTATGAAATGATCGGCATCCAGTCCACCGGGCACGGCCCCCAACAGCCCATCTCGATTGCCTTCAGCGACAAGACCAACCCCATCGTCAGCGGCATGACCGATTGGACTACCGTCAACGAAGAGCTCTATAATAACGTCCAAATCTTGACCGCCAAGGGCCTCGCCAATGGCACCCAAAAAATCCCGGAAATGAAGGACAAGAAAGGCAAAGTGACGCCCGCCAAGGAAGCCAGCAGCATCGTGGTTTGGACCAATGAATTCGGCCCGAAGAAGACCCGTATCTTCAGCACCACCATCGGCCACAACAACAGCACCGTAGAAGACCCCCGCTACCTTGACTTGGTCACCCGCGGCTTGCTCTGGTCCGTCGACAAACTCGGCGCCGACGGCAAGCCAGTGGCTGGTTACGGCAAGAAGTAATTGGCCAGCTATACCTCAAAAGCCCCGTTCGCGGGGCTTTTTTGTGCCCTGCATGCCCGTATCGCTGGTAGGGTCAGCACCGCGTGCTGACCTAGTGGCCTCCTAGGTCACGACGCAGTCGTGACCCTACCTCGAGCCTTCCCTCCTGCGGCCTACGTAGTCACACTACCCTCACCCTCATCCCGACCCCTTCAAACCCATGCGCCTACTCGCTCTCTTCGCCCTAACCTTCTCAACTTTCGCCGCGGAAATCTTACCACCCTCGCAACCGCTTTGGCAGGGAGATGCGCCCGAGGGTGACGGGAAGTTTTCCGATTCAAGTAAAGCAAAGCTCACCGTGCATCTGGCGGAAAAACCTAACGGGGCTGCGATCATCATCTGCCCTGGTGGCGGTTATGCCGGCCTGGTCGTCGGCGGCGAAGGGCATGGTATCGCCAAGTGGCTGAACGGACATGGCATCACCGGCATCGTGTTGGAATACCGCCTGCCCAAAGGCCGCCCTTACGTCCCCCTCCTCGACGCCCAACAAGCCATCCGCACGGCTCGCGCGAACGCAGCAGCTTGGAAAATCGATTCGAAGAAGGTCGGTATCATCGGCTTTTCCGCCGGCGGCCACCTCGCGTCGACCGCCACGGTCCACTTCGACACCATCGAGACCCGCGCCCCGAACGCCGTCACCGGCCAGAGTAGCCGTCCGGATTTCTCCATCTTGATCTACCCGGTCATCACCATGGAGGAGGGTGTGCAGCACGTCGGCTCGAAAAAGAACCTGCTGGGTGAAAA
>JBAXRS010000034.1:0-19105 GCA_037131085.1 Verrucomicrobiota bacterium | reverse complement strand
CACGTTCTTGGCTAGCGTGGTCTTCATAAAGAGGGAAAGCGGGAACATGAGAAAGCGACCCCCTCCGTCAACACCCGAATGCAGCTTGGGCCCCCAAGGGGTGAAATAGACCAAAAACAAGGGAGGCGCAGTCTAAACTGCGCCTCCCGGTTGACCCTCCTTTATGAAGTAGGCTTAGAACTTAAAGGTCGCGAAAACGCGGTACCAGACCGTGGAACCGCCGGTCGAAGGCTGACTATCGGTGTTATAGGCGTAGCTGATACCTGCACCCAGCTTAGCGCCTTGACCGACAGCACGGGTCACATCGGCCGAGGCGCCGAGGTAAAGGTAAGCATTCTTTCGACCAGAAACCTTTTCGGCCTTGGAGGCATTCAAGAAGCCAGCGTAAGCCTTGGTTTCGATATCATAGCCAGCCAGGCCGACATTAGCACCAGCAAAAGTCTTTGAGCCAGCGGCCTCGAGGACATACTGCTTCTGGTCGAGGCTGTAGTAGAGGTAAGCGGAAGGCTTGAAGTTAGCGTTAGAGAGCGTGAGACCAGCGTAGATTTCGCGATCCGAGGTCAGTTGCGAATAGCCATTGGCTGCGATCGTGTGAGCGGTGGCGGCGGTCGAGCGCTGAATGCCTACGTCGACGGTTCCGAACGAGGAGTCGGTCTTGCCACCGAAGGTGTAGGTGCGCTCGAAGGTGTCAGCGTTGTAGAAATTGCCGTAAACAGAAACCCCGGAGAAACCTGGAACGTTATACTCGAGGGTCAGCGCCGACTGGACGAGGCCTAGATCAGAGGAACGCTCCATGCCGCGGTAAACGTTTTTGCTGTCCCAAGCGAAACTGCCCCGGAGGGAGAGATCGTGAGAGGCGACGGCTACAGGAGCTGGCGCGGCGGATTGAGCGAAGCTGACGCTGAAAGAAGCGAGAGCGAGGGCGGTGAGGGTGGGCTTCATGGTTGAGTTATGTGACTCACCGTTTTGCCTAAAAAAAAGCTGATGGCAAGCCTCAAGGAGAGGCCAGCCATCAGCAAAATGAAGGACTCCACGCGGAGCCGACGAACTACATCGCAGCGATAATCGCGTCCCCGAACTCGGAGCACTTAATCTCCGTCGCACCCTGCATCTGTCGGGCGAAATCGTAAGTTACGCGACCACCACCGATGGCGCCATTCAGCCCTTTTAAGACCCTGTCTGCCGCTTCCACCCAGCCCATATAGCGAAGCATCATCTCACCCGAAAGAATGACGGAGCCCGGGTTCACAACATCCTTGTTCGCATACTTAGGAGCCGTGCCGTGGGTGGCTTCAAAAATGGCGTGTCCCGTCAGGTAATTGATATTACCACCCGGGGCGATACCGATGCCACCGACCTGCGCCGCCAAGGCGTCCGAGAGGTAATCACCGTTGAGGTTCAATGTAGCGATGACGTCGAAATCCGTCGGACGCGTAAGAATCTGCTGCAGGGTGATATCCGCGATTGCGTCCTTAATAATGAGACCAGCGCCAGGCTTGCCTTCGGGAATCATGCACCAAGGTCCGCCATCGATTTCGACGGCGCCGAACTCGCTCTTCGCCAAATCATAACCCCACTTCATGAAGGCGCCTTCGGTGTACTTCATGATATTACCCTTATGCACGAGCGTCAGCGACTTGCGCTCGAACTCGATGGCATACTGGATGGCCGAGCGAATCAGGCGCTCGGAGCCCGGACGGCTGACCGGCTTGATACCCAAGCCTACCGTGGCAGGTTGCTCTTCGCCGAAGCGGATTTTCTTAAACTCTTTCGGGAAGTTGGTCTTGATGAAATCCAGCGTCTTGAGGGCGATTTCAGACCCGGCCTCGAAATCGATGCCGGCGTAAATATCTTCCGTGTTTTCGCGGAAAATCACCATGTTGACCTTTGCAGGGTTCTTGACGGGCGAAGGGACGCCGGTGAACCACTGCACGGGACGAAGACAGACGTAGAGGTCGAGCTGCTGGCGGAGCGCCACATTAAGGGAACGGATACCGCCGCCGGTCGGAGTGGTGAGCGGCCCTTTGATCCCGACCAAATATTCGCGGAAAGCGGCCAGGGTCTCTTCGGGCAGCCAGTTACCCGTCTGCTTGAACGCCTTTTCGCCGGCGAGAACTTCGTGCCAATAGATCTGGCGCTGACCCGCATAAGCCTTGGCCACTGCCGCGTCCAAGACCCGGACGGAAGCACGCCAGATATCCGGACCTGTTCCGTCGCCCTCAATGAAGGGGACAATCGGCTGATGGGGGACATTCAGCTTACCATTAACGATGGTGATTCGGCTGGCGCCGGCGGGGATAGGGGAACTCATGGGTCAAGGGGGTGATAACAAACCTTGTTCGGGCGGATGGTTTCAAGCCTATACGATTAAAGAGAGTGGAGAAAAGAAAAGGACCCCCTTGCGGGGGTCCTTGATTTAACCGGGAGTGCCGGCGCCATCCGTCACGAATGACGGAAAAGACTAGGAAGAATTACTTCTTCTTAGCTTTGGTGGCTTTTTTGGCGCTCTTTTTAGCAGCAGCCTTCTTTTTTGCCATAGTTTTTTCCTTAGTTTGGATCGTTGTTGGGTTAGAGGGCAGCGCCTGCAGCGCCACCCTGACGATTCGCCCTACACTGACCCGCGCATGCTTTGCTTGGCGGGTGATACGAGTGCGGAGCTCCGACGGTACGCGGAAAGAAACTTGGCGAGAACGAGAAGGCTCGATCGCCGGGCGAGAGTCAGCGAAACAATCCAGCGCGTGCCGGATTACCTCGCTGAGCGTGGTGAAACCAGACCGATGCTGAAAGGCGATTGCTTCAGAGTGCAACTTCGGAGGAAGGGACACGGTGATGAGACTTTCGCTCAGGGTTTCGGTTCGGTTCGTCACGTTTCGGTTAACTCTTAGTAAGATTGATAATCATAATACGCGCTTGCGCAAGCGGAAATTTACATGCCTCCAGACGACGCAACCTACGCGTAAAAAATCTGCCTAAAAATTATCCGCGTAACGATGAATTCACTACGCGTCGCGGACGTCGCGCCGACGATTGACGACCCGTGATAACCTAAATAACTTCCGGCCATGTCCGCGCATCATCACCCTAAAGAAAATCACGCGGACGAATGGCGCGGACTCGCGACTTTGGCCTTTGTTTGCGGGCTCGGGGGCATCGCAGCGTGGATTGCGGACTCCTACGGCGCAGCGCCTTGGGTGCACTACGCTTTAGCCGGTGGCGCGAGTCTGGCTGGCGGTTGGGAAGCCGCGGAAGAAGGTTGGCACGCCCTGCGTTGGCATCGCCGCATCGACGTCCACACGCTCATGCTTTTGGCGGCGCTCGGAGCCTGGATTGTCGGTCAGCCGCTGGAAGGTGTGCTCCTACTTTTCCTCTTTTCGACCGCCGGAGCGATCGAACATTACGCCATGGCCCGCACGCGCGGCGCCATCGACGCCTTGCTTGATCGGGCGCCGAAGAAAGCCCGTCAAATCACCATAGAAGGTAATGAAATCGAGGTTCCGGTGACTAATCTTCTTCCCGGAGACCGTATGGTCGTGCTCCCAGGAGAACTGGTACCGGCAGACGGCAAAGTCGAATCCGGCGAGAGTGCGATCGATGAATCGACCCTCACTGGGGAAGCCAAACCGGTCGACAAACAGACCGGTAGCGACGTCGCGGGCGGGACGCTTAATTCCTGGGGCAGACTGGTCGTGCGCGTGACTAAAGCCGATCAAGACAGTGCCCTTCATCGTATCGTTAAGCTCATCCGCGAAGCCCAGGAAAGCAAAGCGCCTGCCCAGCGCGCCATTGATCGCTGGGGCGACAGCTACGCCCTCTTCACCCTCTCCGCTGCCGCCCTATTCTTCATAATTCTGCTGGCTACGGGCGTTTCCGCCCTCGGCGACGACCGCTCGGCGCTTTACCGCGCCATGACGCTGCTGGTCGTGCTGAGTCCCTGTGCGCTTGTTCTTTCGGTACCCTCCGCGGTGCTGGCGGCCATCGCCGCCGGCGCACGTCATGGCATCTTATTCCGAGGCGGTGCGGCAGTGGAGCGCTTGGCGGACGTCGATTGCATCTGCTTTGACAAAACTGGGACCTTAACCGCCGGAGAACCCGAAGTCGCCGCCTTGGAAGTTTTTCCTACGACGGCTGATCGGCGACGCGCGCTGAGCGCATTTCTCTCGCTTGAAGCTGGCACCACCCACCCATTTGCAGCTGGAATCGTCCGTGCCTGTCAAAGCGAGGGCGCCGTCATGTTGGCAGTAAAAGGGCTGTCTAATTCGCCTGGACAAGGCGTTTCGGGCTCAGTCGAGGGAACACGCTGGAGTGTCGGCACCCGTGAATTCACCGGAAGCCACGAACTCGCCGGGGCTGGGGTTCCCGCTGGAGCCATTGTCAGCGAGGTATGGGCGTCTGACGGCACCGTCACCGTTCGCGCCACCCTCGTTGACCGCATCCGCCCGGAAAGCGCCCCCACCCTCGCCTCTCTGCATACCCGAGGCATCCGCACCCTGATGCTGACGGGAGACCGCGAAGAGGCCGCCGCGGTGGCTGCACAACAGGTCGGAGTGCAAAGCTACGCCGCTGCCCTCACTCCTGACGCCAAAATGGCCGCCATCCGCCGGCTCTCCGCCGAAGGTCATGTCGTCGCCATGGTGGGTGACGGCGTAAATGATGCCCCCAGCCTTGCCGCCGCTGATGTGGCGGTGGGTATGGGCGGTCGCGGAAGCGATGCCGCTCTCGAATCCAGCGACGTCGTCCTGACAGACGATCGGATGGGCCGTCTCGTCGATGCCATCGAACTTAGCCGGAGCGCGCGTGCCGCGATTCGCTTTAACGTCATTCTTTCCATCGGTGCCGCGTTAGGCATGGCCGTGACCGTCATCCTGCTGCCAGGAATGAAACTTTGGGAAGGCGTCATGGTCCACGAAGGCAGCACCGTCTTGGTCTGCCTCAATGGCCTTCGCCTGCTGACCCATCGCCCCGCGCGCCGCTAAGGCACAAAAAAGGGCGCCACTCCGAGAGGGGCGCCCTTTAAGCAGGATTAACCCTTAAGACTTAGCGTAGTTCCTTGCCGGCGCCATCGAAGAGCTTAAAAGCTTCGATGCTATAGGCGGGATCAGGCTTAGTGCCCAGACGTACCTTACAGGACTTCATCAAGTCACGGAAGAATTCACGGTCTTCAGTCACGATGCGGTCCAAGTTGATCGGGTGAAGTAGGATGTTGATTTCAAGCTCCTTATCGGGGCCGTAAGTCTCGCGCAACTTGCGGATCGTGCTGAGTAATTTACGTTGGATTTCGACAGAGACCGTGCGCGGGTTCTTCACGATGCCGCGACCTTGGCAATGCGGACAAGCCGTATACATCGAGGTCGTATTCGACTCGGTATGACGTTGCCGGGTCATCTGGAGGACTCCTAATTGCGAAATCGGGAGGATCTGGTGCTTGGCCCGGTCGCCTTCCATCGCCTCGCGCATGGTGTCGTAGACCTTCTTACGGTCCTTGGGGTTCTTCATGTCGATTGTGTCGACCATGATGAGACCGCCTAAGTTACGGAGCTGGATTTGACGGGCGGCCTCGGTGACGGCCTCAAGATTCGCCTGAACGATGTAGTCCTTGCCGTCCTTGGTCGCGCCACGATGGGAGCCCGTGTTGACGTCGATTGCCGTAAGCGCTTCAGTTTCATCGATGACGATTTCGCCGCCGCTCGGGAGCGGCACGCGACGCTGGAAGAGCTGCTCGATCTGACGCTCGATATTATAACGTTCAAAGACAGGAATCGGGTCTTTATAAAGCTCCACGCGAGAGCGCGAACGAGGTGAGATTTCGCCGACCAACTCTTGGACGAGCTTAAAGTCTTCTTCATTATCGACCAGGATACGGTCCACTTCTTCGGTCAAGAAATCGCGCACCGTACGCTCGATCAGTCCGGGCTCGCTATAAAGCAGGACAGGCTTGCGTTCGGGAGCGTTGATTTTTTCGACGATCGCCTGCCACCGACGAAGCAAGACATGCAAGTCGCGCACAAACCAGCGGGCCTGTTTTCCTTCGCCCGCGGTACGGATGATGATGCCCATGCCTTCGGGAATCGTCAGCGAACGGAGGATGTCTTTCAGCCGTTCGCGTTCCGAAGCCTCTTCGATCTTACGTGAAACGCCGCAAGCTCCGCTGAAAGGCATCAAGACCAGGTAACGACCCGCCAGCGCGATGTTGGTCGTCGAACGCGGACCCTTGGTCCCGATCTGATCCTTGACGACTTGGATGACGATATCCGAACCCGCTGGGAAAAGCTGCGGGATGTCCTTGGCCTGGTAGCGAGCCTTGCGCTGCTTCTGTTCGGCGGATTCGTTATCCCGGATAAATTCCACCTGCGAGTCATTCGCCGCCGGAAGCATGTCCCAATAGTGCAGAAAGGCATTCTTGGGTTGGCCGATATCGACGAAGGCAGCCTTGAGACCGGCTTCGAGGTTTTGGACGCGGCCCTTGAAGATTGAGCCCACCATGCGGGTCTCGCCCTTGTGTTCGATTTCAAACTTATCGAGCACGCCATTGGTCAGCAAAGCGACTCGCTTCTCCAAGGTCTCGGCATTGATTACCAACTCTCGATAGACCGCACGGTCTTTGGAGAAATGCTTTACGATGCGTTGCAGGAGCGGTAGCTCCTTACGACGACGGTCGGCATCCTCCGCCAGCTTTTGCTGGTCGATCGGAGAGGTTTGTTCGCCGCCTTCCGGCAGCTCATCTTGGATATCTTCAGGTTCGGTATTATTGTCGGTCATCTCGGTCAGGCGGTTAAGCCGGTTGCCGGAGAGCCTCCACCTTCGCCGCCATCAGCCGAATGCCGATGAACGCTCTGGACTAGTCCAAGGAGCAGGAAACAGCTAAGTACGAAAGACCCTCCGTAGCTAAGAAAAGGAAGGGGAACCCCAGTGACGGGCATCAGATCGATGTTCATGCCGATATTAATGACGACGTGGGTGCCGAGCACCACCGCCGCCCCGATCGCCAACAGCGCGCCGAACCGATCGGCCGCCAGGGAGGCCGTACGCACGACCCGCCAGAACAAGAGAGCAAATGCACCAATCACCAAGAGTCCGCCCGTGAGGCCGATTTCCTCGGCCATCCCGGAAAATAGAAAATCGTTATGCGCGGCGGCTTCCGGCAAATAGCCGAAGCGCGCTTGCGTGCCATTTCCGATACCCTGACCGCTGACTCCGCCCCGACCGACCGCGATGACGGCCTGTCGGACGTTCCACGTCACGCCTAACCCACGAGGATCAACCACTTGCGGGGCGACAAATGACATGATGCGCTCCCGTTGGTAATCTTTTAACAAGAAGAACCAGGCAGCTTTTTCGTGATTACCTCGCACCGCCCGAGCCGGATCGCGATCCTCGGGATGGCTTTCGGAATATTCGACGACTCCTTTGGAGTATTCTCTCAAATCTAAGGCCAGAATACCCGCAAAAACAAAGGCCGACACTCCGGCCACCACAAAGAACCTGGAAGCTAAGCCAGCCACGAAGAGTAAGATAAATGAAAGCGGCAGGTAGATGAGTGCAGAACCTAGGTCAGGCTGCACAAAAATCAAGACAAAGGGCACGGCGGCGACCCCTAAAGCCTTCACGACGGTTAGCCAGGTCGCGCGAAAACTTCCAATCGGCAAACGCGAGAGCAAAGCGGCTAAAAAAACCAAGGCCCCGACCTTGGCAAATTCCGAGGGCTGCAGGGAAAACGGGCCGAAATCCATCCAGCGCCGCGCCCCATTGATACTTCGAATAAAGCTGCCTAAATCGGCTTTCAACAAAGCGCAGGCGGCGATTGGTAAAAGCAGCAACACCCCCGCCAGATAAATTCGGCGAGCGTGGATTTGGATCAAACGGTAATCGATTGAAGAAACCGCCCAATAGGCAACCCAGCCCAAGGCGATAAAAACCATTTGCGAGCGATAAAAGCCCGTGTCTTTTGCGACCCCCGCGGAATGGATAGCGACCACTCCCAAGGAACTTAAAATGGCGATGACTACGACCTGCGTCCAATCCGTCCGCCAAGCAAAATTAGCAAATTTATCCCACCAGATTGCGGCCTGGGACCGCTCGTCATCTAGGAGGTGGGACATGCCCTGAGGCAACCCAGATTAGGTTGAACTGGCAAGGCGAACCTCCCGAAAGGGCTTGCGACTAAGCCTCCGAGCGTAAGGGTATGACCCCCGGAACCTCCGCTAAGCACCAAGCCTTCCTCCTGTGGCCGCTGACCAAAGCATTCTCGCCTCCGTGGCATTCTCCTCCGGAGCGATCGTCGCTTATGCGGTGGCAAAGTGGCGGGAAAACACCCTTGGAGCCCTCCGCGACGCCCGTTTGCGCACCGAAGTCGAATTAGCCCGCCGCGAAGCGACCGTCGAAGCATCTGAACTTCACGCCAAGGCCGAGGCCGAAAAACGAGAGGCAAACCAACTCAAAGCCGCCGCCGAAATCGAAGCCCACCTTGCCGCCGAACTTAAAGCCGAAAGCGAACGCCAGCGCGACTTCTTAGGCCGCGAACTCCAACGGCTTTCTGGCCTCAACCCCGAAGAGGCCCGCAAACTCACCATCGATACCCTCCGCAAGGAATATCAGGACGAGATCCAGCATCTGCGCCGCGAAATACTCGATCAGGTCGAACAAGATATTTCGGATGAAGCCCGGCGCAAATTACTTTCGGCGATGCAACGGCTCACGACGCAAACCACGCAAGACGCGACCACCGTCGCCGTTTCACTGCCAGGTGAAGAAATGAAAGGACGCTTGATCGGCCGGGAAGGACGCAACATCCGCACGTTCGAACAAACCACCGGTGCCACTCTACTCATCGACGAAACTCCAGGCGTCGTCTTGATTTCTTGCTTCGATCCGGTGCGCCGCGAAATCGCACGCATCGCGCTCGACCGCATCGTCAAAGACGGCCGCATCTCGCCCGGCCTCATTGAAGACACCGTCCGCACCTCCTCCGAAGAGGTTGTAAAACAGGCCTTGCGACACGGTCGCAATGCCGTTCGTGACTTGGGATTACCGCCGATGGATCCGGCGGTCGAAGAGCTTTTAGGCCGCTTATATTTCCGACTTTCAGCCAACCAAAACACCCTCGCGCACTCCATCGAAGTCGCTCAACTCTGCGCGATGTTGGCCGCGGAAATCGGTATCGACCCCGTGCCCGCGAAAAGGGCCGGACTGCTTCATGACATCGGCAAGGCCATCGAAGCTGAAGCTGGCAGCAGCCACGCTCTCGCCGGCGCCGCCCTACTCCGCCGGGTCGGCGAAGATCCGCGCGTGGTGAATGCCGTCGCCGCCCACCATCGCGAAATCGAAGCCGAAAGTCTTTACGCACCCTTGGTCATGATCGCTGACTCAGCCTCGGGCTCACGTCCCGGCGCCCGCGCTTCCACCCTCGAGAGCTATGCGCAACGGGTGAAACGCTTAGAAGAAGTTGCCCTGACTTTCGAAGGGGTCAGCGAAGCCTTTGCCTTCCAGTCTGGACGGGAACTTCGGGTGATAGTCGACCCAGGCAAAATCGATGATTTCGGGGCGACCGAGCTCATCCGCCGGATCAGACTTAAGGTGGAAGAGACCCTTTCTTATCAAGGAACGGTCAAAATCGTGCTTATTCGTGAACAAAGGTTCACTGAAGAGGCTCGCTGAGGGACTTTCTTGTTGTTAATCAATAGGGTGTACTTATTCACATAGGTTCCGGCAATCATCCCGAGAGCAATTTCGGTATCCCCAAGGAGGTTCGTCCTCCGTCACCAAGGGACCGACAAACGCGTGGCGTCTCCACTACGGAAACGTCCCGCATCACACCGGCCAGCCCCAACGAAGGCTGCCCAAAAAAAGAAACATGAGCCAACCAGAAACCCAGGGCCAGGAGCCAGTCTCCGCCCAACAGCCCGCTGCGGACGCAGGCACCAACGAAGTCCGCACCCCCGCACCCCGTATCAACGAAGCCAAGTTAGAGTCCGCCCACGCGGAACTCCCTCCGCTTTCAGTGATCGGAGCAACCGCCGAACCCGCCGCCAAACCTGGTACCATCGTCGCCCCGAAGCAATTCGGTCGTCGCGGTGTTCCTCGTGGCGCCGCCCCCACCGCTAACGGTCCAGCCGCACGTCCAGTCATGGGCGTCGTCGAAAACCCCGCTGATCTCACCGAGACTATCTCTGGTGCCTTAGCACAGCAACCCGCGCAGCCGCGCGAGCCTCGTGAACAACGCGAACCACGCGAGCCTCGTCAACCTCAAGAGGGCGCTCCCTCCGGAGACCGTCCGCAAGTTGAAGATCGTCCGCGTCGCGAGCCCCGTCAGGAAGGAATCCCTCAAGGTGATCGCCCTCGTTATGAAGACCGCCCTCGCCGCGAGCCCCGTCAAGAGGGTGCCCCTCAAGGCGATCGTCCTCGTTTCGAAGATCGTCCGCGCCGCGAACCGCGCCAGGAAGGAATCCCTCAAGGCGACCGCCCTCGCTATGAAGACCGCCCTCGCCGGGAGCCTCGTCAAGAAGGCGCCCCTCAAGGCGATCGTCCTCGCCGCGAAGAACGTCCTCGCATCCAAATCGAGCCCGTCGTTATCCCCGTCCAAGCTCCGATTGGTTTTTGGGCGACGCTGAAACGCAAGCTCGCTTCGCTCTTCGGCATCCCCAACAAGGCCGTATTCGTTCCGTCCGAACGTCCCGACCAAGCTCGGGGTGATTTCCGTGGAGAACGCAACGATCGCGGTCCTCGCGGCCATTCTCGTGGCGGCCCACGGGGTGATTCCCGCGGTGGATCACGTGGCGGCCCACGCGGCGGACGAGGCGACTTCCGCGGAGAACGCGGTCCTCGCAACGGCCCTCGCGAAGGCTAAACCAAACGGGGGCGCCAATCGGCGCCCCCGCTTCTTTTCCCCACCATGCTTCAGGTCGCGCGCATCATCGGAGGACAAACCCTTCGCGGTACCATCCAAGCCGCGGGCTCCAAGAATTCATCGTTGCCCATCTTGGCCGCTTCACTGCTGACCAGCGGTACGGTGACCATTCACGGCGTACCTGACTTGAGCGACGTTCGGTTCATGGCCGAAATCCTCCGCCATCAAGGCGCCGAGGTTTCCAATCCCAAGCCTGGTACGTGGATTATTTGTGCCCAAGAAATCAGCCACCGCACGCCTTACGACTTGGTCCGCAAGATGCGGGCTTCAATCTGTCTGCTCGGCGCATTGGTCGGCCGGCTGCGCCACGCCGAGATGGCCATTCCAGGCGGTTGCGTCATCGGACCGCGCCCCATCGACCTTCACCTTCGCGGTCTCGAGGCCCTTGGTTGCGAAGTTAAATTAGAGGGTGGCGTGATTTTCGTCGATGCCACCAACGCCCAAGGCACCTCCGTCAATATGGCCGGGCCCATGGGTAGCACCGTCACGGGCACGGCTAATATGGTCATGGCTGCGACGACGACTCCCGGTATCACGCGCATCGAAACCGCCGCCTGCGAACCCGAGGTCGTCGACCTTTGCGCGATGCTCTCCAAGATGGGTGCAAAAATCCGCGGTATCGGTACCGCTACGATTGAAGTCGAAGGCGTGGCCGCCCTGCATGGTTGCGAACATACCGTCATCGTCGATCGCATCGAAGTCGGCACCTACCTCGTTGCCGGTGCGATTACCAATGGCGATGTGACCGTGGCCGGTGCCAACCCCGCACACTTGACCGCTTTTCTTAACAAACTTCAGGAGGCCGGCGTGCACGTCGAGACGGGCCCTGATTTTATTCGGGTCTTCGGACTACCGCAGCATCGGGTCGAAATCATCACCGAGCCCTACCCCGGCTTCCCTACCGACCTACAGGCGCAGTTCATGGCATTACAACTGCTCGTCCCGGATCGCAGCGTGCTCACCGAAAAAGTTTACCCCCATCGCTTCATGCATGCCGCCGAGCTGCAACGCATGGGGGCCGACATCTTAGTCGAAGGCGCCACGGCCACCGTCCAAGGCGGCCGACCCCTTTCCGGCGCACCCGTGATGGCTTCCGACTTACGCGCCTCCGCCGCGCTCATCCTCGCCGCGCTCGCCGCCAAAGGTGAAACTTGGGTGCAACGCCTTTACCACCTCGACCGCGGGTATGAACGATTTGAAGAACGGCTCACGCAGCTCGGTGCCCAAATCGAACGCCTGCCAGCCGACGCGATGCCCAAAGGCATCCGCGAGGACTGAGGGTTGCCAAATCAGGCCTTCCTAACAAGTTCATGCCCATGGCCCCAGCGAAGCATCAACCCGAAGAGCCCACGCCTCCCGCTGGCAAAGAAGCGGTGTCGCGTCAAAATCGCTCGCTCGATGCCTCGCTTCGCCCGCCCAAGCTCGATGACTTCGTCGGCCAAGCCCGTACGGTCGAGCGCTTGCGCGTGATGATCGGTGCGGCTCGTCGCGAAAATCGCGCGCTCGACCACATCCTTCTTCACGGCCCTCCTGGCTTAGGCAAAACGACCTTGGCCATGATTCTGGCCGAAGAGATGGGCCGGCCTATTCGCGTGACTTCTGGCCCGGTCGTCGAAAAAGCCTCCGACCTCGCCGGCTTGCTCACGAGCCTCCAAGAAGGCGAACTTCTCTTTATCGACGAAATCCATCGCATCCCAAAAACTGTCGAAGAATTTCTCTACTCCGCAATGGAAGACTTCCGGATCGATATCATGATTGATCAAGGACCCAACGCCCGCAGCGTCCGGCTCGACCTACCTAAATTCACCTTAGTGGGCGCCACCACGCGGACAGGATTGCTCACCGCTCCTTTACGTAGCCGCTTCACGCTCCAGACCCGTCTCGATTACTACACGCGCGAACAGCTGCTGAGTATCGTTCAACGGAACGCCGAACTCTTGCAGTTGAATATCGACCTGGGCGGCTCTGAAGAAATCGCCCGCCGCGCCCGCGGTACGCCGCGCATCGTCAATAATCTTCTGCGCTTCACGCGCGACTACGCGCTCGAACGCGCTAACGGCAAAGCCAATGCCACGGTGACGGCCGCCGCCCTCGAACTCCTCGAAATCGATCAACACGGTCTCGACGAGATGGATCACCGCTTTCTTCGCACGATGGCCGAAAAACATAACGGTGGACCCGTGGGGCTCAGCAGTATCGGCGCCGCCATCGGCGAAGACTCCCATACCTTGGAAGAAGTCCATGAACCATTTCTCGTCCAAGAAGGCTACGTACTTCGCACCCCACAAGGTCGAGTTTTGACGCCCAAAGGCTGGTTAGCCGTCGGACTGCCGCCCCCCTCCCAGCCCAACAGCCCACTCTGACGCTGGACATCAGCGATTTCCATCGGCTAAGGTCACGACCTTAAAGCTATGGCAAAACGCTGGGTCATCAAACTGGGTTCAGGCCTCCTTACCCGCAAAGACGGCAAGGTTGATCGCGTCCAAATCGGTCGCATCGCCGACCAGGTCGCGAGTTTGATGAAAAAAGACATCCAGGTGGTCATCGTGACCTCCGGGGCGGTCGCCGCCGGCATGACCGCCATGGGCCTCGAAAAACGCCCCAAAGAAGCCCGCGAGCTCCAGGCCTGCGCCACCGTCGGCCAACCTGAATTGATGTCGGAGTATGGTAAGCATTTCCGCCGACATAAACTTCTGGGTGCCCAGATGCTCCTGACCTACTGGGACCTCGACAGCCGAGCCTGCACGCGCAACGCCCGGGCGACCTTAGACCTACTTCTCACCCGCAAACGTTTCGTGCCCATCATCAACGAGAATGATGCGATTGCGGACGAGGAAATCAAAGTGGGCGACAACGACCGACTCTCTGCGCACGTCGCCGCCCTCGTGGGGGCCGACTTGCTCGTCATTCTTTCCGGCATCGATGGCTTGATGACCAAGTCTGACGGTACCGGCACGTTGATTCCTTCTGTCCGTAAGATCGACGACTCCGTCCGCGCCCTCGCTGGCGGCGCAGGTTCCGAACGTAATGTCGGTGGGATGGTGACGAAGTTGCAGGCCGCGGAAATCGCCGCCGAAGGCAAAGTCGACACGATTATCGCCAGCGGCCGCCGCCCTGACATTTTACTCGAGCTCGCCGCTGGTAAAAAAATCGGAACCCGCTTCTCGCTTCGAAAATGAGCGATTTGCTCCAACGCGTCACGGAACTTGCCCAAGCCGCCAAAAAGGCTTCGCGCACGGTATCGTTGGCTTCAACCGAAACCCGCAATCGTGCGCTGCAAGCGGCCGCCAAAGCCTTGCGCGCCGATGAAGGGGTCATTCTTTCTGCCAATAGCAAAGACCTCGCCGCCGCCCAAGCCAAAGGACTTACGGCAGCGATGACCGACCGTCTGCGTCTCGACCATCAACGCCTCGAAGACATCGCCGTGGCCTGCGAAGCGGTCGCGAAGCTCCCCGACCCCGTCGGCGAAGTCACCGAGGAATGGACCCGCCCTAACGGCATCCGCATCACGCGTCGGCGCGTCCCCATCGGTCTTGTTGCGATCATCTTCGAATCCCGTCCTAACGTCACCGTCGACGCCGCCGCCCTCTGCCTTAAGTCTGGCAACGGCTGCATCCTTCGTGGCGGCAGCGAAGCCCTGCACACCAACCTGGCCCTCGCGCAATCCTTTGCCACCGGACTTCGCAACGCCGGATTACCCGTCGAAGCCGTCACGCTGCTCCCCTTCACCGATCGCGAAGCCGTGCCCGCCCTCGGATCTCTCCGCGGTATCGTCGACATCATCATCCCACGCGGCGGACCCGGCCTCATCGAGGCTGTTGTCAACTCCGCCAAGGTGCCTGTGATCAAACACGATGCCGGCATTTGTCACGTCTACGTGCACGCCCAAGCCGACCTGAAAATGGCGGAGGCGATTATCTTGAATGCCAAGTGCCAACGGCCTAGCGCCTGCAATGCCCTGGAGACGCTCCTGGTTGATGCGGTCGTGGCCCCAAAGTTCCTACCGCTCATCGCCCAAGCCCTTGCTGCCCGGCTGACGGAACTGCGTGCCTGCGAAAAAACCCGCGCCTTTCTCCCCGCCGCCCAAGCCGCCACCGAACAGGATTTCCGGACCGAACACCTGGGCCTAATATTAAATATAAAAATCGTGGGCGGGCTCGACGAAGCCGTCCGCCACATCGAAGCCTACGGCTCCCACCATTCGGATGCGATCGTCACGGAGGACGCCGCGACGGCCCGTGCCTTCCTGGCCCAGATCGATAGCGCCTGCGTCTATTGGAACGCCAGCACCCGCTTTACCGATGGGGCCGAATTCGGCTACGGGGCCGAAGTGGGTATCAGCACCGACCGCCTTCACGCCCGCGGCCCTATGGGGCTTCGCGAATTAACCACCTGGAAGTTCGAAATCGTCGGCCAAGGTCAGGTCCGGGCATAATTGGGTCGGTTTTCCGTTTGACAGACCCGGCCGGCGAAACCTTTCTTAACCTTCCTTTTGGCTACCGGGGTGGTAGCTCAGTTGGTTAGAGCGCCGCACTGTCACTGCGGAGGTCGCGAGTTCGAGTCTCGTCCATCCCGCCAGCCAAAAGGGTGACTTTTCCGACCGGTTCGCCGGTCTGGGAAGACTTGCCCGCGGCTGTTGCGACCCCGGCACCGCAGGTTCACAGGGCTGTGTATCCTTTTTGCTTCCCCCGCCCCCCCGAGTGGACAGAAATCAAGCACACTTATGAGCAAGAAAGTCCTGATTATCGGAGCCGGCGGCGTCGGTAACGTCGTCGCCCACAAATGCGCCATGGCAACCGAGGCCTTCTCGGAAGTCATGCTGGCTTCACGCAACGAAAACAAATGCAAAGCCATCGCGGCGAACGTCAAGCTCGCCACGGGCAAGACCATCAAGACGGCCGCCGTGGATGCCGATGATGTCAAAGCGACGGTTGCCCTGATCAAGTCCTTCGGCGCCGACCTGCTCATCAACGTCGCCCTGCCCTACCAAGACCTTCACCTGATGGACGCCTGCCTCCACGCCGGCATCCACTACGTCGATACCGCGAATTACGAACCACCCCATCTGGCGAAGTTCGAATACTCTTGGCAATGGGCTTACCGCGAACGTTTCGAAAAAGCCGGCCTGATGGCCTTGCTGGGCTCGGGTTTCGACCCTGGCGTCACAAATGTCTTCTGCGCCTATGCCCAGAAGCACCTCTTCGATACCATCGAGACGATTGACATCATGGACGCCAACGCCGGCGACCATGGCTACAAGTTCGCCACTAATTTTAATCCGGAAATCAATATTCGCGAAATCACCCAGCGCGGACGCTTCTGGGAAAAAGGCGAATGGAAAGAAACCGACCCGCTTTCCGTCAAATGGGTCTACGACTATCCCGTCCTCGGACCCAAGGACAGCTACCTGCTTTACCACGAAGAACTCGAGTCCTTAGCCGTTAACATCAGAGGCTTGAAGCGCATCCGCTTCTTCATGACCTTCTCGGAAAACTACCTCACCCACCTGCGCGTCTTGGAAAACGTCGGCATGACCCGTATCGATCCAATCGAATTCCAAGGCCACCAAATCGTGCCTATCCAATTCCTCAAGGCGCTGCTCCCCGATCCGGCCTCCCTCGGCCCCCGCACCAAAGGCAAGACCTGCATTGGTTGCGAAATCACCGGCGTCAAAGACGGCAAGCCTCGTAAGGTTTTCATCTACAACGTCTGCGATCACCAGGAGTGCTTCGCCGAGGTCAAATCCCAAGCCATCAGTTACACGACGGGCGTACCTGCGGCCATCGGTGGCGCCATGCTGGCCACGGGCAAGTGGCTCAAGCCAGGCGTCTGGAATATGGAAGAGTGCGACCCTGATCCATTCATGGACGAACTCAACAAGCGCGGTCTTCCTTGGCACGTCAAGGAACTGCCCGTCGCCTAAACGACCTTCCGACAAAGCCCGCCCCTCGGCGGGCTTTTCGTTTGCACCCCTCGTCCCTACTTCCAATTTAAAAACGTGTCCGACGCTCTCACTGACGCTTTTCAAAAGGTTGACCTGACCAAGGTCCCCAGCCCCTGCCACGTGCTGCACCGCGGCCTGCTCGAACAGAATCTGCAGATTCTCCGTTCGGTGATGGACCGAACAGGCGTGAAGATCCTTCTCGCCCTCAAGGGCTTCGCCCAATTCAGCGAAGCCCCGATGATTCGGAAATACCTCGTCGGCACCACGGCTAGCGGCATCAACGAGGCCCTCCTTGGTCGAGAAGAATTCAATGGCGAAGTCCATGCTTACTCGCCCGCCTTTAAGGACGAAGAGTTCGATCACCTACTCCGCGTCGCTGATCACATTTCCTTCAATTCGCCCGGACAATGGAAGCGACTCCGCGCCAGAGCCCAAGCTTCCGGACGCCAGGTTTCGTTCGGACTCCGCGTCAACCCCGAGCACGCCGAAGTCGAAGTCGAACTTTATAACCCCTGCGCCAGTGGCTCGCGCTTGGGTGCCTTACGCTCCGAAATCAAATCCGCCGACGACCTCGACGGTCTTGAAGGTCTCCACTTCCACACGATGTGTCAGCAAGGGTCCGACGTCCTCGAACGCACCATCGCCGCTTTTGAAAATAAGTTCGGTGAATTCATTCCCCAGATGAAATGGGTGAACTTCGGCGGGGGACATCATATCACGCGCGAGGGCTACGACATCGAGCGTCTCGTCCGCGTGCTCACCGCCTTCCGTCAGCGCTGGGGCGATCACCTACAGATCTACATGGAGCCCGGCGAAGCCATCGGCATCGGCACCGGCGTCTTGGTGGGCACAGTCCTCGACTTGGTCCATAACGGGATGGACATCGCGATCATCGACATCTCGGCGACCAACCACATGCCGGACACCTTGGAGATGCCCTACCGAGCGGACATCGTCGGAGCCGACCTGCCGGACAAACTCCCGCACACCTATCGTCTGGGCAGCGTCACCTGCTTGGCCGGCGACGTCATCGGCGATTACTCCTTCGCCCAACCCTTGCAAATCGGGCAAAGGCTCGTGTTTTTGGACATGTCGCATTATACATTTGTTAAAAATACAACCTTCAACGGCATACCCCTGCCAGCCATCGCCAGCTTCGATCCGGCCACGGGGCAGACGCTGGTCATCAAGCGATTTGGTTATGCTGACTACAAGAACCGCCTGTCCTGAGACCCTAGGCGCTTGACCCAAGGGTTATTTGCGCCAATGAAATTAACCAGCAAATCATCATGAAACCCTTAAACGTCATTCTCATCCTCGTTGTCGCTGCCCTTTCCGGCGTAGCGATCGTCACCTGGACCAGCGAAGGTGAAGCCAATGATCGCGCCGCCAACGCCCGCCGAGACGCCGATGAATCCATCCGCGCCAACGGCGCCAAGGTCGTCGCCGCCGAACGCGCTGCCTCCGAGGCCAATGCCAAAACCAAAGTCGCGCAAGCCGCCGAGGCCGCCGCTTTCGCCAAAATCGAATCCTCTTCCGCTGACGCCAAGAAAATCGTCGAAGACCTCGCTGCCTGTAAGGACGCCCTCGCCAAGGCCACGACCAAGGTCGCCGAACTCGAGAAAGCCCGCTCCGAAGCCGGCGCCCGCGTCAATGAATTGAATGCCGAAATCGCCAAACTGCGCGACGGCTCCGAAGTCCGCGAAGCCTCGGCCAAGGCCACGAAAGCCGAAACCGACCTTGAGGCCGCTTCCATCGCCCTCCGCGAAGCCAACGCCAAGGCAGCGGCCGCCACGACTAAGCTGGCCGAAGTCGAAGAAGAGAATGCCCGCCTTAAACTGCGCAACAAAGGCTCTGAGAACGCTTCGCCTAACTACCGCCCTCTCTGAGCCCGGCTTAGATATGCTGGAAAGCCCGACGAATTGTCGGGCTTTTTTGTGCCTTGGCATCCCGCCCAAGGCTTCGACAGCGCAGCCCTTTAGCCCAGCCCCGCCCTCTCACGCTAATACCCGCTTAAGCTTAGCGCGCAGATCCAGCCACCGGATTAGCTTAAGTTCGTGCGCCCAGAGCTGGGGAGGACCCTCCCATGGCTCCATCTGAGGCTAAGCGAATCACGGGCATCTCGGGCCTTATTCGTCGGGAACTTCTTACTCCCAAAGGCACGATTGCCCTTCGGCGGGGTGCCATGCCGCGGACACCCATGCCAAAAAATCGTCGACGAAGATCGCGATTCGTCTGGAACGGAAGATGAAATCCGGCCG
>JBAXRS010000033.1:0-19814 GCA_037131085.1 Verrucomicrobiota bacterium | reverse complement strand
CGAAACCGTGATTCTCTAATACCCCCACCCTCGCTTGGTGGGCGGTTGCGAGACCCGTTTTATCCTTCAAAATTTTATATATTTCTATGGCCCAGCTGCCCTACGACCCTTCCAAAATCTCCCGCGAACTCGCCCGCCATTATATCTCGGCGAGCGATACCGATATCCAGGCGATGTTCGCCGCCATCAGCGCCAAAGACTTTCCGGAGCTCTATTCGCATATTTCCGCGGACGTCAAATTTGACCGTACCCAAGACCTGCCCGACGAACTCGAGTATCAAGCCTTGGCGGATCGCATGGAAGCCTTGGCCAAGAAGAATTCCGTAAAAACCGCCTTCTTGGGAGACGGACTTCAAGCCTACCGCACGCACGAGATCACCGGCTACGTTTGTTCGATTCGTAACCTGACGACCTCTTACACGCCCTATCAGCCTGAGCGATCCCAAGGCACTCTGATCACGCATTGGATCTACCAATCCACCCTCGCTCAGCTAACGGGCTTTGAGGCCGTGAACTCCTCCCTCTACGATCGCGCTAGCGCCCTCTTCGAAGCCGCCGTCTGTGCTGTCCGCATGAGTGAAGCGGAAGCAAATACGATTCTCGTCGCCGCCAATCTCTTCCCTGGCGACATCGAAGTCCTCCGCACTCACGTCGCCGATACGTCCGTGAAGCTGGAGTTCCTCGCGCCCGACGAAGATACCGGCCGCCTCACCGCCGCCAGCATCGCCGCCGCCGCCGCGCGCCTCGGCAAGCAGCTCGCCGCCGTGATTTTCCCGCAAATCAACAACCTTGGCCTCCTCGAGGACGTCGACGCCCTGACCGACGCCTGCGCGGACGCGGGCGTGAAGTCTGTTGTGGTCATCGACCCGATGCTCCTCGCGACCGGCGGCCTCAAACCTCCCGCTCAATACGGTCGCAAAGGCGCCGATATCATCGTCGGCGAAGGCCAACACCTTGCTATTGGGGCTAATTTTGGCGGACCTGGACTTGGCATCTTTGCTGTCCGTCATAACGCCGAGCAGAAGAACGAGGTCCGGGAGACCCCCGGACGTTTCGTCGGCAAGGCCAAGGATAACGCCGGACGAGATTGCATCGTCATGGTGATGGCCACCCGCGAGCAGCACATCCGCAAGGACAAGGCCACTTCCAACATCTGTTCCAACCAGGCGTTCATCGCCACAGTCGCCGGCGCGGCGATTCTCGCCCGCGGCGAACAGGGCATGGCTGCTTCCTGTGTTGCCGGTCGCGACCAAGCCCACCGCGCCGCCGCTAAGCTGCACAACATCCCGGGCCTGAAGGTCTGTTACGCGAAGCAGGCTTTCTGGAACGAATTCAGCCTCATGCTGCCCGAGCCCGCCGCCGCCGTCATCGCCAAGGGTCGCGCCGCCGGACTCCACGTGGGGATCGACATCACGGGTCGCACGCCCTGCCACTGCTCACTGCTCAAGGTCTCCTTCAGCGACCTCCAGACCGCTGCCGACACGGATAAGCTCATCGCTTTCTTCGAAGGCCTCTACGGCCAGTCCACCGACACGAAGCCACTCGCTGAGATTCCCGCTGCCCTACTCCGTCAAGGCGCCGTCGGCCTGCCCTCGTTCTCGCTCGCCGAACTGAAGGCCTACTACACTAAACTCGGCGAACTCAACGTGTCGCCGGATACCGGATGCTTCCCCTTGGGGTCGTGCACGATGAAATACAATCCGCACATCAACGATTGGGCCGCGGGCCTCCCGGGCTTCACCGGACTGCACCCGCAAGCACCTATCGAAGACGCCCAAGGCTCGCTCGAACTCCTCTGGCAGATTCAAGAATGGTTTCGCAAGATCACCGGGCTGGCCGGCCTCACCACCCAACCCGTCGCGGGCGCCCAAGGCGAACTGGTCGGGCTGAAACTCTTTCAGGCTTACCACCGTCATCATGGCCAACACCGTGATATCATTCTTATCCCCTCTTCCGCCCACGGGACCAACTTCGCGACCGCCACCACGGCTGGCTATGCCACCAAGCGCCTGCCGGATGGCTCGCCTTCGGGTATCATCCTCCTGAAGTCTGCCCCCGACGGTCGCGTCGACCAAGCCGATTTCGCCGCGAAGATTGCCGAGTTCGGCCCGCGCATCGCCGGCATGATGGTGACCAACCCGAATACCTCCGGCGTCTTCGAGACCGACTTCCAAAAAATGGCCGCGGAAATCCATCGCATTGGCGGCCTGGTTTACATGGACGGCGCTAACATGAATGCCATCGCGGGCTGGGTGAATCTCGGTGCCCTCGGTGTCGACGCGGTCCATAATAATCTCCATAAGACCTGGACCGTACCGCACGGCGGCGGCGGCCCAGGCGACGGCATCGTGGCCGTCTCCGAACGGTTGATGGATTTTCTTCCCGGCTTCCAAATCGTTAAAGAAGGCGACCGCTTCATGCCCGTGCGTGCCAAACACAGCATCGGCTCCTTCCACCGCCACTGGGGTAACTTCGCCCACAAGGTGAGGGTCTATACTTACCTGCAACGATTGGGCAAGGAAGGCGTTCGCCGGATGTCCGCGATGTCCGTGCTCTCGAGTCGTTACCTCTTCGCTAATCTCGGGGCGAAATTCCCTTCCCTTCCTGCGGCGGCCGATGGTGTGCCACGCATGCACGAGTTCATCCTGACGCTGACGGAAGAGGACTTTAAACGCATCGAAGCCGCTGGCATCCCGCGGGCGAACGTCATCGGCCGCGTCGGCAAGCTCTTCCTCGACTTCGGGTTCCACGCCCCGACGGTCGCTTTCCCTGAAGTCTTCGGCCTCATGATCGAGCCGACGGAATCTTACACGAAGGCCGAGCTCGACCGCTTCGCTGAAGTCGTGATGGCCATCGGCGAATTGATCCGTACCAACCCGGAGGTCCTGAAATCAACCCCGCGCTTCACACCTGTCGATCGCGTCGACGAAGTGGCCGCCAATCGTAACCTGGTCCTGAGCGAACACCTCACCGCGCTGCCCTTGATCAACGAAAATCGCCTTTCGCCCGTGCTGCTCAACGCGATGCCCGTCGCGGAGATCAAGCAACGCGTGCTGGCGACGATTTAAGTAATAATAGCGGCAGGCAGTTTGATTTTGAACGTCGTTCCGTGGCCGACTTGACTCTCCACGGTAATGGTTCCGCCATGAGCTTCGACGGCCTGCTTGACGATGGCCAGACCAAGGCCAGCCCCACCCGTATGACGCGAACGCGTCGAGTCGACGCGGCGAAATCGTTCGAAAATTTTGTCGAGGTTTTCCTCCGAAATTCCTCTTCCATCATCGGTGATCGTCAAACAAGCAAAAGCCCCTTCGACCCCGGTGGTCACCGTGACCGTGACGCCCGCTTCGTTATGAAGAATAGCGTTAATAACTAAGTTAAGTACCACGCGCCCCAAACGACCCGCGTCGCCTTTCACCGGGGCCCCCTCGAGTTTGGCGACTAAATGAGCCCCATGCTCCTTGGCCAGCCGCGCCAGCAGTGCGACCGACTCGTCGGCCAAATCGGCCAAGTCGCAATCGTCTTGCGGCGGCGGCGCGCCGGCATCGCCATGCGCGAGCTCAAGCAAGCCATCGGAAATCGCCTTCATCCGCAAGGCGGACTGCTTGATCGTCTCCAAAGCCGTCCGATATTCTTCCGGTGTCCGTTCGTGACGTAAGGCCCCTTGGCTGTCGGACAAGATGACGGTGAGAGGCGTCCGTAATTCGTGGGACGCATCAGCGGTGAATTGTGTGACGCGGTCCCGTGCGGCATTCATCTTCGCAAAGGTGTCGTTTAAAACAGCCGCCAGCCGACCTAATTCGTTTTCCGTACCAGCGGTATCGATTTGTCGGCCGTAGTCACCATCCGCAATGGCTTCAGCCGTGGAAGCGATTCGGTCGATTGGACGCAAAGAACGGCCGGCCAAGACCCATCCGATGGAGCAACCGATGACAATGACGCCTAAGCCTGCAAAGGTTAGCCGCCACGCCAAGCCGCTGAGGTATTTTTCCGTATCGGCCATGTTCAAGCCGAAGACCGCGAAATTCTGCCCAGGCGGGCGATGGATGAGCACGCGCTGACCGCGGTGAGACAAAACAACGTCTAAGGGACGACCCGGACTGGGCGTCTCATCCTCAACGCGCAACTCTTCGACACAAAGCGGCATCAAGGTATCAACTTCGGGGGCGGCAGAGGACCGAAAAGTCACCTTACCATCGATCGTGGCGCCCAGACACCAAGCGCCTTCCTTCGCCAACAGCTGCACGGCTTGTTCGGCCTTGAGCCTTCGCTGCGCCGGCGAATCGCCGACACGCGGACGCACGGCCGGAGGCGGCCGAGCATCGGCGGCGCCACGGGGCCCGCCCAAACCAGGCACCAACTCGCCCATCGCCCCCATCGTCTGCGTCATGAATTGACGGACCTTCAGATCGGCTTCCTGCAGGCGATTCTGACGTTCGTGACGGTAAAATGCGACCAGCAGGACGGTTGCCGTGGCCGCCAGCAGAGCGAAATTCCACGCCAAGATTCGCCAACGGATGGACTGGAAGATCATACCTTAGGCACGTCGCGATCCGTAGCCTCGATGATATATCCAGAACCCCGGCGGGTTTTGATCAGTTCGGCCCCGAGCTTCCGACGAAGGTTACAGACATGCACTTCGAGCAAGTTCGATAAAGTATCTTCGTTTTCGTCAAAAAGGTGGGCGTATAATTCACTCCGGGTCACCACCGCACCACGGCGATGGGCCAAGAATTCCAGCAAGGAATATTCGCGGCCGGTCACCGCTTCATCATGTCCCGCCTTGGTGACGCGCCGCGCCACAGTATCGACCACCACGTCGCCGAGATTAATCGCACCGTTAGCAGTTTTGTAGTTACGGCGGATCAACGCCCGCAGGCGGGCAAGCAATTCCTGCTGTACGAAGGGCTTAGCCAGATAATCATCCGCACCCGAATCTAGGCCGGCCACCCGATCTTCGACGGAATTGCGGGCCGTCAGCATCATCACCGGGGTGCGCTTGGTATGCCGCAAGCGCCGGAGGTATTCCCGACCGTCCATACCCGGCAACATGAAGTCCAAGATAATGGCATCGTAATCACATTCCAGAGCCTTGCGGTAACCCTCAAGGCCATCGGCGGCGCCGTCAGCGGCGTAGCCTTCTTCACGCATCAGACGCAGGAGACCATTTCGCAGGTCGGCTTCATCTTCGACAATCAGGATACGCATGGGGACTTGACTTATATTCTACCAGAAATCCCCTTAATCCAAGATTAAGAAGCACCCGGACCTACTCGACCTTGATGAACCTGCCCCGGGAAATCGCGGCGTAGGCGCCGCAGATGATCGCCGACACCCCGCACACCCAGAAAACCTGGCCAGAAGTAATATGGAAGGTCTCGCGGGCTACCCATTGAACGCCGGCCGCCAGCATGATGCCGATGAAGCTCAGGCTGCTCACGGTACCCTGGACCGCGCCCTTACTCTCCGGCGATGGACGATGCTGGATGACGGAGACAACGGGAACGATGAAAAGGCCGGCGGAGAAACCCAAGGTGGCCATGCAGATGCGGAATGTATCGGCCGTAACCCCCTCCATGCCCATCGGCACGGTGCTCAGGGCTAGGCCGAGCGCGCCAATCGGGACGAGACGATATTCGATATGGCCACGCGAAGCGTAACCAGCGACGACGCTACCGAAGCCAATACCGAGAGCCAACCAAACATTCATCATGCTGTTTTGGGTGCCCGTCAAATTTAGGACGCTCTTTCCGAAGACCACCACATTCATCATGACCAAGGCCGAGATGAAATAGAAGCCGGTATTACCCCAGCACGCACGCCAGAGGTCGCGATCCTGCTTCATGATTCGAAGCTGACGCCAGAGGTCGGTGACGGGATTGATGCGGACCGGGCAGGTCGGGGCGGCGGCGGGAACGGGCGTAACTTGCCGGCTGAGCAGCCAGCCGCCGATGGCGATAACCATCAGGATTGGACCGGCGATCCACTCGCTTCCCTTAAAAGCATCGGAGAAAATTCCGGCGGCCACAGTGCCGAGGATGACGCCAAGGAAAGTCAGTAACTCCAAGATGCCGTTGCCCCAAGACAGTTTCTCGTGCGGCAGGATTTCCGGCAAGATACCATACTTCGAGGGCGCGAAGATGGCGCTATGGCAGCCCATCAGGAAGATGGCGCCTAACTTGAGCGTCAGGCTTTCCGCCGCCAAGGCGAACCCGGCGAACGCCATGATACCCATCTCGGCCACCTTCACGCTGACCATCACGCGCTGCTTGCTGTTGCGGTCCGCCAGCCAGCCCCCAAGCATCGCGAAAAGAATGAAGGGCGCGGAGAAAACCGCGGTCACCAGGGAGACCAACCGATCCTGCTCAGCCTCCCCAGCGGAAGCCGCGGCGCTGGCCAGAAGAACCAAGATAATCAACTGCTTGAGCGCGTTGTCGCTGAAGGCGTTCTGGAATTGCGTCCCCATCAAACTCCAGAAACCACGCTGCCAACCGGTAACCGAAGGAGCAGGGGCTTCGCGCATGGCCCATCTCACCGCCTATCGCCCTCCTTTACAAACCTATTGAAGGCCCACGGACTTAATTGCGTAGCGCCGCGAAGAGCTCGACCGCTGATTCGGCTTTATTGAGGATATACACGTGATAACCCGGCGCACCACGCGCAAGCAGGCCTCGCACCTGACGGACCGCCCACGACACGCCCACCTTTCGCTGAGCCTCTTCATCGGGACCGCAGGCCTCTAGTTCGCCGATCAGAGCCGCCGGAATGCGCGCCTTGCAAAAGCCGCAGAACGTGCGGGCCTGCTTCAACGAGAGCACCGGCATGATGCCAGGCAGAATCGGCACCGACACGCCGGCGGCCCGCGCCCGATTCACAAAACGAAAATAATCTTCGTTATCCAAGAAGAGCTGCGTGGTGACAAAATCCGCTCCGGCCGAGACCTTGCCGGCCAAAAAACGCACATCCGTCAAATCATCGACGGCGTCCGGGTGCCGCTCAGGAAAGCCAGCGACGCCGACCGCGAAGCGACCTGAGTGGATTTCACGAATCAGGCGGACAAGTTCATGGGCGTGCGTGAAGCCTTGGGGGTGCGGCGTGAAATCTTTTTGGCCCTTCGGCGGATCGCCGCGCAAAGCCAAGATGCCAGAAAAGCCGGCCTCCGCATACTGCTTGATGATCGCGACCAGTTCCGCCCGCGTGTGCCCGACGCAAGTAAGGTGGCCGATCAGCGGAAGCCCCAGCTTCACCAATTCGGCCCCGTAAGCTAACGTCGTCGACCGCGAAGTGCCGCCTGCCCCATAAGTGATCGAGGCAAAATCGATGCCCAGCGGCTGCAACGTCCGGGCGGTCTGCAAAAGCTTTGCCCCACCCGCCTCATCCTTAGGCGGAAAAAATTCCACCGAGACGGTCGGACGGGCGGGGTGACGGAGCGCTTGAATGAGACCCGAGTTTAACATTTATATATCTTCTTATCCAGATATGATGATATTAGTCAAGGCCTAGCCTTGGTGACCTATCGCCCCTTTGGCCCGTCTTTGAGGGTATTGGCGGGCAAATCACCCGGCAAAGCCAGGTGATAGACCATCACCATCCAGCACAGCATGACGGGGTAGATCAGCACGATGAAGCCAAAGGAGCCGAAGATACCCAGGGCGATCCCGGTGCCAACGGACAGGACCTTGAAAACCACGAGAAGACAGACCGGGATGATGACGCAAATAATCGCGGCCACGTAACCAATCGAGGTGGTCCCGGAATAAAACCCCGCCGACTTTGCCAGATCCATCCCGCACGATGCACAGGCTTTGTTCAGCCGAAACCAAGAGGCCAACAATCCGCGTCGGCCGCAGTTCGGACAACGGCAGAGGGTCCCGCGCATCATGATATCAGCGCGGGAGACCTCTTCATTCATCTCGGATCCCATTCCCCCCAGCCTTACGCAAAGCGCCAAAGGGTCAAGGGCGTGGCGTTCAGACGCGCAGGAATACTTTTTGGCGGCGCAGGAACCAAAGAAAGGCCCATTCGATGGCAAAAAACCCGAGCGCAAGCACCAGCACCGACCAACGCTCCGGGAGCGCCTTGGCTAATCCGCCAAAAATGGCCTGATTGGTATATTCGAATTTGATAAACTTGCCCGCCATGTAGATCAGCACCGAATTCATCCCGACGACCGCAAAGAAATCACCGAAGCGGCGACAGCCCAACACGTCGATGGTCCAGTAGAACAGGCCCAGCAGCAAAGCCGACCAGCCCCCCGTCCAAAGCACGAAGGAACTCGTCCAAAGGTTCTTATTAATCGGGAACGCGAAATCCCAAAGCCCCCCGAGGAGCAATAAGACCAAACCGGCGGCGGCAAGCCCCGCGGCCTTACGGGTGCCGGAGACTTCGGCTTCTGGGCGGCGTAGCCAAAGGCCGGCGAGAATACCCAGGAGCGCATTACCGATCGCGGGCATAATCCCCAGTAAACCCTCCGGGTCGTGGGTCGTGCGATGTAATTTTCCCGGCAGGAACAAACGATCAAAGTAACTGGTGAAGTTTCCTTCGAACGTGAAATCGCCGCCCTTGAAGCCGGGCGCATGCGCAAAGCTGAGCAAAGCCCAATAGGCCAAGAGCACCCCGGCCAGCCAAACCCAGAGCCGCCGCGGGGTCGTGAAATTAAAAGCGAAGATCAGCTGCGCAAACATGCCTGCCAGACCGATGCGGGCCAGCACGCTGCCGAAGCGCATATTCTCATAACCCTTCCACTGCAGACCATTGTTATAGATGATGCCCAACAGCACGAGGATTGCGCCGCGTTGGATAATCTTCCGACAGACTTCGCCCCGCGCGCCTTCCGTCAGGCGACGCGTCAATGAAAACGGCGTAGAAACGCCGGCTAAGAAAAGGAATAACGGAAAAATCAGGTCTTCGAAATGAAATCCGTGCCAGGGCACATGCTCCAACTGCTCGTTCACCACCGAAAGCCAGCCCAGAGATTTGAACTGCATTAATGCCAAGATGATGCCGTGCCCACCAATGATCCAAAAAAGGTCGAAGCCGCGCAGAGCATCGAGTGACAAAAGGCGTTCGGGCTTAGCAGGATGGGCATCCATGGGGTTATACTTTTTCTATACCTCGCCCCCCAGAGGTCTACCCGGAAAACGCAGTCAGGGGGTACGCTGGCAAGGTGACACGGGGCAAGGAATTAACCCCCGTGCCCACTTGCCCACGTGCCACCCTGCCCCCTTGCCGCTTTGCGGCGCTTACATGCGCTCCACCGGCTCGATGCCCAGCAGCCGCAACCCGACTTCCAAAATAGCGGTGGTACGGGAGCAAAGCATCAGACGACGGGCCTTCACCGCCGGTTCATCCACAATGACACTATCGGCCGCATAAAACGCGCCGTACGCCGCCGCTAATTCATGGAGGTAAGTACAAAGGTGATGCGGGCGCAGGTCCTCTAAGGCTGAATCCAAAGCCGCGGTGAAGCCCAGCAGTTTGCGCGCGAGGGCGATTTCCGTCGGCGTTTCCGGGTCGGTCGCGCCCTCCTCGCCTTGTCCGACGCCCAGGCCGCTCTTCCGGAAAATCGAGCGTACCCGGACCACGGCATACATCAGGTAAGGCGCCGTGTTACCCTCGAAAGCCAGAAGTTTTTCCCACGAGAAGGTGTAATCCATCGTGCGGCTCGAGGAAAGATCCGCATAACGTAGAGCGGCCACCCCGATGGCCTTCGCGATCGCAAGATGCTCGGCCTCCGGAAGATCTGGGTTCTTATTCTTTACTTCCTGATAGGCCCGTTCGGTGGCCTCATCGATCAGTTCCTGAAGTCGCACTGGATCGCCCGACTTGGTCTTAATGGCCTTACCATCTTCGCCGAGGATCGTGCCGAACCAGACGTGTCGCAGGCGAGGCAGGCGGCGATTTGAAGCCTTGAACCATTTAGCCCCGGTCACGAACAGCTGATGAAAATGATCCTGCTGACGGCCGTCGGTCACATAGATGATCTCGTCGGCCTTGAAATGCTCGAGTCGATAAAGTAAAGTCGCCAAATCCGTGGAAGCGTAGTTCGAAGAACCGTCTCGCTTGCGAATGATGAACGGCATCTTGGTCTCGGCGTGTCGCGAGAACCGCGGCTCTTCGTCGTGCCAGGCGACCAAGGCTCCTTCGCTTTCCTCGGCGAGGCCATATTGCTGCAACTCGGCATAGACCTGATCGACCTTATCACGATAAAAAGATTCCCCGAGGATGACGTCTGATTTTAAACCGAATTGATCGTAAATACGCTGACAGGCCGCATTGGAAACTTCGACGATTTCCCTCCAGAGGGCGAGGTTTGCGGGGTCGCCCGTCTGGAGCTTCGCAAGTTCAGCGCGAGCTGCATCCATGAGCGCGGGATCGACCTTGGTGGCGGCGCTGCCCTCCTTGTAAAGCCGCTCCAAATCCTCCAAGGCCATGGGACTCTTCGGATCCAAGCTGAAACCCGCGCGGCGAATCGCCAAAATCAGGATGCCGAAATTAGTGCCCCAATCGCCGATATGGTTGTCACGCACCAACTCGGCACCGCAGAAATCGACCAGACGTGCGACCGCTTCGCCGATGACGATCGGCCGCAGATGACCGACGTGCATCTGCTTTGCGGTGTTAGGCGAAGGATAATCGATGACGACCTTACGGCCGCCCATCAGACGGGCCGCGCCGGCGCGCCATTTCGATTCATCGCGATACTCCCGCAGCCAGGCACCTAAGGCGACGGGCGTGAGTTTGAAATTGATGAAACCTGGACCGGCGATTTCGACCTGAATCAGTTTTTCGTCGAGTCCCCCTTGAGCGCGGAGAGACTCGAGCAAAGCGCTCGCTAAGGCCCGCGGATTCGCTTTGGCTTTCTTGGCCGCCGCCAAGACGCCGTTAGCCTGGAAGTCCGCATGGCGAGGATCCGAGGGCTTCAACTCCGGATTGAAATCGGCTTCGAAACCAGGGACGGAAGCGGCGGCCTTGCGCAGCAGGGCATCGATTTCGCGGGCAGGATTGAACCAGACGGACATGACTTAAGCCGTAAGCCCCTACGCCCCCTCGGCAAGCGAAGAAGGCGCAAGGACTCGGGACGGGCTTATTTCAGCGTCTTGAGGTAGGTGAAGAGGTCCGTCACCTGCTCGTCCGTAAAGCCGTCCAGCAGGCCTTCCGGCATGATCGAGCGGCGCAAATACTTGGTGGCCGACACTTCGGCCTTCGGCACGCGGCGGTCGGCGCCGCCGGGCTGACGGAGCACATAAGCCGTCGCATCCTCGGAGACATAGAAGGCCTCGATGACCTCACCGGCCTTGAGCTTCACCTGGAAGATGCGGTAAGCCGCCTCGATGGCGGCGTTGGGGTCGATGATGTTGCGGATGACGCCTTCCATACCCATCGCGCCAGCGCCGGAAAGGTTCGGGCCGATGAGTCCGCCCTGCCCGTTGATCATGTGGCAGGCCTGACAAAGCGCGACAACAGCCTTACCCTTGGCGACATCTCCGCTTTTCTGCGCCAGCGCAAAGTAATGAGCAGTCTTGGTCTCCAACGCCGCAAACTGCGCAGCGTTCAGTAACGGCGGCGAATCTGTCGAGCGTACGACCTTCGCCCCGGCACCGAGCTTACCCCACGCGGCATCACCCTTCGCCGAAGCGAAGACGAGCGACTTCGGCAGAGGTTCGCCGGCGAAGGTACGCGTCATGTTCGCGCGGACTTCAGCCAGCTTACGCTCGACGTTCCAAACGCGGTATTCGGCGAAGGCGCCCTGCGTTCCGCCCTTGGGCGTCGACCAACCGATGGCAAGACCTTGCAGATCATGCGGCACGGAACTCTTCGAGGTACCCGTGAGTTCTCCATCCTGATAAGTGCGCAGAATACCAGCGGCATCGCGAGAGAACGCGACATGCGTCCAAATACCGGGTGAGATTGGTTTGGCGGACACGACCGCATCGCGGATCGTACCACCGAAATAGGCGCGGAAGATTCCGCCAGCGAAATTTAGGTCCAAGATGTCCATCGCGCCAAGGATGCTGTCGTTATTGTCGATTTTTCCGTCCAGACGGACCCAGGTCTCGACGGTGAAAGGACCCTTGAGCGAGATATTGACATTGGCTACGGCGTCGTTCGAACCGTCCAGTGCCAAGACACTACGGAAGACGCCACCGAGCTGAGCGGAGACAATTGCAAGCTCGGGACTATCGCCCAAGGCGATAGCGAGTTTCTCCGCGACCGGCGTCTCGATATCGGCCAAAGCGACGGACTTGTCGGCCAATCCGGCGGCGATGGCCTTCGCCCCGGCCTTCGTGCCGCTGATACCGTCGAGTACGAGCTTGCGATTGTTCACGGCCAAGGTCGGGTAGAGCTTCATCGCCAAGACGGCAGCCTGCGGAGAACGAGAGACGACTAAGGCGCGTAGGGCCAGATTCGAGATTTCCACTGGCGTTGTGCCGACAAGCGCGGCGACAGCCTCGGGCTTGGTCGTACGCAGCTGCTGAAGTCCGATCAGAGCATCGCGACGTGAATCCTCGCGGGCGACCATGGCGAGCAGGTCGTCCTCGAGGTCGAGTAATTGGAAGCCGCCGATCAGCTGGGCGGCCAAGGCACGCTCAGCGACACCCTGCGCAAGCAATGCATGCGCGGCCGCAGTGACGACAGGTCCGACCTTGGCTGAATCGAGGTCAGTGCGAGTGGCCAGCAGAAGTTCCACAACGCGATTACGCACCGCCGCATCGGCCAGGAGTTTACGCAGGACAGCGACGCTCGACGGCTGGTCCAAAGTCTTGGCGACGGCGAAAAGCTCATCCGGGCCGGGAGCGCGGTTCAGCTGGCCGACAAGTTCGGCGATGAGCGGTGCGCCGACCTTCGGGTCGAGCGCGAGCGCGGCGAACATACGTCCTTCGGCGGGGAGAGACTTCGCTTCCTGCGAAGCGAGGAAGGTGGCGACGGCCTCGGGCTGACGCTCGAGATACATGCGGACGAGGAAACGCTCGAAGTCGCGCTCATAGGCGACGCCGACCTTGATCGACTTGCCGCGACGGTCCGGGGCGGTGGGAGCGTCGAGAGAAGGTCCAGCAAAACGCATCAAGGCGCCGAGCGCAGCGGCATGCTTCGCGGAAGATTCCCCGAGCGCCTTGATGGCGGCGGCGCGGACCTCGGCATCGGCGTCGGTCGCGAGCGCCACGAGAGCCCCTAAGTGGGACTCGGCGCCGACTTGGCGCAGGGCATTGACCGCCTCGCGGCGGACGTTGCGATTCACCGAACCGAGCAAGGAAGAGGCGAGTCCCGCAACATCATGCTTCTGCTCGCGGAGCACCCAGAGAGCCTGGATTCGACGGGCAGGCGAGGCGGACTCGTCTCGCACGATTGTCGCGAGAGTACTATTAGAGTCGTCATCAACGGCGCGGTCGGCGAGCGCCTGCCAGGCGAGATGCGCATCGGCGGTCACCTTGGAGCCCAGGCGCGCGACCAGGTCGGCGGAAGAGAGCTTGGTGTAATCTGGCACGGCCTGCGGGACGAAGCCCTTCGGCTTGATGCGCCAGATGCGACCCGACTGCTTGTCACGGTCGGGGTGATTACGGGCGACCTCGTTGTGACTGATAATCTTATTATACCAATCAATGACGTACAGGCATCCGTCCGGACCCATCGTCATCGCAATCGGACGGAAGAAAGGGTCCTCGCAGGTGACGAAGTCATCGAGGTGTTCGAGACGATAGCCGGAGCCTTCGCGGTACTGACGGAGCGCGTTGACCTTCGAGGTGATCGGATTGGCGACATACATCACGCCGTCGTAGCCTTTCGGCCACACGCCGACATCGGAAAGCGCGAGGCCGCTCAAGCCCGTGCCGCCCATCTTGAAATCAGGGGCTTGGATCGGGAAAGGCGGCTGATAGGATTTCGCCAGACGATCCGCACAACCGGGATATAATGCATACTCGTGGAACGGCATCACCGGGTAGCCAAAATCGTTGGCCTCCTGGATGAACACTTCCCCTTCGCCCGTCAGGACGAGACCCCAGATATTACAGGGGCCGACGCTGGTAGGCTCAAAGAAGCTGCCGTCCGGACGAAAACGCGCCATGCGGGTACTAGGGAAATCGATCTGGTCGCCTTTCGTGGTGACGACCGTACCCTTATTGAAGGCGCCTTGCGCGAGCCACAACCATCCGCCAGGCGCACGCGTGAACTGGTGAGGGAAGAGGTGTGAATCCTGCACGCCGAAACCCGTCAGTAGCACCTCGCGCTTATCGGCCTTACCGTCGCCGTCGGTGTCGCGAAGGAAGACGATATCATGGCCATGCTGAACGATGGCGCCGTCTTTGTAAGGCAAAACGCCCTCCGGAATGGCAAGGCCATCGGCATAGGTGCGCGGCTGATGCAGCCCCGATTCAAAGGGCTGGTCGAAGACAATGACCTTGTCGCGGGCGTGAGATTTATAAAGCGCTTCGGCGGCCGCCGGGTTCTCGTTGGCGTCAACCGGATACTCCAGTGCAGTGCTGGACCAAGCCCTGCCCTGCTGGTCGAAGATCAGCATGATGAACTTGCCGAGGTCGGCGGACTCCTTGGCGAAAAGCTCGATCTCAAATCCTTCCGGAAGTTTGAATAACTTCTGCTGCTCCTCGGCGGAACGACGTACACCCTGCACGTTATTGTAGCTCGTGTCGCGTTTCGCTGGTGCGGCCGCGGCCTTCGCCGGCTCGGTCTTCTTTTCCGTCGGCTTCACTTTATCCCACGTCAAAGCACCCGGCGTAGGCGGGAGTTCTTCGATTGAGACATCCTTTACTTGGACTTCGGCCGGACCACCGGCATGAATCTGGAGACCGATCTTACCGTCTTGCGCGATATTAGCTTCGGTCTCGGTGAAATCGAGCGCCGGGACGCCGTTGATCCAGCTACGAATCCGTGGGCCTTCGACGAGGATGCGGTATTCGTTCCATTCACCTTCTTTGACGGAGGCAAGCACCGCGGCGGCATCCTTTGATTCAGCGATGACCTTATTGCGACGGCTCTCGTCGTAGAGCTTGCCATACCAGCCTTTGCCGTAGTCCACCTGGTAGCCGCTCATCTCGGAGCTGTTCGGGACGCGCACGCTACGCATCTGGACGCCGCTGTTGACGAAGCCTGTGCCCGTGAGACGTAACTTCACGCGTAAATCAAAATTCTGATAAGATTTCTCGGTCGCGAGGAATAAATTCTTAGGCACCTTCTCCTTGAGAGATCCGCCGCGGATTTCGCCGCCTTCCACCCGCCACCAGGCCGTGTCACCTTCCCAACCGGTAAGCGACTTGCCGTCAAAGAGCGGTGCGGGAGCAGCGTTTCCACGAGCCATCAGACCGAGTAACGTCAGGGCGGTGAGGAATAATCGGGGCGTCGACATAAGCAGGGGGTAACGGGAAACTAGACAACATCTGGCAATCGACAACCCTGCTCATGCCCGCAAAGCACAACTCGACTACCGCTAAATGCACATCCAGCGGGGCAAACAACCAAGCCACGCTTGCATCTCTGCCCCGAACCCTAAGGTTAAGGCCATGACGGCATCCCATAAGCTGGTTCGTGATTGCGAGGCCACCCTCATCCCTGCGGGTGACGTGGTCATCCTTGAGGCTGGCACAGAAATACAAATCGCCCAAGCCTTGGGCAATTCAGTGACCGTCCGCACGACCATGGGCCTATTCCGGATTGCCGAAGCCGACATCTCAGCCCTTGGGCCGGAGGCACAATCGCTCTATGGCAAAAAGGGAAGTGCGACGAGCACGAGACCTCTCGATCAAGATGCGCTCTGGGAAGCCCTGAAAGAATGTTTTGATCCGGAAATTCCCGTCAACATCGTCGATCTCGGACTCATCTATCATCTGGAGTTATCACCCGGAGAGCGTGGCGGACAAAAAGTCGCCGCCAAGATGACGCTGACAGCCCAAGGCTGCGGCATGGGACCAGTCATCGCGGCGGATGCCAAATCCAAATTGGAAGCACTTCCCGGAGTCGAATCCGCCGAAGTTGAAATCGTCTGGGACCCAGTCTGGAATCCGCGGATGATTTCCGAAGCGGGACGTAAGCAGTTGGGTCTCGAATGACACCTAAGCCCATCCAGCATGGCACAGGGCTATACCTGCACGTGCCCTTCTGTGCTTCGACCTGCGATTTTTGCGCCTTCTACCAAGAACAACCCAAGCGCGGCGATATTGACCGTTACCTTGATGCAATCGAGCGTGAGATGGAAATCAATCCTCCAGGCCGAGTGGAAACCGCCTTCTGGGGCGGCGGCACGCCCGGCTTACTGCCGGCGGAAGATTTGCTTAGGCTTGGTCGGGCCATGGTGAAAGCCGGCGGACAGCCCAATGAGTGGACCGTCGAACTGGCGCCCTCCTCGGTGCGTGCCGACAAACTGGCAGCCCTAAAAGAAGTCGGTGTGACGCGGGTATCCATGGGCGTGCAAAGTTTCGACGAGGCCACGCTTGACGTACTGGGCCGCCGACATTCTCCAAAACAAATTATGGAAGCCTGGGATGCCATCGAATCGACCGGCTTTCAGAGTCGTAACTTGGATTTAATCTTTGGCATCCCCGGACAGGACGAAAAGCGTTGGGCGGCGGACTTAAGTCGCGTCATGGAACTGAAACCTGATCACATTTCCACCTACTGCCTGACCTTCGAGGAAGACACGGCGATGTTCGTCAAACTTTCGCAAGGTAAGGTTAAGATTGATAAAGATCTCGAGGCCCGGCTTTACCGCGGGACTTGGGAGATGCTCGAAGCGTACGGTTACGCACAGTATGAGACCTCGAACTTCACCAAGCCCGGGCATGCTTGCCGACATAATCTGATCACTTGGGAGATGGGATCGTGGATCGGCTACGGCCCCTCCGCGTCCTCGCAATGGAATGGCCGGCGATGGACCAACCCCTCTAACCTCGAAGGTTGGATAAAAGGCATCGAAGCAGGCAACCCCGTCTGCGAACAAATCAAGGATCTTAACGAAATCGACCTGCTCACCGATGCGCTTATCTTTGGTTTACGGCTGAACGCCGGCGTCAAACCAGCCGAACTCGCCGCACGCTTTCAGGCCGAACTTCCTCACGGAGTTTCGCGTCTCTTCGCCAATCTAATCGAAGAAGGATTAATGGAAGCAGATGGGGACAGCTTTCGCCTCACCGGCGAAGGTCGCATGCGGGCCGACGCCGTGGGTGTCGCCGTCTTGGAACAGTTTGACTGATAGAATCCGCCCCTTTGAGCCGCCACCATCAGCACCTGAAAGCATTTGCATTAGGCCGCGGTATCCAGCTCCGACATTAAGCTGAGGTCGCGTCGACCTTCCGCTCCTGCGCATCCACCACGACGGTCGTGACCAAATCGGAGCCAACATTCGTCATCGAGCGAGCCATATCCAAGATGCGATCCACACCGAGGACGATACCGATACCTTCGGGCGGAATGCCAAAAGTGACCAACAATCCGGCGATGAGCGGTAGGGATCCGCCCGGAATACCGGCCACAGCGACGGCGCTCAGTACGGAAAGGAAAAGTAGGGTCAGCTGTTGGGCGATAGTTAGATCAACGCCGAAGACCTGTGCCACGAAGAGTACCACGCACCCTTCGTACAAGGCGGTTCCGCTCATATTCATCGTGGTCCCTAACGGCAGAACGAATCCGGCGACACTCGGCTTGAGGCCAAGGGTATTCTTGGCGCACTCCAAGGCGGCAGGCAGCGTCGCATTACTTGAACTCGTCGAGAAAGCTGTGATGAGCACGCCGCGGATGTCGCGGAAGAATTCCAACGGCCGACGGGTCGTCCAGAGACGCAACCAGATCGACATCGTCCCGAAGAGATGGAGCAGCATCACGGCAAGGCAGCCAAGGGCGAAGACACCGAGGGCGACCAGGATATCTACCCCGATCTTGACGATGACGCTGTAAATCATCAACGGCACCGCATAAGGGGCCAGGTTCAAGGCCAGTTTCACGATGCCGGTCATAAGTTCCGACACCATATCCAACGCCGTGAGTAATTGCAGCCGCTTCGCCTCGGCGAGTTGCGTTCCGACTACTCCGACCAAGATCGCAAAAACAATCAAAGGAAGCACGTCACCGATGGTATTGTTCGAATGCCCCATCACCGCGCCAAAAAGATTCTTAGGCATGAACATCTCGACCAGCCCACCCAGGCTTAAAGAAGTCGCCGAAGACGAGGCCACGACATGCTTCTGCGCCGCGCCACCATATTCCTGCATCAGCATGACCTTGGCGGCCGGATCGAGATGGTCGCCAGGGCGCAGCACATTCATCATCAATAAACCAAGGGCGACGGCGATGGCCATATTCAGGAAGAATAAAGCAAAAGTGCGACCCGCCAAAGGCCCGAGACGATCCAAGCGGCCTAGCTGGGCGACCCCAGCGGCCAGCGAAGCGAAAACAAGCGGGATCACCACGAAGAATAAAAGTCGGAGGAAAACCTGACCAAACGGGTCGAAAATATTTACCGACACCTTGCGCATAAACTCCAGCGATGGTGGCGAGTAATGTCCGAGCCCGAGGGTCGCGAGACCAGCGACGACCCCGAAGAGCAACCCGAAGAGAATACGATTGGCGAGTGGTCGATTGGTTTCTGCCATAGATTAGGGGTAAGGCCTTTTAAGAGCGACTCCGCCGCAGTTCCACTATAATTTCTTACAGACCCCATGAAAACCTTACTTCCGTTGCTGATTTACAGCTTATCACTTGCAGCCGCCGATACCGGGCCGGCCAAGCCCAAGCAAACAATGCCGATACCTTCCGATGAATCGGCGCTTGGCTGGAAAAATCTCTTCGACGGCAAGACGTTAAAAGGCTGGTCGGGCGACCCGAAGTATTGGCGCTGCGAGGGCGGCGCCATCGTCGGTGAAATCACGCCAGAGACCATCGTGAAGAATAATACCTTCATCATCTGGGAGGGCTCCGTCGCCGGCGACTTCGAACTTAAGGCGGAGTATCGCATCACCGATAAAGGCAATAGCGGCATCAACTACCATAGCACCGATGTCGTGGGTCTACCGTTCGCCTTGACGGGCCCTCAGGCCGACATCGACGGCCAGAACAAGCATACCGGGCAAAATTATGAAGAGCGCGGTCGTACCTTTAACGCGTTACGCGGACAGATCAACCGCATCCGGCCCGGAATCAAAGCGGAGATCATCGGCAGCGTCGGCGACCCCAAGGAACTCGTCGCTTTTATCCGCAACGATGACTGGAACGAATACCACTTGGTCGTCCGGGCCGGCACTCAAATCCATATTCTTAACGGACACGTCATGAGCGTGGTGATCGACGATGAGCCGGCGCTCCACCACCCCGAGGGCAAAATCGGCGTGCAAGTCCACGTCGGCCCGCCGATGAAGGTCGAATACCGGAATCTCCGCCTCAAGACTCCGTAAACCGGCGCTGGCCTACCAGAAGACGATATAAAGCGCGGCGACCGCTCCCATAAAGAGCACCGAGCCGACGATGAAACCTTGGCCGGGATTAAAGTCTTTGGCCTCCCACTGGAGCGCCTTGGCTTCGTCCTCCTCGTTTTTACAAACCAGACTAATCACCACCATCAGGACGGCGAGGATGACCGTAACCCAGCCCATGCGATCCATGAAGGGCATTGTAGGCGTGAAGACCTTGAAACCTGCGGAGAGCGGAATGGTCAATAATGCGACGGTCAGGGCGCCGACGGAGGTCGCCCCGCGCCAGAAGAAACCGAGCAGGAAAATCACCACGACGCCGGGGCTGATAAAGCCCGTGTATTCCTGGATGAATTGGATCGCCTGATCGAGGCGACTTAACTGCGGTGCGATCACGACGGCGAT
>JBAXRS010000032.1:0-20493 GCA_037131085.1 Verrucomicrobiota bacterium | reverse complement strand
CCATGGAGGAGGGTGTGCAGCACGTCGGCTCGAAAAAGAACCTGCTGGGTGAAAATCCCGCTCCTGGACTGGCGGATTATTTCTCCAGCCAAAAACAGGTCAAAGACGACACCCCTCCCGCCTTTCTCGCCCATGCGCTCGACGATAAGTCCGTACCCATCGAAAACAGCCGCATGTTCTATGAGGCCGAGAAAGCGCATAAGCTGCCGACCCGACTCATTGAGCTGCCGAATGGTGGCCATGGCCTGAACGGCTATAAAGGACCCTCATGGGATCAATGGCAGACCGGCAGCCTGATCTGGCTGCGCGCATTGAAGTTCATCCCCTAAGGAAGTCCGTCACTCCAACGTTATCCGCAAGCCGTCGTAACAAAGGCCGACTTTCGGAAACGTGCTCCGCAATTTTTCCGTATAAATCGCATAGTCAATCTGATACGTCATATGCGTGATGAGCGAACGCTTGGCGCCGAGTTCAACCGAGACAGCGCAGGCTTCGTCAATCGACATATGCGTCGGGTGGTAATTAGGACGCAGGCCATCGAGGATCGCGAGATGCGCGTTCTTTCCTAATTCCAACGCCTCCGGTGGAACACTCTTACAATCCGTGTAATAGGTGAATTTCGCGCCGGTGGACGGCTCTTCGAAAACCAGCCCCAAAGTCGACTCCTGACCATGCGGCAGAATCGTCGAACTGACGATGCCGCCGCCCGGTAGAACGAGCCGCCGTGGCATCAGGTCGAGATCCAAGGCAACATACCCCGACGCAGCCGGCCGACCGATGGCGTAGGGATAGATAGCGCGCACGCGTTCGATCCCGATCGGAGTGGTGAAGACCGGTATCGGCGCACCGCCCTTATTGGTACAAAACTGTCTCAGGTCATCCATCCCCAAGACGTGGTCAGCGTGGCCATGCGTCAGGATGAAGGTATCCACGGCTTGAATATCATTATTAAGACACTGCATCCGGAATTCTGGGGCGGCGTCGACCTGGACGTGATGCCCTTCGATGACGACATGGATACTCGTCCGGCTGCGCCAATTCCGTTCGTCCTGCAAGTCGATGCCGGGATTGTCATGCGCCACCAAGGGGACGCCCTGCGAAGTGCCGCAGCCCATGACGATGATTTCCATGGGGTGCACCCTGTCGACCCCGCCCGGATTGGCAAGTCAGAGCCATTAATCCCCGCCATCCGCCTTATTTTTTCTGAGCAATCTTGCATCCTGACTGCCAGTTTGTTCATCTTCCCCTTCCGTGTTCGCCTCCCTTACCGATAAACTATCCAAAGCCCTACGCAACCTCCGTGGGCTCTCCAAGCTTTCCGAGGAAAACATCACGCCCGCCCTGAACGAGGTGCAGGCTGCACTGATGTCCGCGGACGTTAATCTCAACGTTGCCAAGGATTTCACCGAACGCGTTAAGGTCGCTTGCCTCGGGCAAGCAGTCATCGAGTCCGTCAACCCGGGCCAGATGGCCGTTAAAATCGTCTCCGACGAACTCACCAAACTTCTCGGCGAAGGCGAACGGGCAATCAACCCACGTCGCCCCCTCCGCATCCTGCTCGTCGGCCTGCAGGGATCGGGCAAAACCACCAGCGCGGCGAAGCTCGCAAAATACCTCGTCAAAAAAGAAGGTATCCGAAAGCCATCGCTGATCGCGGCTGACTTACGCCGACCTGCCGCCATCGACCAACTCGAGACTCTGGCTCGGAATGAAGGTTTTGATTTCCGTGCCGACCGGGCCGCGACCGATGTCGCCGTCATGGTGGGACGACTCGTCAAGGATGCCGAAGCAGGTGCCGCCGACCTCGTCATCGTCGACACCGCCGGACGCCTCCAGATTGATGGCGACCTGATGGAGGAAGTCCGCCGCGTGCGCGACGCCTTCCAGCCCCACGAGGTCTTCCTCGTCGCCGACGCCGCCCTCGGCCAACAAGCCGTCGACGTGGCCGCCAAATTCCATGAGTCCACGCCCCTCACCGGGATCATCCTAACCAAACTCGATGGCGATGCCCGCGGCGGTGCGGCCCTGTCGATGAAATCCGTCACGGGCGTCCCAATCCGTTACATGGGCACGGGCGAAAAATCTTCGGATTTCGACGCCTTTCATCCCGACCGGATGGCCCAGCGTATTCTGGGTATGGGCGACGTCGTCTCCCTCGTCGAAAAGGCCCAGGAGGTCGTCGACCATAAGGAAGCCGAACGTCTGGCCGAGAAGATGAAGAAGGCCGACTTCGACCTCGAAGATTTCCTCTCACAGATGCAGCAGATGAAGAAGATGGGGCCGCTCGGTGACATCATGAAGATGATGCCGGGCATGGGTAACGTGCAAGTCGGCGCCAAAGAAGAGAAGATGCTCGGTAAGACTGAAGCCATCGTACTTTCGATGACCAAGAAGGAACGCCGTAACCCCGATATCCTTAACGGTTCGCGTCGCTTACGCATTTCGAAAGGCTCGGGCACGCAGGTCAGCGACGTTAACGCGCTGATCAAGCAGTTCTCCCAGATGCGTGAGATGATGCGCATGATGAAGGGCGGCAAAGGTAAAGAGCTCATGCGTCGCATGGGCCAAATGGGCGGCGGCCGTGGTGGCATGCCCGGTGGCGGCTTCCCGGGCGGCGGTTTCCCCGGTATGCGCTGATCGCCATGTCCAAGATGATTCCTTTCGACCCCGCCCTGCTCTCTCGGCCGGGCTGGATTTTTGATTGCGATGGTACGCTGGCGGCCTCGATGTGGATCCACCACCGCAGCTGGACGCACATCGTCAGCAAGCAGCTCGGTCGGCCGTTCGATTTTCCATGGCCGCTTTTTTGCTCGATGGGCGGCATGTCGGCCGTCGATACCTGCAAGCGCCTGAAGGCCGACTACGGCTTCGACCTAAACGTCGATCAACTGCTCGCCGACGGTCATGAGTTCCTCGAGGAGCACCTCGCCAAAGACGTCACCGCCCGCACCGAGGTCGTCGCCGTCGTCCACCACGTCCGCGGCCTCGGCCACAAGACCGCCGTCGCCTCGGCCGGCCGTCGCGACCACGTGTTTACCACCCTTAAGCAGATCGATATCACGCACCTCTTCGACGCCATCATCACCGCCGAAGACGCCGCACGCTCCAAGCCGCACCCTGACCTCTTCCTCGCCGCGGCGGACCGCCTCGGGCTCAAGCCCGCGGACTGCGTCGTCATCGAAGACAGCCCGCGCGGCAAGGAAGCCGCCGACGCCGCCGGGATGGAGTGCATTTTGGTGGAGCCTGCATAAGAAACAGGGGGCACGTGGGCACGGTGACACGTGGACATGGGGGATGTTAGCAAGGGAACACCTTAGCGGTTAATAGGTGTTCAAAGCGTGAAGAAAGCGGTGCGCAAAAGATGCCCTGCCCTAGGGTCTTAGGCGATGAATACTCCCAAACCTCTTGGCAACGTTAACTCTTATCGTGATCTCGTCGTCTGGCAGAAATCACGATCGCTCGCGACCGAAGCCTATCGCCTCTGCATGACTCCATCCTTCGAACGACATCGCGGACTGTCGGATCAGATCATGCGTTCAGTGGTCTCCATCCCTTCAAATATCGCCGAAGGCGACGAGCGAGGGACTAACCGAGACGCCCTTCGCTTCCTCCAGATCGCCCGCGGCTCGCTCGCTGAACTCGAGACGCAGTTGAGTATCGCCGAAGCCATCGGCATCATCCCACAGCCAGTGGTCGTCAAAATAGCGGCACAGCTTGACGAAGTCGCCCGCCTGCTGGGGGGCACCATCAAGATGCGGAAAGCCCGTGAAGAAGCAGACGGGAGATGATCCATCCTCCCTCTTCCCGGCCCCGTGTCCACGTGTCACCGTGCCCACGTACCCCCTAGCTGAAATTACTTCTTCAGTTTGGCGCAGAAACGGGCGAGGCGCTCAAGACCCTGGGCGATGACTTGGTCAGAGGTCGCGTAGCTGAGGCGGATGTAACCTTCGGAGCCGAACGCAGAACCGGGGACGACAGCCATGAGTTCTTCTTCGAGCAGGCGATCAGCGAATTGCGTAGAGCTCAGGCCGAACGACTTGATGTTCGGGAAGAGGTAGAAGGCGCCCTGCGAACGGTAGCAGGTCAGGCCGGGGATGGCGTTGAGGCCGGCGAGGAGGTTGAGGCGACGCTTGTCGAACACGGCACCCATCTCGGCGAGCGAGGCCTTGGCCTTGTCGGGGTGCTGGTGCACCGCGAGGGCGCCAAACTGCGCGAAGGTGGTGGCGTTGGACGAGATCTGGCTCTGGAGGTCGGCTACGGCGGCGGCAAGGGTCTTGTCGGAGGCGACGAGGGTGCCGAGGCGCCAGCCGGTCATGGCGTAGCTCTTGGCGTAACCAGAGACGGTGATGGTCAGGCGGGCGGCTTCGGGCGAGAAGGTCGCCGGGCTGCAGGTAGTCTGGCCGTCATAGACGAGGTTCTCGTAGATCTCGTCGGACATGATCCAGACGTTGGCCTGCACGCAGATGGCCACGAGGGCTTCGAGCTCGGCGCGGGAGTAGACGGCGCCGGTCGGGTTGGACGGGCTGTTGATGATGACCATGCGCGTCTTGGCGGTAAGCGCGGTGGTCAACTGGGCGGGGGTGATCTTGAAGCCGGTGACGTCTTCGGCGTTCACGACGACGGGTATACCGCCGGCGAGCTTCACCATCTCGGGATAACTCACCCAATAGGGGGCCGGAATAATCACTTCGTCGCCCGCACTGATGGTGGCGAGGATGGCGAGGTAACAGGACATCTTGCCGCCCGGGGAGACGACGACGTTGGCGTCAGCAATACCGGTGAAGCCGCGACGGGTGTAGTCCTCGGCAATGGCCTTGCGGAGAGCGGGGATGCCCGGCGTAGGGGCATACTTAGTCTGGCCGTCGGCTAGGGCCTTGGCGCAGGCGTCCTTGACGAACTGCGGGGTATCGAAGTCTGGCTCGCCGACACCGAAGCCGACGACGTCCTTGCCAGCGGCCTTGAGGGCCTTCGCCTTGGCATCGACCGCGAGGGTCGGTGAAGGGGCGACATTGCGGGCCCAGGAGGAGAGAGCGGGATTCGACATGACGGAGGAAAGGTAAAGCAAAGGACTCCGGGCAGATTGGCAAGACTGAGTGAATAGAGGGCCTGAGGTCCAGAGAGACCTAAAGTTACGGGTGGCAGGTGGCAGCCCCAGGTTACGGGTGGCGGGTAATCAATCCTGCCACCTGTAACCCGAGGCCGCCACCCGCCACCTGAAATGACTTCCCTGCTCGCCTTAGATGTCAATCGCGTCGTCCTTGACCTTCTGGGCGTTGGCCTTGGCTTCATTGGCCCGGCGGAGCGGCTTGAGCTGGTCGATGCCGACGGAAGAGGAAATCACCCAAGAGGTAATGGAAATCGTCAAAGTCGCCATAGCCCAAGCATTCACCGTTAAATCTTTCAGCAGGCTGTCCGTGAGCGCGAGAATGGCACCATTCGTCAAAAAAAGCACCAGATAGGCGCCCAGGCCGAGGGTGATGATAAGAATCGGAATCGAGACAATCATGAAGATCGCCAAAAGAAAGGGGCGCAGAAAGGAATTAAAAAGTCCAATGACGACCGCCACGACGGCCAGCGTGCCGACGTCCTTGTAGGTCAAGTAGCCGAAGTGGTCGGCGACAAAGACCCCCAAGGCGATCGATGCCCATTCGAGGATCAAGACTCCGAGACGACGTGCGACTTCCATCCCCGCATCCTACCCTAAGAAAGCCCTCCGACAAGAGAGACTTTTCGGGCGGCCGGCTTAGCGGGAGTGTCGGACGTCCTCGCCGGAAAGCAGGAAGATGACTTGTTCAGCGATATTCTTGGAATGGTCGCCGATTCGCTCCAGGGCCTTAGAGATAAAGATCAACTCGACGTGTGAAGCGGAAACCTTGGTGGTGTCACCCGCCTTACCGAAAAGTTCCTCGTAGTTCTTTCGGTTGAGGGCGTCGATTTCGGCGTCGCGCTCCAAGACCAAACGGGCCTTAGCAAGATCACCTTCGATGAAGCTATCGATCGCGAGGCGCAATACCTCACAGGCGATGATACCTTCCTGCGGCACGTGGAGGAAATTCTTTAAAGGTCCGCGTTCGGAAATAACCAAACTACGCTTCGCGATGACCGAGGCTTCATCCGCGATGCGCTCCAGGTCGTGCCCGATATCGCGAGCGGCCAGCAGCAGGCGGACATCGCTACCCATCGGACCAAAAAGTGTTAGGTAACGCATGATTTCGCGGTCGACGCGCTTCTCGAGCTCATCAACACGGTCGTCCATCCCGCGGACTTGTAAGGCCAGCGAATCATCGCCCGCCTCGACCGCGCGAAGCACCATCCGGGTCATATCAAGCGAACGCTCACCCATCAGGATGAGGTCGTCGCGGAGTTGACGGAGTTCGTCGTGGAAGAAACGTTGCATGGTGGGGATAATAAAGATCAGCCGAAACGGCCAGAGATATAGGCTTCCGTCTGAGCCTGCGAAGGATTCATGAAGATCTTCTCGGTGGTATCGTATTCAATCTGCTTGCCAAGGTAGAAGAACGCCGTGCGATCCGAGACACGGGCGGCCTGCTGCATGGAGTGCGTGACGATGACGATTGTGAACTGGTCTTTGAGTTCGTGAATGAGTTCCTCGATTTTGCCAGTAGCGATTGGGTCGAGGGCCGAGCAAGGCTCGTCCATCAGTAAAATTTCCGGACGATTGGCGATAGCCCGAGCGATGCAGAGACGCTGCATCTGGCCGCCGGAAAGGCCGAGGGCGCTGTCGTCGAGGCGGTCCTTCACCTCATCCCAGAGCGCGGCCTTGCGGAGCGAAGTCTCGCAGGCCTCATCAAGGACAGCGCGGTCACGAACCCCGACCACCCGCAGGGCGTAGACAACGTTCTCGAAAATAGATTTAGGGAAAGGGTTAGACTTCTGGAAGACCATGCCCACGCGGCGACGGAGGGAGATGACCTCCAGACCCGCATCGTAGATCGAACGCCCGCCAATCGTGATATCCCCTTCGTGACGAACATCATCGACCAGATCATTCATCCGGTTGAGGTTACGCAAGAGCGTGGACTTTCCGCAACCAGACGGGCCAATGAAGGCGACCACCTGACGCTCCGGAATGTCGAGCGAGATGGCGTCGAGCGCTTTCTTCTGTCCATACCAGAAGCCGTAGTCGCGGATGCTGATGTAGTCTTTCCGCCCTTCGCGTTCGGAAGAGGGTCGGACTTTGATGCGGGAAGCGGAAGGAGGATTCATGATTTGGGACATGAGGTGGTTTGTTTTTAGAAGGAGGCGCCCTTGAAGCGAGCACGGAGACGGTTGCGAATCCAAATCGCCCCTATGTTCAGGCAGACGACGAGGACGATGAGCAGCAGGGTGGTGGCAAAAACCATCGGCCGGGCGGCATCCGAATCGGGCGACTGGAAACCGAGGTCATAGACGTGAAAGCCCAGGTGCATAAACTTACGATCCATATGCAAGAAGGGCGCCGAACCATCCAGCGGTAAAGTCGGGGCCAGCTTGACTACGCCAACCAACATCAAAGGGGCGACCTCCCCTGCCCCACGAGCCATCGCCAAAATGACACCCGTCAAAATACCCGGAGCCGAAGCCGGTAACAGGATGTCACGAATCGTCTGCCACTTCGACGCGCCGGTCGCCAGGGAAGCTTCACGCATCCCGCGAGGCACCGAGGCCAAAGCCTCTTCGGTCGCGACAATGACCACGGGCAAAGTCATCAAAGCCAAAGTGAGGGAACACCAAAGCATGCCGCCCGTCCCGAAGACGGGAGAATTATTATTATACTTAAGTTGATCGGCGAAGAAGAGCTGGTCGATGGTGCCGCCCAAAACGTAGACAAAGAAACCCAATCCGAAGACACCGAAGACGATGGACGGGACCCCCGCGAGGTTGTTGACGCTGATGCGAACAATCCGCAACACGGGACCTTGTTGGGCGTATTCGCGGAGATAGATTGCGGTGACGACCCCGAACGGCGTCACCAGGAGACTCATGAAAACCGTCATGACCAAGGTCCCAAAAATCGCGGGCATCAAGCCTCCTTCGGTATTCGCCTCCCGCGGTTCATCGAAGACGAACTCGCCGAGACGGGAGAAGAAGAGCTGCACGCGGCCCCAGGTATCGAGGCGATTGGGAAACCAAGCCCGCATCACCTGAGTCAGCGGAACGGTCACCGAGCGGCCCGCCGCGTCTTGAACCACCAAAGTCGCCACGGCCCCACCCTCGCTCACTTTACGCCCTTCGGCCTGCAATACGGCGTAACGCGCTTCGAGTTTTGCGATGAATTCACGATGCTTAACCGCCTCGGCTTCCTGATGAAGGTCTACCGCCCGACGTAAGGCAATCCGGGCCGATTCCATGTCGGCATTGACCTCGCCGACTTGGTGGCGGTTGATTTCCACCAGCTTCTCCCGGATCCGACGCGCGGCGGCGACTTCGGATTGCAGCGCTACTTCAAAATCCGCATCCGCCATCGCAAGCACCTTCCCGTCTGATTTCTTTATCGTGATAGGCCGGACGAAAGCGGGGCCGTTCTCCACCCGCTCCAAGCCCAAAACATCCGTGGGAAATTCTTCCGCTTTGATTTTTGCTTCATCGACCCAAAGGTACGAATTACCGTTAAGCTCGCGAAGGCCGACCTGATATTGACGTTCATAACGCGGAGCGTTCGCAGGCGTCCCTGGCCGGATTCGGCGCTGCGCCAACTGACCGATGATTCCCTTACCGTCGTCCAGCTTTACGACTGGCACCGGCGGAGCCCAGAAAACGGTAATGCCATTAACGACGACCAAACTAAGCAGCCCGACCACCATGGCCAAGCCGATGATCAGACCCAGTCCGGTAAACCAGACCCAAGATTCGCCCCGGGGCGTGCTGCTATCGGAATTAGTGGGCATGGTTTAGACGACTTTGTAGCGCTCCCTTAGGCGTTGCCGGAGAATTTCTGCAAGGGTGTTGATTACGAAAGTAAGCAAGAAAAGACAACAAGCTCCGAGGAAGAGCGCTCGGTAGTGCGTATGGCCCGCAGCGGCTTCCGGGAGCTCGACCGCGATATTAGCCGACAAGGTCCGCATCCCGCTGAAAGGGTTAGACTCCATGACCGCGGTATTTCCGGTGGCCATAACCACAATCATGGTCTCGCCGATGGCGCGGCCAAAACCGATCATGACCCCAGAAACAATCCCTGAAATCGCGGTCGGAATCACGACGCTCCAGACGGTCTGCCAGCGGCTGGCCCCCAAGGCCAATGAACCAGAGACCAAAGAATTAGGCACGTTAGACAAGGCGTCTTCGGCGATCGTGAAGACGATGGGAATAACGGCGAAGCCCATCACGAAACCCACGACTAAGGAATTACGAGAGTCATAGGTAGCGCCCGTCGACTGCCGCCACCATTCCCGGATATCTGCTATCGGTAAACCGGAAGAGGAATCCTTGACCGTAAAGAAAAAAGCTTCGATCGCTGGTCCCGACATCCAGGCCAACCAGCCGCACAAGACCACAAAGGGAAGCAACCAAAGAAATTCCATACCCGGCGCGACCTGTCGGCGCCAAGGCTGCGGCAAAGCGGACCAGATAAATCCGGCCGCAATGGCAGCTGGGGCCAAAACCGCCACCGCGCAAAGCAAAGGCACGATGCGCGAATCAACCAAGGGGGCGAGCCAGAGTCCGGCTAAAAAACCAAGCACCACTGAAGGGAGCGACGCCATGATCTCCATCACCGGCTTAACCACCTGCCGAAACTCCGGACGCAAGAATTGCGAAACGTAAATCGCCGCGGTTAGGGCGATGGGCAGGGCGAAGAGCAGCGCGTAGAAAGTACCTTTCACCGTGCCGTAGAAGAGTGGAACGAGCGAATACTTCGCTTCGAACTCATCAGAACCGGCGCTGGATTGCCAGGCATAGGCAGGAGCGGAAGCCCCTTCATACCAGATTTTCCCGAAGAACGCGCTCCAAGAGGATTCTGGATGGTGATCAACCAATTCCCAGCGATGCATAACCCCCTGCACATCCAGTGCCGTGAACCGGTCATAATTACCGGCGAAAGCAAGCTGGCGGAGGGCGGAGCGGGGAGCTGCCCCCTCCCATCGCAACGAACCCGTCGTCATATTATAAATCTGCAAACGACCATCCGTCGCCGCTAAGTAACATTTATTGCCCTCGGCAGCGTAGACACCCAGACCGGCACCAGCGAGTTTCTCGCCCTCATGAATCTGTCCCCAGCGACGCTGACTCAAGCCGTCTGGTTGAAGCTGCGGGTAAATCGACCAAACCTGTTGCTCGCCTACTCCATTCACGAAGACTATCGAAACATTTCCGAAAATCATCCCAGCGGTAGCGATATGATGATCGGCGGTCCCTTGAAAAGGGGTGAAGGCTTGGGAAAGTACAAAGCTATCGCCGGCCTCGGCATAAACGCGCACCTCTCCGCTCTTCCGAATCAAGACCACGGCGTCAGCCGTCGAAGGCAGCAAGACGCTTTCGAAATCCGCCACATCGGCACCGACGCCGTAAGGTTCACTCGTGGTAATTTTTGCTTTACCCCCGAGGCCTTTCCGTTCGGTCAAACGGACTGCCGTAAGCTTGGCTTTACCGGCGACAGATTGCTGGACAACAATGAGTCGAGCGCTCAACCCTTTAGCGTTCCAGAGATCGAGACAAGGCGACCCCGCCTGACCGACCTGGATCGGCTCGGAAGCCGTCACGACAGGCTCTAAAGTACGCTTGCCGGCTGCATCGAAATTAGAGTGGTAGGCGACTTTCAACTCTTCGACTGAACCGTCGGAAAGACCTAACAAAACCATGCCAGTTCGCGGATATGAACGGATCGCCGTGACTTGGCGCCCTGACAACTTAGGTACCCAAGCAAGCACTTTGGACCCGTCTTGGGCACGCTGAAAAACAATTGAACCATCGGCCAAACAAACGAAGGGCATCTCGCCGTATTCGTCTTCGCCGAAGGCGACGGCATTGGCCGGGAATTGAATCGGCACTGCCACCTTGACCTGAGCGCCCGAAAAAAGCGGGAAGATCTGAAAAATCAGGAAGCCCAACATCCCGAACACCGCGAGCACGACACCTACCCCGCCGCAACGAATCAAGCGACCCATCCACCGATCGGCCGCTAACGTCATCGGACTGACGTCAAACCGCGTCTTCGAAGCGGGATCAGCCTTTTTGTCGGAAGTTTCCATCGGGTTGACGTTTAGGTGTCGGTCTCTTTAAAAAAGGGAAAGGCGGGGAGACCCCGCCTTGGGAGGACCCGAGACCGTACCGTCGCGCTTTTCAGACCGACCCCGAAGGGCGTGGTGGCGACGGCACGATTTCGAGACCAAACTTATTCGGCGCTGTAGTACTTCAGAGACGAGCGGCCTTCGCTGGCAACATCAACCGGAAGCGGGTAATACCCGTCCTTGATGGTGATCTCTTGACCCTGCTTGGAGAGCACGAAGGTGATGAATTCGCTGGTCAACTTATCCATCTCCTTGGAAGGAGCCTTGTTGACATAAACGTAGAGGTAACGAGCGAGCGGGTAAGTTCCGTTGAGGCAATTAGCGTAGCTGGGCTCAACAAAAGCAGCGCCATCCTTATCGGCCAAGGCGAGAGCCTTGACGCCGGAGGTCTTGTAACCGATGCCGGAATAACCGATGGCACCGAGGTCGGCCGCAACGCCTTGGACGACGGACGAAGAACCAGGCTGTTCCTTAATGCTGCCCTTGTAGTCACCATTCTTCAAAGCGTTATCCTTGAAGAAACCGTAAGTACCCGAAGCCGAATTACGACCGAAGGCCGAGATGGTCTTACCGGCGAAGTCACCGGTCAATTTAGCCTCGCCCCAAGTGCTGATCTCTTGGCCACCGCGCTTGCGGGTGGAAGAGAAGATAGCATCGACTTGGGTCAACGAGAGACCCGAGACAGGATTATCCTTGTGCACGAAAACCGCGAGGGCATCGATGGCGACAGCAATCTTAGAAGGCTTGTAGCCGAACTTTCCGGCGAAACCAGCGACTTCGCTCGATTTCATCTCGCGGCTCATCGGACCAACCTGAGCCGAACCCGTAGTGAGCGCAGGAGGCGCGGTGCCCGATCCTTTTCCTTCAACCTGAATATTAACGTTAGGATATTTCGCCTTAAAGGCTTCAGCCCAGAAGGTCATCAAGTTATTGAGAGTATCGGATCCGACCGAGTTTAGGTTACCGGAAACGCCAGAAGCCACGACGTAGTCAGGCAACTTAGCATCAACCGTTACAACTGCCGAAGCAGCGGTGGCCGTTTGAGCGGAGGCGATGCTGGCCGTGAAGGCGAGCAGGGCGAGGGACTTGAGGGAGGTATTCATGAGTAGGATGCACCTATATCATCCCACACATTTGTTACAGTTTCGTGTCAGAGTCGTGTTTGTTAGGTAATTTAGCCGTGACCCAACTTAGTCAAAACCCCCTAAAAACTCAATTATTTCAGATATTCCGTCAAGAAAGCGGCCGAACGGGCCTCTGCCTGGTCCAAGGGCATTCCCCCGGCCACCCCCGGGCGTTTATGCCCAACCTGCGTAAGCCAGGCATTCCGAAGCACCGTCATACTTTGCTGCAAGTTCTTGAATTTAGCTCCTTCGGCAAACGACGTCTCCGGTTTCCATTTCATATACTTAGCGAGCTCAGGCCACACCGCCTGCGCGATAAAGAGGTGACCCTCATCACCGGGATGTAAATTATCTTTGGCGTAAATAAATTTTGGGTCGGCCTGCTTTGCCGCCGCGACAGCATCGCGCAGCTTTGGGCGGATATCGATCACCTGCCAACCCGCAGCTTTCTGCTCCACGAGCCAAGTGGCATAAGCATCCATGACCCCATTGTAATTGATTGCATCTTTCGGACGATTATCAGGCGAGTAAAGGGGCGGCGTCAGCAGGACAATCTTGGCGCTGGCCTTGATGCATGCCAAACGCAGACGGATAATCCCGTCGCGATAAGCCGCGAACCGTTGCGGATCAAGCGGCTGATAAATGCCGTCGTTGATGCCATAACACGCGACCACGAGCGTGGGCTTGAATTGCGTCAACGCCCGTTGCAAACGCTCGTGCAGATCAGGTCGCGGAAAGCTGCCCCCCGCATGACCCGCTTCGGAAAGCCCGGAAGTGGTTTCGCTCGAAAGGGCCATGTTGACGACGGTTGCGCGCGCCAAACCCTTCTGCGCCCGGATAGCGGATTCGACAGACACCACCCAATTGCCGCCATACGTGATGCTATCTCCCAAGAAAAGGACGCGGGTTTCTTCTTTATCCGCTAAAACAGCGGCGGTACAGAACATGAAGAGGGCGGCCAAGGGACGGAACATCTCCGCAAATTAACAGGTTAAGGTTTCGGGTAAAAGTGAAATGATAAGGGACTTATTAACGGAAGGCATCCTCCCCTACTTCGCACTTCTCCCTTGGGCGTTCCAAGGTATGGTTCACCCCTCTGAACACGCCCATCCACATCAAAGGCGCCCGCACCCACAATCTCAAGAACGTGGAGGTTATCCTGCCTCGCAACCAGCTCACGGTCATCACCGGCGTCAGCGGCTCGGGAAAGTCGTCCCTGGCCTTCGATACCCTTCATGCGGAGGGTTGCCGTCAATACCTCGAATCCCTTTCCGCCAAGGCTCGAGGGATGCTTGAGTCAGTGGCCCGCCCCGACGTCGATTTTATCCGCGGGCTCTCCCCCGTCATCGCGATCGCGCAACGCACGGGCGGGAACACCAATCCGCGCTCGACCGTGGCGACGCTCACCGAAATCGCCGACCATGCCCGCCCGCTCTGGATCTTAGCGGGCGATCGGCGATGCCTCAAGGATGGCCACCCCGTTCGCCGACGCTCATTGGATGATAATCTTCAGGCCCTCGAAGTCATTCCCAACGGCACGCGATTGATGCTCATCGCACCCATCACGAAAGATCGTCCCTCGGTCTTGCTCGAAACGACCGCCGACCTCAGTCGCCGAGGCTTCACGCGGCTGCGTCTCAATGGCAAAGTTGTCACGCTCGAAGAAGCGGAAGGCTTACTCGTCGGGCGCGACGCACAGCAACTTGACGTGGTCGTGGACCGCATCGTGATGGCGACCGACCAAAGGAGTCGTCTTGCCGATTCCCTCGAACTCGCTTTTCGCGAAGGACGAAATCGCGCCCTCGTCCTCGCCGAGAGTGGCGGTGACTGGACCGAACACGTGCTCTCCCTTCACCTTGCCTGCGAACACTGCGGCGAGACGTATGAAGATATCAGCCCGCGCGCCCTCTCGCACAATCACCCGAGCGGTGCCTGCCCGGATTGCGGCGGTTTAGGCCGGCAATTACGTTTCCAAGAAAGTCTCTCGGTCCGCGACGAAAGCCTTTCGCTCAATGATGGCGCGGTAAAACCCTGGAAATGTGCGACCCGCAAGACGCTCATCCGACGCAATGCCACGTTACGCGCCTTGGCCGAACAGACCCCCTTCGACCTCAAGACCCCCTGGCAAGATTTAGCCCCGGGCATTCGCCAACTCATCCTGCACGGCGATCCGAAAAGAATCTTTCAACTACCGCCAGCCAAAGGACGTAAGTTAGTCGAGACCGTCTGGGCGGGCATGTTCGCAGAGCTTGAACATGCCTACCGGACGACGACCGGCGAATCCCTCCGCCAACGGTTACTTCACTTCCAGTCCGGCTCGACCTGTGCGGGTTGCCACGGCCAACGCCTGTCGCCTTCGGCACTCTCCCTTCGCCTGGCCGGTAAAAATATGGCTGAATTCCTGGCCTTAACGATTCCCGCAGCCCTCGCCTTCACCCGCGAACTTGCCACGCATCCGCGCGTCATCCCGACGGAAGAGGCGCGACGCGGCCTCGAGCAACGCCTGACTTTTTTGAACGATGCCGGCTTAAATTATCTCACCCTTGATCGCGAATGCAGCTCCTTGTCGGGCGGTGAAGCTCAACGCGTCCGTTTGGCCACCCAACTGGGGCTCGGACTAGTCGGCGTCACCTATGTGCTCGATGAGCCAAGCATCGGTCTGCACCCCAGCGACCATCAACGCCTGATCAAATCAATCCATGACCTGCGCGACCTCGGGAACACCATTGTCGTGGTCGAACATGACCGCGACATGATTAGGGCGGCGGACCATCTCATCGAAATGGGCCCCGGCGCTGGCGCGGACGGCGGAAAAATCATCTTTGAAGGTACCCCGAAAGCGTGCGTCAGCCATGCGACCTCCCGCACGGGCGCCTACCTCTCGGGTCGGGCCGACCTACGCCAAGTTATCAAACGCAAACCCGCTGGCCGCGAACACATCACGATCAAAGGCGCGACGGAAAATAATCTTAAAAATATTACCGCCCGGTTTCCCGTCGGCAATCTCACCGTTGTCTGCGGCGTTTCGGGTTCAGGCAAAAGCACGCTCGCTATCGACATCCTCTCGGCCACCGCTGCCCGGAAAATCAATGGCGCGAAAATTGTCCCGGGTAAAAACTCCGGGATTGAGGGTCTCGAAAAAATGGTCGCTTTTACCGCGGTCGACCAAGAACCCATTGGCCGGACGCCCCGTTCGAACCCCGCCACCTTTACGGGCATCATGGACTTGATGCGGGAGCTATGGTCTACCCTGCCCTTGGCTAAAGTCCGCGGTTACGGGCCAGGCCGCTTCAGTTTTAATGTCCGCGGCGGCCGCTGCGAAACCTGCGCCGGCGAAGGCTCGGTCGCCCTCGATATGCAGTTCCTCGGGGAGACGTTCGTCGACTGCCCCAGTTGCGCCGGTCGGCGTTTTAACCGCGAGACGCTCGAGGTGCGGTTCAAGGGACTGAGCATCGCCGATGCCCTCGGCCTCTCCGTCAAGGAAGCCGGAGAAATATTCCGCGCGCAGCCGCGGCTGGCGGAAAAACTACGCACGCTGGAAGAGGTCGGCTTGGGTTATATTAAACTCGGCCAGGCAGCTAATACGCTCTCGGGAGGCGAGGCCCAAAGACTGAAACTCGCCTCGGAGTTATCGCGGCGCGATCATGCTGGCAGGCTTTATGTTTTGGACGAACCCACCACCGGCTTAGCTTGGGATGACGTTGCCAAATTATTGGCGTTACTCGGTCGCCTCCGAGATGCCGGGGCGACCCTTATCGTCATCGAACACCATGCCGACGTCATCCTCGCCGCCGATTGGGTGATGGAACTTGGCCCGGAAGGCGGTGAGAAAGGCGGCAGCCTCGTCTACGTCGGCTTGCCCGAAGGCCTGCTCAAGCAGAAGGGCTCGCCCACTGGAGAAGCCCTCGCAGGAAACTAAGCGAACCGCTCAGAACTTTGGTGCGAGGAGCGCTGCGACTGCATGCAGGTCCGCGACCTCGCTGTCGTTGAATTCGTAAGGCTGCATCTTGCCGATACCGAGCACGCCGATGACCTTGCCATCGGCACCGAGCACGGGAACCGCGAGGGCGCCTTGCACGTTCGTCTTGCGAGCGTCGGGTTTAGCCACGCCACCGAGGTCTTCCTGAAGATTGCAGAGCTGGACGGCCTCTTTGCGCTGGGCGGCGCAACCGGCGATACCCTTACCGAAGGGGATATTGTCGATCTTAGGGAGCAGCATCGGCATGACCTGCGGCGGGATGCCGTGGTGGGCAATAAGCATGAGCAAGCCCGTGGATGAATCCGTGCGATGGATTGTCCCCGTCACGCAGCCGAAGTTCACAAGCACCCGGACCAGCACCGCGTGCCAGTCGGGCTGACCGACGAGAAGTTCCGGGATACCAGCTGTAGGTTGCGACATGGTAAGAAAATTAGACAATACCCTTAGCCATGCGTTCCCTCAGCCAGACGAGACCGCCGGCTTCGTCGCTAAAGGCGCCGTCGAGTTGGGCTTCGAACGCCTCATCGAGGACTTGCGAGAACCAACCAGCGGGCTTGTGGCCCATGGCAATCAGATGGCGGCCGAGGACGATTTTCTTGGGCGCCGAATCCTGGAGATGAAGGGCCGCCGCCCGTTCAGTGAGCCAAATACCCTGCGGCGAGGGCTCGGCGGTAGATTTCGAACCCCTCCCCTTTCGGTCGGCCTCATCGACGCGTACCAATCGATCAATGCGGACGACTTTATTTGCCAATCGCCGAACGGCCGCATCGCCCGCCTTGGCCCGGAATAATTCCCAAGGCTGCGCGTGCCAACGAACCAGAGGCAGAATCGATTCGATTAATTTCACCTCACGGGTGATCTGCGCGAGGAATTTTGGCGAGAGATTAAAACTCGCCTCCTCATGCCCATAGGCATGCCAGCGGTCGTCATGAGGCTCTTTCTTCGTCGTGGTGGCCTTGCCGATATCGTGAAGCAGCACGGAGAGCCCGACGATTAAATCTTCGTCGCGGTCGCCAACGCGCGCCTTGGCAAAAGCATCAAGGCAAAGACCCGTGTGCGTCCACACGCAGCCTTCGGGATGCCATTCCGGATCCTGCGGCACACCAATCATCGCGTGCAGTTCCGGGTAGAATTTCGACCAGCCGCAATCTCGGAGGAAATTTAAACCGACCGACGGCTTCACGCCACGCAAGATAAGCTTCGTCCACTCTTCCATCAGGCGTTCCGGAGGGAGGTCGGCCTGAGAAAGCGAAGCGCAGAGCGCGACGGTCTCTGGAGCGACCGTGAATTCGAAGCGCGCGGCGAACTGCATCGCGCGGAGGACCCGGAGCGGGTCTTCGGCGAACTTGGCTGACACATGGCGGAGACGACGTGCCTGCAGGTCAGCGACGCCGCCCCAGGGGTCGACCACCTCGCCCGTGAAGGGGTTCCACATAATCGCGTTGAGCGTGAAGTCGCGACGTTCCGCGGCGTCCTTCGGCGTCATCGAAGGGTCGGCTTGGACATCGAAATCCGTGTGCTTGGCGCCCGTGCGGTTTTCGCGGCGAGGCACGGAGACATCGACCGGGAAATCCTTAAGTTTAGTTACGCCGAAGGCCGCGCCGACGGTGATGATGCCAAATTCCTTACGGAGGGTCGCTTCGATCTGACGCGTGCCAAGGCCGTAGACCTCGATGTCGACGTCGAGGACCGGCACTTGTAAAAGCGCATCGCGCACGCAGCCGCCGACGAGGAACGGGCGGCCGCCAGCGTCGCGCAGTAGCTCGACCACGCGGCGCACGGGGGCGAAGTCGCCGTCGAGGCGGATGAGATTGGGCTGCAGGTCAGGCACGGCCCTACCCTACCGACGCACGGGCTGGAGGCGAGTGGTTTTGCGAATCAGAGGTTGGTCGTGAAACCTTCCTTCAACAGCCAGGCCTTCGCCGTCTCGCGACGGTCACCTTGCAGCACGATTTCGCGATCTTCCAAAGTGCCGCCCGTGCCCAAGGCTTTTTTCAATTGCTTGAGGAGTGCTTCGCGCATGCGCATCTCTTGGGACTCTAACCAGAGCCCCTTGAAAATCGTAACCTCTTTGCCACCCCGGCCGGCGCGTTCATACTGCAGAATGATTTTGCCCAGTTTAGGTTTAGCCTTGGCGACGGGCACAACCGGCTTGATGGGCGGACCAGGAGGAAGGTCAGCGCCATCGAGTTTATCGAAAGGATTGCCGCTCATGTGCCGCGACCACAGGTCCCTTCGCCCGGCTTGCCGCCTTGGAGATAAACCAAGGCTTTTTCGTAAGAACGGCGGCGCAAATAGTGATCCAAGTCCCCAGGAAGGCCTGAATTTAGGGTCGCCACCTCGCCATCCAGCACGCGGATACATTCCAAAACGCCCTCTTTAGGCAGGCCAGGACGGGTTAAGCCCTCGAGGGCCGTAATGATACGCTGGATGCGGGCGGGGTCCATTAGGCTGTAGATTGCAGAAGTAATGGTGGCGGGGCAAGCCCGAGGGGCGGTTTTCATGGTGGACAAAAGGCCGGGAACTTCCCTATACCCAACCCTCCATTGGATGGATAGCTCAGTTGGTTAGAGCGCCTGCTTTACACGCAGGATGTCGTGGGTTCGAGTCCCTCTCCGTCCACCCTTTTTAGTCCCAATACCATGACGCCCATCAAGAAGAAGCACACCCTCTCGGCCCTCGTCGAAAACAAGTTTGGCGTCTTGGCTCGTGTCGCCGGCATGCTCTCTGGCCGTGGCTTTAATATCGAGACCCTGAACGTCGGCCCCACCCACGACCCGGCCTACTCCCGGATCACCGCAACCGTGAGCGCCGACGAAGCCGCCTTGGACCGTTGCGTCAAAGCCTTAGACAAACTCATCAACGTCATCACCGTGGTGGACTTTTCCCGCGAAGAGGTCGACCACGTCGCCCGCGAGCTCATCCTTTGCAAAGTGAAGTGCGACAAGAAGACTCGTACCGAGATCTTGGAAGTCGCCGGATTATTCCGCGCCAAGGTCGTCGATGTCTCCCACGATTCGCTCCTCATCGAATTTACGGGCAACGTGACCAAGATCACCGCCTTCCTTGATCTGATCGAGCCTTTCGGGATCATCGAAACCGCTCGAACCGGTGCCGTCGCCTTGACGCGCGGTAAGAAAAAAGTCAGCTAATCACCCCTCTTTTCCATCACATACCATGCCTGCTAAAGTCTACACTGACAAGGATGCCGATCTCGGCGTTCTTAAGAACAAGACCCTTGCCGTTCTCGGCTTCGGTTCCCAGGGACACTCCCACGCGATGAATCTCCGCGATAGCGGACTTAACGTCATCGTGGGTCTGTACAAGGGTTCGAAGTCCGCCGCCGCGGCCAAGAAAAAAGGTTTCAAGGTCTACGAGACCGCCGAAGCCGTCCGTCGCGCCGACGTCATGCTCGTGGGCATCCCCGACATGAAACAAGCCGACGTCTGGGAAAAGGATATCGCCCCTAATCTTGGCAAAGGTGACAAGACCGTCCTCTTCATCCACGGCCTCTCGATCCACTACAAACTGATCAAGCCTCTCAAGAACGTCGACATCGCCATGGTCGCTCCGAAAGGACCTGGCCACGTCGTGCGTGCTCAATACGTCGAAGGCAAAGGCGTTCCTGCCCTCATCGCCATCCAGCAAGACATCTCCGGCAAGGCGACCAAGACTGCGTTGGCTTGGGCCAAGGGCATCGGCTCGACCCGAGCCGGCGTCATCAAGACCTCCTTTAAGGAAGAAGCTGAGACCGACCTCTTCGGTGAACAGGCCGTCCTCTGCGGCGGTGCCTCCGAGCTCGTCAAGGTGGGTTACGAAACCCTCGTCGAAGCGGGCTACCAGCCCGAGATGGCTTACTTCGAGTGCCTCCACGAGCTGAAGCTCATCGTCGACCTCATGGTCGAGTCCGGCATCTCCGGCATGCGCTTCTCGATTTCCGAGACCGCCAAGTACGGAGACATCACCCGTGGTCCTCGCGTGATTAACAGCTCATCCCGCAAGGCGATGCGCGAGATCCTCAAGGAAATCCAATCTGGTAAATTCACCGCCCAGTGGGTCAAGGAATACAAGGGTGGCCTGAAGAATTACAACAAGTTGCTCAAGCAGGGGGAGAACCACCCGATCGAAAAGACCGGCCAGCGTCTCCGCGCCCTCATGCCCTGGG
>JBAXRS010000031.1:0-20735 GCA_037131085.1 Verrucomicrobiota bacterium | reverse complement strand
TATACCCATTTAGCAAACGGGCGCTTTCGGCCACTCAGCCACCTCTCCAGGTCCTTCGTTAATTCGAAGGAAGGTCAGTAATGTCACCCGCCACGACTTGGTCAAGCGTAGGAAAGTCCGTCCCGGCTTGATGCCGCCAGAACATGTGAATAAAGGCCTTTGATGCTCCGCCCTGCCCTGTTGCTCTGCGCCAGTTACCTTTCGGTTGCGGCGGTGACCTTGCACGTAGACCCGAAGGGCGAAGACCAGGGCGACGGTAGTGAGGCCAAGCCGTTCCGCACGATTCAACGCGCGGCCGACCTCGCCCAGGCGGGTGACGTGGTCCTCGTCGCTCCCGGCATCTATCGCGAGCGTATCGCCCCGCCGCGCGGTGGCAATGACGGCGCGCCGATCACATTCCGCTCATCCGTTAAGCACGGTGCCATCGTCCGTGGCTCCGACGCGTGGGCGCCTCAGTGGCGCAAGCTCTCGGCCGGCCTCTATGCCGGCAAGGTCGACGAAGCGTTGTTCACGGACACGGCCCATCGCGACGGCGCCAATCCTTTCCGCATAGCCTCCTCGTCCACGCCCTATGGCCGCGAAGGTAAGCCGGAGGCCGAGCGCAAATACCCGAAGAGCGACCCGAAGCTTTCGTTCAACCTCGGCCAGGTCTTCGTCGACGATGAATGCTATGTCCAAGAACCTGATGAGGTGAAGCATAAGACCCTCGCGAAATCATGGCGCTACGTCGACGGCGAGCTGACGATACACTTCGCCGATGACCAGCCGGCGGCCCATAAAGTCGAGCTGACCACGAAGCGCCGCCTGTTCGCCCCGCACCAGCGCCAGCTGGGCCACATCGTGATCGAGGGCTTCGTCTTCGAACGCTGCGGCAACCAATACCCGACGAACTTCTGGGAAGCTGAACACCCCGAATGGCAGCAGGCCGGCATGGTCGGCACGCGTTCCGGCAAGCACTGGATCATCCGCGACAACGTCATCCGCTTCGCCAACGGCATCGGCCTCGACCTCGGCAACGAAGGCGCGGAATTCGCCGACCTGGAGTCGGGCGACAACGGCCGGGCCACGGGCGCCCGCGGCCACCTGGTCGAAGGTAACGTCATCAGCGACAACGGCGCGGCCGGTACGGCCAGCTACAACGCCCCTTCCCTGACCATCCGCGGGAACATCGTCGAACGGAACAACCGCCTGCTCTTCACCGGCAAGAAGCGCTGGGAAAGCGCCGGCATCAAGCTCCACCACCCGAGCCACTCGATCATCGAAGGTAACCTTGTGCGCGACAATTACGTGCAGTGGGGCCTCTGGCTCGACGGCGGAGCGGGCGAAGGCACCGTCATCCGCAACAACGTCTGCGTACGCCAAGGGGTGGGCATCGACTTCGAGATCGGCGACGCCAAGCCGGCGATCGTCGAAGGAAACATCCTCATCGAAAACGATATCGGCATCCGCACCCGCGAATCCGGCGGCGTCGATATTCGTCGCAACCTGATTCTCGGCTCCAAGACCGCGGGCATCCAGTTCTCCCTGGACCGCAAGCGCACGGGCAGTTGGAGCGCCGCCCGCTGCGGCATCCACCAGAACCTGATCATCGGAGAACAGGGTCTCCTGCTCAAACTGACCGACCCCGACCAGCTTCGCAGCGAAGGCCGTAAGCTCGATGGAAACTTCTATGCGGCCAAGCCGTCGGACGTCCGCTTCGCTTTCGACCGCGGGGAACCCATGAACCTGAAGGCCTGGCAGAAGGCTTGGAACGGCTTGAATGGCGCGACCGAAGCAGAAGGCGCCAGCCGCCTCGTGGACGGCTGCTCGTACAAGTTCGACGCTGCTAAACTGGAACTCTCTGTCACCCTTGGCTTCGATCCTAAGGACGCAACCTACCCGGGGCTCAAGCAAGGGCAGCAGGTCTTGGTCTTAAAGAGGTAGGGGCGCGACGCAGTCGTACACCTAGTCGACGCAAAACCAAAAGGACAGCACGTGGTACTGTCCCTACCTCGCAAAAAAGGGCGGCCCTGAGGCCGCCCTTTTGATTCCTTAATTTACGCCGTTCAGATCGAGAGCAAGAAATCGGCGAGTTGCTTCTGTTGGGTCTTATTCAGACGCAGATAGCGATCACGCGACGCCTTGGCTTCCCCGTCGTGCGCGCGGATGGCGTCGTCGACCGTGCTGGCGCGACCATCGTGCAGATATGGCGCACTCATCCGAAGGCCCCAGAGGGGAGGCGTACGCATTTCCTTACCCGTGGCCGCACCCTGCGCGATGCCGTCACCGAGCGTACCCATGTCATGCAGGAGCAAATCCGAGAAGAGCGGTACTTCTTTGTTCGCCAAAGCTGGAACTTTATTAGGTCCGGTATACATCGTAGGGACGTGACAGAGGGAACAGGCGGCGACTTCAAAGACCATCCGGCCTGCCGCCGCGCTGGGCGAGAGCTTCAATTGAGGAGGCGCTCCGAGATAGGTCATGAAGTTCGCGACTTTCTCGAAATCAGCGAGTCCGACCGCTGGTGCGTCTTCGGGATCGGCCACCAGATCCGTCCGAGCCAGGACATCAGCCTTACCGTTCGGCGCATTTTCCGTGGGGAAGAAGCGATTGGTCACGCCCATTTCATTCGCATAAGCATCAGCAGCGAAGGCATAAACCGAGGTCTGCTGCGCCTTCCAACCGAAACGGCCCAGCATCACCTTACCGCTCACCACATCGGTCACCATCGACGCTTTACCCTTCACCCCTTCGACGGGAACACGGCGGACGTTGCGGAGAATTTCCGCAGCAGGGATCGCATCGATTAGGCCGAGTCCGAAGACCGGTGGAGAATTACGATGGATAATGATATTGGCATCATTAGGCACGACCTCCTGGGCATCGGGCGAAATCGCGTTATCTTGGAGTAAAGATCCGCCTTGCGCATCGAGTGGATCAAAATTGCCATGAATCGCGCGGCCAAAACGCGTGACGTTCCGGGCGCTGCCTCCGCCCGTGACCGGCGACGAGTGACAGGCGACGCAAGAACTCTCGTTGAAGATCGGGCCGAGACCGCCGGCGATATCTTCCACCTTTTCGAAGTCTTCTTTCCCATCGATGAAAAGCCCGAGCAGCGTGCTATTCAGACCGGGAAGTGGATCGCCGAATTCAGGCTTGAGGAAAGTCACGCGAGGCATCGGCGTGTGCCGAGGTGCGTGCGGACGGGCAGCGGGAACTTGCGCGGGGTGGTTCGAACCAACGGGGGGAGCGTCCGCCCCGCGCACCGTCGAGGCGGCGAGGAGAAGCGAGAGTGACACGATCAGACGAGGATTGATCATATTTTGTTGGGTTTTTTGGTTTTTGGTTACGGGCCCTTTGCGCTTCCGTACAGATAATCTAATCCCGCTTATTAATAATGTTAAGACATCAATTGTAACCTTTCGTTAAAGCGAATCTTAAGCGAAGATTAACATAAGATTAAGGCACCAGAACGTGGGCTTATCAGTTGAATTCTTTCGCCGCAGGGCGACCCCAGTTATGGGCACGATTTATCGCGCACTCCACGCTAGGAGGAAGCGGCCAAGCCACGCCCCTACCCGCGGCCGCCCTGCAGCGGCTACCGAGCGATATCGTTCCGACCAAGTACGGTGATGCCGTGCCGGGACAAGACCGAGGCCGCCAACTCTTGCGCTTCCGTGCGCACCACCAGACCATGGCGACCATTAGGGCGGAATAGGAACGGATAGACGTAATAAATATTAATCTCCGCTTTCAGTAACACAGAGGTGACATCCTTCAACTGCGCTTCGGATTGCAATTCGATCGCCACGACGGGCACGTCATCGTGCGCAAAATTATGTTCGTTTAATACGGCTTCCGCGCGTTCCGGATAATCGACCACGATGCGGATGATCGTCGAATCCGTCGTATCCACCAAACAAAGCGCCATGATGTGCACATCAGCGTCGCCGAGGGATTGCACGAGTTCGTTCAATCGACCGACCTTATTTTCGACAAAGATGGAGAACTGGCGGACCGCGCCGAGGTCAGGTTGATTGCTGGTTTCGATGCCCATCGAAAAACACTATGACACTTCCGTTCGCTTTCTCCAGCCCATTTAGATTGATTTAAATTAATAACACCCGAGACCTCGACTCATGTTCAGCCTTTTCGCCCTATTCATCGCCCAGACTCCGACGCAGTTGCCCGAAACCGTCGTGGTCGAAACGCGACAAGCCGCACCCCTCGCAGACGCCTCCCCTTCCGTCAGCCGTATCAACGTCAGCGAGGCCACGGAAGCCGGCATCAATAGCCTCAGCCGCTTACTTTCGACGGCTCCAGGCATCTTCACTGCCGAGCAAACCGGCGAAGGGTCACAATCCTCCTTATTCTTGCGTGGGACAAACTCCAGCCAATCCGCCGTCCTCCTTGACGGACGTCGCTTGCCGCAAGGTTTCCTGAACGGCTACGAGACTGAACGCTACCGCATCTTCGGCTTATCTTCGGTGCAAGTCCTGCGCGGCCCCTCGTCTTCACTTTATGGCGCCAACGCAATCGGCGGCGTCATCGACCTACGTCTACCCCAGCCTCTCATCGACAAGCCCCACGCCGAACTGGCAATCGAAGGCGGCTCTTATGGGCGAGCTTCGTTGGGTTTCAATTACGTGACGAATAACGCCCAAGGCGCAGGCGCAGCAACCCAAGGCACCGCAGTCACGCTCACCACTTCGCACGACGATGGCTGGCGACCCAACGGCCAGCTCGACGCTTCGACGGCGCTCATCAAATCGGAATGGAAACTGAGCCCGCATCTTACCTTTGACCTCATCGGCTCTGCGGATCTCAGCAAAGCCCGCCTTCCCGGATCAGAGACCGCACCCACCTTGAAGGACTTTCAAGACGATGACGGCTGGATGCTTTCACCTGGGCTCCGCTATGAAGATAAGGATGTCCAAGCCGCCGCTTTCTGGTCGCACGGTGTCATGTCGATGAAAAGCTTCACCTTTGGCGCCACCCACCAGGGCTATGAGCTCACCCACGATGAAGTCACGGCCTTTGCCGATTGGAAGACTCGCGCCGATCTCATCTTGGGTGTGGGCACGACCTACGAATGCTCGCGCTACGACCAACGCGTCTTGGAATTGAATACGACCCCTTATCCTTACGCCAAACCCTGGGCCGACACCCATGAAAGCCTCGGCCTCTGGACGCATGCGGACTGGCAAGCCACTCCCTCCGACCGGTTCAAGGCCGCTTTACGGCACGATACGTTCACCGATTTCGCCAGCAAGACCACCGGCGAATTCTCTTTCGCGCATAAGTTAAATAAAGAACTCACCTTGCACGCGAAATACGCCACCGCCTACCGCACGCCCGCGGGCGGCGAACTCGTCTACGGCACCGTCGGCGGCGTCCCCCTGCGGCCCGAATCCAACCGAGGCATCGAAATCGGCCTCCGCCACGAGGACGCCCTCCCGAATGCCCTCTCATGGACTTTGGTCGCTTTTGAAAATCGCCTCACCGACCTGATCGACTTCACCAGCACCTACGAAGCCTACAACATCGCCGAAGCACGCACGCGCGGCGTCGAACTCGGAATCGAAGCCCGCCCCGCCAAAGGCCTGCGCTGCTTCGGCTCGGCCACCTACCTCGAGACCGAAGCCCTTTCGACTTACACCAGCCTGGACGGACGCCCGGTCCAGACCGGCGAAAGCCTGCTGGCCCGCCCACGCGTCAACCTTTCGGCTGGCGTTGAAATATTACCCAACGAAAATTGGACCTTTGGCGCCTCCCTGAATTACCTCCGCAGCCGGACAGACTTCGATTGGAACACCTTTTCGCGCGCCGACCTACCCAATGCGATTTATTATAGAGCTTGGGTCCGACGCGCCCTCGGCGAGGCCAGCGAAGTATCCCTACGGATTGAAAATCTCTTCGGCGAAACCGCCCCACCTAAAGCCCTCGGGTATGGCGCTCAACCCCGCTCAGTTTATTTAGGGTTTACGCAGAAATTCTGAAGCCGCCCTCCAGGTCGGCCTCTCCTCACAAAGGAAAGCCAAAGCCTTAACTGGACATCTTTATGCCCACGGCTGACTGGGCGAACCAATCCATTTGCCAACCGTTCCCTTTTGGGCAAAGTCAGTTTCCCTTCGTATGAGCCGGTACTACTTCGCCTTCGCCTCCAATTTGGACTCTTCGCAGATGGAGCGGCGTTGCCCTGATGCCCAATACCGCAGCAAGGCTCTTTTGACCAAACATCGGCTGGCCTTCACGCACCCGAGTTCGACTTGGGGCGGAGGCTCGGCGGATATCGTCGAAGATGAAACCTCACCCGGAGTCTGGGGCGGCGTGTATGAAATGACTGCCAGCGATTGGGATCGGCTCAACGCAGCCGAAGGTAAGCCATACAAACGGATCAAGGTCACCGTCCTCGAAGCCGGCGTGGAAGATTGCCCGCTCGAGTGCGAAGCATTCCAAGTCGTCGACCCCACCGGCCCGCACCTGCCCTCCAAACTTTATCACGAAAAAATCGTGCGTGGTGCCCTCGCTCGCGGATTGCCCGCCGGCTGGATCGCCTGGCTCCGCGGCCTTTCGACCAAGGCCTGAAGTGGCCAAGCCGAAAGCGAGGCGGTTGACCAGTTGAACCGTTGGCAGGTTGAATCGAGGGAAATCAAGGAACCCGGATTAAAACCGCAGGTCACAACCTGTCGTCCCCTCCGGCCAACAATTCAACCGTTCAACTATCTAAATAGGACCTAAAGGGCCCTCAATACGATGGACAGCGAGGGGCGGGATAATCAATTCTCATACCCCGCCCCTAATACCCCATTTCCCATCCCATGAACTCACTGACTCGCACCAGCTTCTTGCTCTTGCTCGGCTCCATCGCCCTTCTGGGCGCCGAAAATCCGAACAAGACCGTCAAGGTCCCGACCCCCGCCGAAAAATATGAAGGCATGGACTACGGCCGCTTCCTGACGGCTTCCATTGACAATACCGAAGGTAAGAGCCCGTTTGAGCAAAAAGGCTGCGCCGCCAACAAAGCCATCCTCGTCAATCTGGGAGATCGCGAAGCGGGTTACGCCTTCGACACCGAAACTTTACGGGGCGCTGGCGCATGGCTCGGTGGCTGGATGAAATTAAAAGGCGTCGCCTTTGACGGTAAGCATGGCCCGAACCCCGGGCCGGCCGTCGGTGCGAAGGTTTATTTCGAAACGAATCCCGGACCAGGTTGGAGCAAGAACGGCAGCTTCGCCGAAACGCGCGCCCTACCTAAAGGCCCAGATGGCGTGATGTCCAAGATCCCCCTCGGCCCGCTCCCGCTTGAGCATGCCAAATACCAAGGTCTCTACCTTCATGGCGATCGCGTCGTCTTCGCTTATTCGGTTGGCGGAGCTAATATCTTAGAAAGCGCTGAGTTGGAGAAAGTCGGCGACCAACAAGTCTTGAGTCGCAGCTTCACCGTCATCAGCGGCGAACTCGACGCCTCCGTGCACGTACTCGACCTTCCCTATGGCGGAAAAACCTCCCTCGATGGTCAAAACGCCAAAGTCACCCTCGAACAGCCCCTGCCGCCGGCACCGCCGGCGCCGAAAGTCGCGAAGAAAAAAGCCAGCGATAAACCCGCGGCCGCTGCTATTCCCGTCGCCCCCATCAAGCCAGCCGATGAATTCACCGTAGTCCGCGCAAGCCATGGCACGCTTAATGATAACAACGGCTTCCTCTCGTTAAAATTGAAAATCTCGGCCGGTAATTCATTCAAGATTTCCTTCGTCCATGGCGTACCGCAAAACGTCGCCGCCCTGACCAAGGCCGCCAAGGGCGTCAGCGCCGCCAAAGATCTTCGCGAGTTCACTAAGGGTGGTCCTGCCCATTGGACTCAGACCGTTGAGACCGAAGGCACCCTCGGAGAAATCGACCAAGCCAAACAAGCCGAAGCCGTCAAAAGCCAGATCGAGGGCGAAACCGAAGCCGCGGCGAAACAGGCCCTGAACGACAAGCTCACTGAAATCCTTAACGCTCCTTACCTCGTCGACAACCTTAACGTCCCCGCAGAAAATCCTTACAAATCCTGGATTCGCGTCGGCGCCATCGACTTCTTCAAGGACGGTCGCATCGCCTTCTCGACCTGGAGCGGCGACGTCTGGGTCGGAAAATTCTCCGATGACAAGCTGAGCAAAATCACCTGGCGCCGCTACGCCACCGGCATCTTCCATGGCTTGGGCATCAGCATCGTCAACGACGTCATCTACGTCCTCGGACGCGATCAGATCACCCGGTTACGCGACCTGAATGGCGACGGCGAAGCGGACTTCTATGAAAACTTCAATAATGACGTCCAAGTTACTTCAAACTTCCACGAGTTCACGTTCGACTTACAGCGCGACAGTCAGGGCAATTTCTACTTCCTCAAAGGCGGACCCGTGAATCCAGGAGGCCGGGGTTGGGGTCCACTCAGCGCGCACCACGGCTCCATCTTCAAAGTGTCGGCTGACGGAAAGAAATTTGAAGTCTACGCCACCGGCATCCGCGCCCCGAACGGCATGGGCGTCGGACCGAACGACGAAATCTCGAATGGCGATAACCAAGGCACCTGGGTCCCTGCGGATTACATCCATTACTCCAAGCCTGGCGACTTCATCGAAGTACCGGATCTCTCCCATCGCGACCCCGCGCCGACGAAATACAGCCCGCACCTTTGCTGGATTCCCTACGATATCGACAATTCCAACGGCGGGCAGACTTGGGTCACCAGTAAGAAGTGGGGTCCCTTCGAAGGCCGCATGCTTTACCTTTCGTACGGCAAATCTTCGCTCTTCGGCGTATTGCAAGAGCGGGTCGGCGACATCGCCCAAGGCGGCGTGGTCAAGTTCCCCTTAAAGTTCACGACGGGCATCATGCGCGGACGCTTCAACCCGCTTGATGGCCAGCTCTATTGCTCTGGCCTCAAAGGCTGGCAAACCAACGGGGTCAAAGACGGCGCGATTCATCGCGTACGCTACACGGGTAAATCCGTCACGATGCAAGACCGGCTGCACGTCACAAAAGAAGGCATCACCATCGGCTTCACGGGCGCGCTCGACAAAAAAGCCGCTGGCGATCTGCAGAACTACTCCATCGAGCAATACAACTACCTCTGGTCGAGCGCTTATGGCTCGGATAACTATAAGGTCAGCATGCCGGGCGAAAAAGGGACGGATCCGGTGGAAATTAAATCGGTCAAGGTCTCCGACGATGGTATGACCGTCTTCCTTGAAGTACCTGGCCTGAAACCCGTCGAGCAGATGCGCATCAAGATGAACCTTAAAGCAGTCGATGGTTCGCGGGTTCCCGACGAAGTCGCCCACACCATCAACGTGGTAGCCGAAAAGCAGGGCACCGACTACAAGAGCTTCGCCAAATAAGGCTTCAACCCTATCGATAAAAGGCCCGGATTATCCGGGCCTTTTTGTTGGACGCTTGCCAAAGACCCGTAAACTGACGCAATCAGACCCGACCAGACATCATGTTTCTCCGTCGTTTATTTTCTCTCTTTACGCTGAGCGTATCATTGGGCCTTTCCGCTCAAACCAGCACGGCAGGCTTGGCCGTCACGTTTACCGCGGGCGACCAGACCGATCAGCGCGTCGATCGGCTTCTTTCCCTTTACGTGCCCGCCGGGCAAAGCCCGACGCCCTTCCTCCAAGCGGGCCCTTTCACCATCCAATGGTCCGGCGAAATCCAGTCCCCTATCCGCGGGACGTTTCTCCTGAGCGCCGAGACGTCCGGGAACTTTAAGTTAAATATCAACGGTCAACCGATACTCCTCGGGACGACGGGCAAAGCAGTGCAACTGAACAAAGGCGCGAATGTCCTGACGGCTGAACTCACCCGCGCAACCAGCGGCGATACGTTTGTCCGGCTCTACTGGTCTTCGAAAGACTTCCCTAAAGAACCGGTCCCTCCGACCCTTTTGACACATACGAGCGCACCCCAGCTCGACGCCGCTTTGCAACGTCGCGATGGGCGCCTGCTCTTTGCGCAGCTGAATTGCGCGGCCTGCCATTCGGACGCTTCGCTCATCCCCATCAAGGGACAGGGCATGCCGGAGCTCGGCCAGAACGCGCCCCTGCTCTCCGAGCTCGGCACTAAATACCATCAGGCCTTCCTCGCCGACTGGATCTTCGACCCGCACGCCATCCGCCCGCACTCGCTGATGCCGAAACTCTTCTCTGGAGCCGACGCTCACCAGAAGGCCGCTGACCTCGCCGCCATGCTCACGCAGGGCGCAGCGCCCGTGCCCGAGAACCCGCTCGACCTGAAACTCGCCCCGCAAGGCGGCGCACTCTTCGCAAACCTTGGTTGCATTGGTTGCCACCAGCGACCCGACGCGACAGGGGCCGACGCGCATGACCGGATCCCGCTGGGGCACCTGCGCGATAAGTGGCGGCCCTCCGCACTCGTCGAATACCTCAAGAACCCCGCCAAGAGCTATCCGGCGACACGCATGCCGCACTTCCGCCTCGAAACCAACGAAGCCACGCAACTTGCCAGCTACTTGATCGCCAACAGCAGGGTCACGAAACGCGAAGCCATCGTCGGCGATGCCACCCGCGGCGCCACCCTGCTCGTCAGCGCCGGCTGTTTGAATTGCCACGCTGGCATGCCGGCGACGACACAGCCCACCCTCGCGACCGTGCTCAAGGCCGGCGCCAAAGGTTGCCTCGGCCCCGATATCGCATTGCGTGCCGCCGCTCCTGATTTCGCATTGAGCCCCGGACAACGTGACGCCTTAAAAGCTTTCTTGGCCACCGACCTCGCTTCACTCAAAAAGGATACCCCCGCCGAGTTCGCCGAACGTCAAATCAAGAACCTGAACTGTGCCGCTTGCCATGCGCGCGACGGCCAAGGCAGCACTTGGTCCAAGGTCGACAGTGAGTCCAAAAAATTACGCGACGTACTCCCAGCCAAAGAACACGTGGAAGGCGAAGCCGTCCCCGATGCACCCGTACCTCCGTTGACGTGGTTAGGTGAAAAACTGCGTAACGAGTGGATGTCCTCTTTCATCGCCGGTAAAATCGATTACAAGCCACGTACCTGGCTCATCGGACGCATGCCGGGCTTTGCGCATCATGCCGACGGTCTCGCCCTAGGCCTTAATCACCAACACGGCCTTCCGCAGAAAGAAGCCAGCGAGCCGGAGCCCAATGCCGAGAAAGTTGCGATCGGCGAAAAACTCCTCGGGGCGGACGGCGGTTTTAATTGCATCACCTGCCACGCCGTAGGCGACACCGCCGCCACGGCCGTCTTCGAAGCTCCGGCGATCAATTTCGTCCAGAGCATCGAACGCCTTCGCAAGGGCTACTTCAAGCGCTGGGTCATGGCCCCGATCCGGATCGACCCTGAGACCAAGATGCCGAAATACGCCGACCCGGAAGGCATGACTCAGCTGACCGACACATTTGACGGCAAGGGCGCGGAGCAATTTGACGCGATTCGCGAATACCTTCGGTCAATTAAGTAAAGATACCTCTGAGGTAGGGGCAGGAGGAGCGGTAGGGGGAGATAAGATCACAAACCCTTATTCATAATAAGGTTATGAGAGGCAGCTATAGACCTACCCCTCCCCCTGCCACTGGTCCTACCTCTTTCCTACCCATCCTGCCGATATTCGGTTAGGACGGACTTTGGAACATTCTCGACACAACGGGCATCTCCATATGCTCCTACCTCTACCCCAAAGCATACCTCTATGTCTCAACTCAATCGTCGAACATTCATCAAGAACTCGGCCGTCGTCGCCGCGATGGCTGGCCTCAGCGCCCGCACCTACGGCCAAGCGGCCGGGGCCAACGGTGACCTCCGCGTCGCCGTCGTCGGCTTCCGTAGCCGCGGTCAAGAACACCTCAAGGAGCTCTCCAAGATCAAAGGCGTACGCATCGTTGCGCTTTGCGACGTCGACTCGACGGTCGTCGCCAAGGGCCTGAAGCAATTCCCTGGAGCCAAAGGCTACTCTGACATCCGAAAGATGCTCGAAGATAAGGACATCGACGCCGTTTCCATCGCTTCTCCTAACCACCAGCACTCGATTCAAGGCATCTGGTCCCTACAGGCCGGCAAACACCTCTACGTCGAAAAGCCCCTCTCACATAATATCTTTGAAGGTCAGCAACTCGTCGCCGCCTCCAAGCACTTTGACAAACAGATCGTCCAGGCCGGCACCCAAAGCCGTTCGGGCGCAGGCATCATGGCCGCCGTCAAAGCCGTCCATGCCGGAGAATACGGCAAAGTGAAGCTCGCTCGCGCCATCTGTTACAAACGCCGCAAATCCATTGGCCCGGCCAAGAAGAACGAAATTCCTTCCACCATTGATTACGATCTCTGGAACGGCCCAGCCGACATCATGGAATCCATTCGCGGCAACCAGTCCGACAAGTCGTCGGAAACCGCCAACACTGGTGCCGTTCACTACGATTGGCACTGGTTCTGGAACTACGGCGGCGGCGACCTTTGTAACCAAGCGATCCACGAAATCGACATCGCCCGCTGGTTCCTCGGCACGCACGAAGTCGCCCCTGAAGTCGTCTCCGTCGGCGGCCGCTTCGGTTACGTCGACTGCGCCGAGACCCCAAACACCTTCATCTCGATCCACAATTACGCTGCCGCGCCTCTGATCACCGAAGTCTACGGACTCAGCGCCGACGGCAAGATGGGCGGACCGTCGAACAAGTTCGGTAAATTTAAGGATAACAACTCCAGCGAAAAGTCGGCCAAATCTCCCGAGATCGGCATCATCGTCGAGTGCGAGAACGCCACCATCGTCGTACCCGATTACAATTCCGCCCAAGTCTACGACAAGGACGGTAAATTCCTGAAGACTTACGGCAAGACCGTTGACGCAGTCGACCTCACCGGCGGCGCTTCGGGTCACCACGCCAACTGGGTCGAAGGCATCCGCAAGGGCTCGTCCAAGGGTATCCACGCACCCGTGCGCGAGTGCCACCTCTCGACCTCGCTCGTCCATTCCGCCAATATCTCCTTCCGCCTCGGTGCGAAGAAGAGCGCCGGCGAAGTGGCTGAGGCCATCAAGTCGAGCTCCGGTCTGGCCGAAGCCTTTGGTCGCATGAAAGACCACTTGGGCGTCAACGGCATCAACCTTGATGAAACCAAGGCCGTCCTCGGACTGCCTCTCACCTTGGACCAAAAGACCGAACTCTTCACGGGTGCCAATGCCGAAGCCGCTAACCGCGACCTCGTCGCCAAACGCGAAGGCCGGGCGGGCTTCAAGATTCCCACCACGTTCTAAGCTCTTCCGAAAAAGCGGAGCGGTCGCAAGGCCGCTCCGCTTTTTTATCTCTAAACCAAATCATACGTACCATGAAAAAGACCCCGCTCATTCTGAGCCTCACAGCCGCCGCCCTCCTCATCGTCGGCTGTGCCAACGACGCCCAGCCCCCCGCCACCAAGTCGGCCAATGATACGCCCAAAGCCGCCAGCGGTGCGCCGAAGGCCAATCCTAACAAGGTCGAGATCTTCAACGGCAAGGATCTCACGGGCTTCAAGAAGCTGGGCGGCGAAGCTTCCTACTCCGTCAGCCCCGAAGGCACCCTCGTCGGCACCTCGACCTTGGACACGCCTAATACGTTCCTTGCGACCGATAAGAACTACGCGAACTTCGTCCTCGAATATGAATTCAAGAACGACCCGCGCTTGAATTCCGGCGTCCAAATCCGCAGCCACGCTGAAGCCAAGGAAGTCAATTTCAAGACCGCCGACGGCAAAGCGGCCAAAGTGCCGGTCGGACGCGTCCACGGCTACCAAGCCGAAATCGACACCGACCCGAAGAACGTGAAGAAGCCTGACACCGAAGCCCGCATGTGGTCGGCTGGTCTTTACGAAGAAGGTCGTCGCGGCTGGATTTTCCCTGGCTTCGGCGGCGGCGACGCGCTGGAATTTTCCAAGCAGGGTCGTCAGCTCACGAAAGTCGGCGAGTGGAATCACGTGAAAGTCGAAGCCAACGGTAATCGCATCCGCACTTGGTTCAACGGCGTCCAACGCGTCGACGTCCGTGATGACGGCTACCTAAACGGCTTCATCGCCTTCCAGGTCCACGGCATCAGCAAAGATAAGACCAAAGAAGGTACGACCGTCCAATGGCGTAATATTTCGCTGACCAAAATCTCGGATAACTCCCTCTCACCTTCCGAAAAGGAAGACGGCTGGAAACTCCTCTTTGACGGCAAGACCAGCAAAGGCTGGCGCTCCGCCAAGGGCCCTGAGTTCCCCAAAGAAGGCTGGAGCGTCGAAAAAGGCATGCTCCACACGGCGGCCTCAGGCGGCAAAGAATCCGCAGCGGCCGGCGATATCATCACGATTGCGCGCTTCAAACAGTTTGAGATTTCCGTCGATTTCAAACTCACCAAGGGCGCCAACAGCGGCTTGAAATATTACGTCCAGCCAGACCTCAACCAAGGCGCAGGCTCGGCCTTCGGCCTCGAATTCCAGATGCTCGACGACGCCGTCCATCCTGACGCCAAACTTGGACGTAATGGCAATCGCACCGTTTCATCGCTCTACGACCTGATTACGGCTTCCAAGGATAAGCGTCCGAACCGCATCGGCGAATGGAATAACGCCTACGTGATCACCAAAGGCACCCAAGTGGAACACTGGCTCAACGGACGCCTCGTCGTTGCGTTTGACCGTTCGACCGCCGAATTCCGCGACCTCGTCTCAAAAAGCAAATATGCCGATCCGAAATATGGTAAGAACTTCGGCGAGTGGGCCGACGGCCACATTCTCCTGCAAGAGCACGGCGATGAGGTTTGGTTCAAGAACGTCAAGATTCGCGACCTCGCACCCGCCCCGAAGCCTGCGGCCAAAGGTGGCAAGAAGGCTCCCGCGAAGAAAACTGACGTTGCTGATACCGCTAAGAAGTAAACCAGCCCATCATGGCTGACCTGAGGCCGGATGACGCAAGTCGCCCGGCCTTTTTTGGCTTAAATCTCAGGGGCTTGGCTGGCTTTAACCTCAGGTTAAGGTCTAATAAGATATAGTGGTTAACCATGACCCTGTCCGTCCGGAGTTTAATCGTAATCCTGACCCTGCTCACGGGCGGTCTCTCCGTTCAGATGGCTGCCCAAGCCAATCCCGAGGGCGACGAAGGTCGCCCGCCCCGGCGCCCTGAGGGCGAACCGCCTGGCAAAGGTAAAGGCGGGCCTGATGGCAAACGCGGACCTGGTGGAGGCAAGCGTGGCGGGAGCAGCGCGAAAGTCATCACGGACCGCTCCCTCAAGGAACTTTGGATTCCCCCGCTCCTCGAGGGCAAGACGCTCAACCTCGTCATGGCAGCGAGCACGAAGAAGTTTGCCGAGACTCCGACCCCGACCCTCGGGTATAACGGCTCCAACTTCATGGGGCCGACCTTGGTCTTCAACCAAGGCGAAACCGTGCAGATTAATTTTAAAAATAATTATACCGAACCCACGACCGTCCATTGGCACGGCTTACACTTGCCCGCGACGACCGACGGTGGACCGCATCAGCTCATCCCCGCAGGAGGAACGTGGAATCCTTCATGGGTGGTCAAGAATAACGCCGGCACTTACTGGTATCACCCGCACCCGCATGAACTGACGCAAAAGCAGATGGCCTTAGGCGCCACGGGACTGATCATCATCCGCGACCCGGAAGAAGCGAAGCTCGCCTTGCCCCGCACCTACGGGGTCGACGACGTACCGCTGGTCCTGACCAGCCGTCGTTTCAACACCGCCAACAACTTCACCTACGCGGGCGATGAAGATAAATACGGCGACTACCCGCTCGCCAACGGCGTGATGGACGCCCAGACGAAACTCCCCGCCCAGCTCGTGCGGCTCCGCCTCCTCAATGCGGAAATCGAACGCGGCTACGTCCTCGGCTTCAGCGACGACCGTCCCTTCTACCTCATCAGCACCGACGGCGGACTGATTGACAAACCCATCGCCCTCAAACGCATCCGCCTCATGGTGGGCGAACGCGCGGAAATCCTCGTCGACCTCGGCCAAGATAAACCGGGCAGTAGCTTGGAAATGATGGCTTATAACTCCGGCCAAACTTTTGGCTTCCCGGGCGGCGAGCCTGATAGCGGCGGGGCGAACGGCAGTCTCTTGAACGACAAAGATTTCCGCATATTAAAAATAAATATCGCTCCCGCCACCGTTCAGAAACTTACGGCCGTACCCACGGCCCTGAAGACCAATCGCTACCCGCAGGCCGCCGAAGCCACCGAAAAACGACGCCTGAACGTGACCGATGGCCGACCCTTCTTCAAGTTCGACGGAAAATCCTTCGATATGCACAGCTCGAACATCGTGGTGAAACTCGGCGCCACCGAAACTTGGACGATCACGAATAATAATATCTTCGGACATTCCTTCCACATCCACGACGTCCAATTCAAGATCCTATCTCGGAGTAACGGCGAGGTGCCCGATTACGAAAACGGGTGGAAAGATACGGCCTACCTGCCTAAAGGACAATCCGTGACCTTTGTCGCTAAGTTCGAAGATTACGCCAGTGACTCCGATCCTTTCATGTTCCACTGCCACATGGCCAATCATGAAGACGGAGGGATGATGGGTCAGTTCATCGTCAGCAAAAACCCGGCAGCCGTCAAACGAGAGACCGACGGCACGATTAAATTCCGGACCAAGGTCGAACATCCGCTCACGGCCAAACTCATCGCCAGCGCCGCACGACAGGCCGACACCCTCGCGCCGAACTTCGAATGGAAGAACCCGGCAGGCGGCACCTTCACCGCCAAAGCGCTCATGGCGGACAAACCGATGATCCTGTACTTCATCGAAAAAGAATGCCCCTGCTCACGCGATGCCGCCGTCTTCATCGATCAGCTTCAGTCGGCTTACGGAAACAAAGCCACCATCATGGGCATCATCAATGCGGATGCGACTTCGGCCGCTGCCTGGACCAAGATCGTGGGCGCCCGCTTCCCCGTGCTCGCCGACCCTGAGTTGGCCATCATTGACGCATACCACGCCGAACGCAGCGCCAGCACCATCGTGATCGCTCCCGGCGGCACCATCATCAAATCCAATCCTGGCTATAGCGCCGCCGTGATCAAAGATCTGGGCCAACTGGCCGCCCAGTTCACCCACTTGCCGGAAAAGAGCTTGAGCCTCGGTAAAGCCCCAGAAAAGCTGACCTCAGGCTGTCCGCTTAAATAAAACTTTCGTCTGGCTGGGAGGGAGATACAAAACGGCCTATGCCTCGTTTGTTTCTTGCTGCTTTGCTCAGTTACCTCGCTCTCCCCGCATCGGCCGAGACGGCCCCCGCTCACCCTAATATTCTTTTCGTCATCGCGGATGACTGGGGTCGCGGCCATGCGGGGGCTTACGGCTGCCCTTGGGTCAAGACGCCTAACTTTGACCGCGTCGCCAAGGAAGGCCTGCTTTTCCTTAACGCCTATACGCCTACAGCCAAGTGCACCCCTTCGCGCTCCAGCATCATGACAGGCCGGCACCCTTGGCTGCTCGGCGCAGCCGCCAACCACCAATGTATCTTCCCGCCCGAACGCGGCATCTTCCCCGAGACGCTGATTAAAAACGGCTACACTTATGCCACCACCGGGAAAGTCTGGGGCCCAGGCACCTCGCTCAAAGCGGACGGCTCGCAGCGCCCCATGACCGGCCAACAATATTCAAAATATAATGCGAAGCCACCCGCCACCGGTATGAGCCGAAATGATTACGCCGCTAACTTCCATGAGTTCCTGGGCGACACCAAGCCCGACCAGCCTTGGTTCTTCTGGCTAGGCTTTCACGAACCCCATCGCGAATACGAAGAAGGCAGCGGCATCCGTATCGGCGGAAAGAAAATTACGGATGTCGACCGCGTCCCGGCTTTTTGGCCTGATAATGCAACCGTACGCGGTGACATGCTCGACTACGCGCTGGAAGTCGAACACCTCGATCGTCATCTTGGACTCGTCCTCGCCGATCTCGAGAAACGCGGCGAACTGGACAAGACTCTGATCATCGTCACGAGCGACAACGGCATGCCCTTTCCACGTATCAAAGGCAGCACCTACGAAAACGCCAATCACCTCCCCTTGGCGATTCGCTGGCCGCAAGGCATCAAGAACCCTGGCCGTAAAGTGGCCGACTACGTGAGCTTCGTCGATTTCGCGCCGACGTTTCTGGAAGTCGCCGGTATCAATTGGCCTGCGCAAGAACTCGACCCAAGCTCCGGGCACAGCCTGACTGATATTTTCCGGAGTGGACAAGATGGCCAAAGCAATGTGGCGCGCGATCACGTACTGATCGGCCGCGAACGCAATGACCTCGGTCGACCTGGCGACGTGGGTTATCCGATTCGCGGCATCGTGAAGAACGGCATGGCTTATCTCGAAAACTGCGAACCCTCCCGCTGGCCCGCCTGCAACCCCGAGACGGGCTACATGGATACCGACGCCAGCCCCACCAAAACTTTCATCCTAAACGCCCGACGCGAAAAGGGGTCCGACCCTTTCTGGGAACTCTGCTTCGGCATGCGCCCCGGACAGGAACTTTACGACCTCAGCACCGACAGCGACTGCATCAAGAATCTCGCCGTCAGCCGACCCGCTGAAATCGAAAAACTTAAGACGCAGATGTGGAGCGAACTAAAGACCGCCGGCGACCTTCGGGCCGTCGGTCGTGGCGCCGAATATGAAGCCTTTCCTCATAACGACGAAAAGAAGCGCTTCTTCTACGATCGCTACATGAAGGGCGAACTCATCGACGCGCCCTGGGTTAAGAAAGCTGATTTTGAAAAAGCGCCGCTAAAATAAGCCCGACCCATGCGCCTCCTCGCCCTCCTGCTTGCGCCGCTGGCCGCCCTCGCCGAAACCAAGCCCAACGTTCTGCTCATCATGGCGGACGACCTGCGGGACTTCGGTGGGGCGTTCACAAAGGAGGTCGTAAAGACCCCGAACCTTGACCGCCTGCGCTCTCGCGGGACGACCTTCGAGCGGGCCTATGTTCAGTATCCCGTCTGTAACCCGAGCCGCAGCAGCATGCTGACCGGCTTGCGAGCCGAGCAGACGGGCATCGTGGGCAATGACACACCTCTACGAAAAAAGATGCCGGATGTCGTGACGCTGCCGGAACTCTGCAAGGAGTCGGGCTGGCAGGCGCACGCCTTCGGAAAGATCACCCACCTCGGCGGGGGCAAGGATGCGGAAGCCAGGCAACGCTGGATGGACGCCGGACGCTCTTGGCACACGGCACAGGCCTTTGAAACGACCAAAGCTGGACGCAAGATGCTCGAAGGCCGGGACGTCACCAAAGGAGCGTTGAAATGGTGCGTATGGGGAGCTGCGGACGGCACCGATGATGATCAACCAGACGGCCAGATCGCCGCCGCCACGGTGGCGATGATCGAAAAACTCGGCGACAAGCCTTGGTTCATCGGCTGCGGATTCATGAAGCCGCACGACCCGTTCATCGCGCCCAAGAAATACTTCGACCTATACCCCGCCGATAAATTGAAGCCATGGCATGACCCCACCGACATCACCCCAGTACGCAAGGATAGCGTCGGCTTCGGCGACTACGGCATGGCTTTCGGTAAGTTCACGTCACAGGAATGGCTGGAGCTCTTCCGTGCCTACTGCGCAGCCACGAGCTACATGGACGCTCAGCTCGGCCGGGTCCTCGACGCGCTCGACAAAAACAAACTCTGGGACAAGACAATCGTCGTGTTCGTCGGCGACCATGGCTACCACACCGGTGAGCGTCAGTGGTGGAACAAGAACACTCTCTTCGAGCGAAGCTGCCGTGCTCCGCTCATCATCGCCGCACCTGGCATGAAAGGCGGGCAGACGACGCGGTCGTTTGCCGAGTTTGTCGACCTGTATCCCACGATCTCCGATTTGTGCGGCCTCAAGATGCCGCACGCAGGCGCCGGAACGAGTTTACGTCCTATCTTGAGCGACCCCGCCACCACCATCAAGGACTCCGCCTTCACCCTCGTCACGCGCAGTCCCAAGCTCAACGGCCAAAGCGTCCGTACCGCCCGCTGGCGCTTTACTTTGTGGAGCGACGGCCAGACTGAACTGTACGACCATGACCAGGACCCCGAAGAGTTACACAACGTGGCCAGCCAGCATACGCCAGTAGTCCAAGAGCTTACCGCCCGCCTCCACACTTTACCTAAATTGACACTATGAGACCCATCCTCGGATTCCTTTCTGCCCTGCTCTTCGCCGCTTCGGCCTTCGCCGCCGACGCCGAACGACCGAACATCGTCTTCTGTTTCGCCGACGACTGGGGCCGCTACGCCGGCGCCTACGCCAAGATCGACTCCCGCCCGAGCCTGAACCAGATCATCAAGACGCCCAACATTGACCGCATGGCGGGTGAAGGCGTCCTTTTCCGCAACGCTTTCGTCACGGCCCCCAGTTGCACGCCCTGCCGTAGCTCGCTTCTTTCCGGACAGTACTTTTTCCGCACCCACATGGGGGCAATCCTCAACGGCGCAAAGTGGGATTTGGCGATTCCCAGCTACCCCTTGATGCTTTTGGAGGCAGGCTACCATATCGGCAAGAGCCATAAGGTCTGGAGCCCGGGCACGCCAGCCGACGCCCCTTACGGCGGACAGAAATACGCTTACGAAAAGTCCGGTCGAAAATATAACAACTTTTCCGAGAACGCCACCGAGATGGTCAAGGCCGGGGCAACCTTCGCCGACGCCAAGGCCAAGCTGCTCGCCGAAGTCAGCGGCAATTTCCAGTCCTTCCTCGCCGACCGCAAGGA
>JBAXRS010000030.1:0-21078 GCA_037131085.1 Verrucomicrobiota bacterium | reverse complement strand
TTAGGCTTCGTCGTCCACGACGCGCGGGACGGAAATTTGCCCATCGCGTGAGGCGGGGGCGATGCGGGTGACGGCTTCAGCCCCCAGGACGGGACCTGGCTCGTCGGAGCGCAGAGCCGATTCGGAAACTACCCGAGCCAGATCGATCGTCTCGGGCAGGTCAGCTTTAGCCAAGGCCTGAAAATGGCCCAGGATCTGATTAAGCTGCGACGAATAAAGCACCTTCTCCGCGGCCGTCAGATTCAGACGGGCGAGTTTTGCGAGATGATCGATGTCGAAACCTTCAGCCATGGCGATCAGCGTCGAACGGTCCAACCGGCGCCCTTTTCAAGCGATGCGATGACGACGCCCAGAGCTTGATTCGTCTCCTCGTCGGTGAGGGTGCGCGCGACATGGCGCCAGCGAATTTCAAAGGCCAGACTGCGGCACCCTTCAGGCAGCCCGGCGCCATTAAAGACGTCGAAACAGTTGACTGACTCGAGTACGAACTCTTTGCCGGCGGCCTTATTGGCGCCTTGGCGGACCCGGCTCTCGACTTCGGAGGCCGCGATACCCACGGGGACAATGACGGCTACATCCTTGGTCACCGGCGGGAAAGAAGAGAAAGCCTCGTAGCGCGGAATCTTCCGGGTTTCGGCGAATGCCGAACGCGGGAAGATGACTTCTCCAGCCACGACTGAACCTTTGATTCCGATCAGACGCGTCCAGCGTAGGTCAAGGATGCCACAGGCGCCTTCGGCGATCCGTCCGCGGTCCGCGAGGGCCGCGGCATGGTTGGTCTGCCAAAGACCACTCGATGCGGGACCGAAAGAAAGGCGCACGGCAGAGACGCCAGCAAGGGCGGCCACATCTTGGAGCAAGCGTTTGGCACGCAAGCCGTCAAAAGCTTCGCGCGATTTCCAAGAACGCACGACGGGTTCAGCGAGAGCGGCAAAAGCCACGGAGATGAACTCGCGAACCGTGCCATCCGCCTGCGGACGGAAAACCGTCCCGACCTCGAAGAGACCCTGCGGGTCAGCATGGACGGATAGATTGAGAGCGAGCGCGCCAGCGAGCCCAGGCAATAGCGAAGCCCGCAGGTGCGTCTGATCCGCGGTCAGAGGATTATCCAAGGCAAGGGCTGCGGCCTTATCGACGCCGAGCGTGCGTTCCAATTCAGCGGCATCACGCAAAGAGTAATGGCAACATTCGGTGAAACCAGCGCCCGCCAGACGCATCGAAACTTCGCGCGTAAAGACCGAAGACAAAGCGTCCTCTTCGCCGGGCAATGGGGCGACTGGCCGGCCCACGGGCACCTTATCGGTTCCGTAGATTCGGATAAATTCCTCCACGAGATCGATGGGCCGCGTGACGTCGGAACGGAAAGATGGAACGACGACCGAAAGACCGTGAGCACTTGGCTTGACCGTGAAACCTAAGCGAGTGAAAGCCGCGGCAATATCAGATTCAACGATGACCGTGCCGAGTTTGGCGGCGATGTAACCAGCGGGAAGTTCGATGGCCACATCGGCGCGAGGTGCCTGCCCGACCGCGACGGTTGGACCGACAACTTGAGCACCCGCGTACTCGATAAGCAAATCGGTGGCGAGACGCGAAGCCAGCTCGACGCCCGCAGGATCCACGTCACGGGCAAAACGGTGAGAGGAATCCGTGGACACACCTAAGCGACGGGCGACGCGGCGTATTTCACCGGGCCGGAACCAAGCGGACTCCAAAAGAATATCCGTCGTCGTTGATGACACGCCGGATTCGGCGCCACCCATCACGCCGGCAACGACCAACGGGCGCTCCGCATCGGCGATGACGCAGATCCCCGTTTCAAGTTTCACCTTCTTACCGTCGAGCAGGACGATTTCTTCACCTTCGCGAGCGGGACGGGCTTCGATCCCTTCGCGCACCTGTTTAGCGTCGAAAGCGTGCAAGGGCTGACCAAGTTCGAGCAGCACCCAATTGGTGATATCGACGACATTATTAATCGGGCGGAGACCAGCGGCCTCGAGGTCGCGACGCATCCATTCCGGACTCGGGCCGACTTTGATATTCCGCAAGGTGCGTAACGTGTAATAAGGACAGAACTCCGAAGAGGAACGGACGAATTTGAACCCATCCTGAGCAGAAGGTGCGGAGGCCAGTCCGGCGGCCGTCTTGATCGACAGCGGCTTAAGCTGCAGACTCAACGCGGCCGCGATATCACGGGCCACGCCACGCAGGCCAAGACAATCGCCACGGTTTGGCGTCACGGAAATATCTAAGACCGTATCCGGTGCACCATAGAGTTGATTGAGCGGCGTACCGAGGGCCGGCTTACGCGGGGTCAGGATCAGCAGACCGTCTTCGCCCTTACCCAAGCCCAGTTCTTCTGCCGAGCACATCATTCCCATCGAATCGACATCGCGAAGCTTGGAGACCTTGATCTCGAAACCACCAGGCATTAGCGTACCAGGCAAAGCCACAGGCACTCGGTCACCGGCCTTGAAATTCTTGGCGCCGCAGACGATCTGGCGCGGAGCACCCTCACCGACGTCGACCTGACAGACACTGAGCCGATCGGCCTTCGGGTGTTTTTCGAAAGAAAGAATTTCGCCTACCACCACGAGAGGCAATGGCGAGAGACCAAAAGACTGAATCGATTCGACCTCGAGACCGAGCATCGGGAGAATATCCGCCAGACGTTCGGGGGTGACGCCGGCAAGTTCGACGTGACGGGCAAGGGCTTGGAGCGAGACTTTCATGGCTTAGGCGAACTGGCGCAGGAAGCGCGTATCATTATTATAAAATAGGCGGATATCATCGATGCCGTGGACCAGCATCGCGATGCGTTCCAGACCAAGACCGAAAGCGAGACCCGACCATTCGTTCGGGTCCAAACCACAGAGCTCGAGCACCTTCGGGTCGACGAGACCGCAGCCCATAATTTCGAGCCAGCGATTGGAAAGACGGCCGAGATTAGGTGAGCGCAGGTCCATCTCGAAACTCGGCTCCGTAAAGGGGAAGAAAGAAGGACGGAGACGAATCTCTGCCTCGGGGCCGAAAGTTTCTTTCACGAAGAAATCGAGGACGCCGCGGAGATCGGCCAGCGTCACGTTACGATCAATCCAGAGACCTTCGACCTGATGGAAGTTGGCCGAGTGAGTGGCGTCGACTGCATCGCGGCGGAAACAACGCCCGGGGGCGACGATCCGGAAAGGAGGTTTACGTGAAAGCATCGTGCGCACCTGGACGCTGGAGGTATGCGTACGAAGTAAGATCGCCTCCTCGCCCTTGCGCGGCGCATCGGCAGAGCGGAAAGATTTGGGAAGATAGAGCGTATCTTGCATATCGCGGGCCGGATGGTCGGCGGGCGTATTGAGGGCGTCGAAGCAATGCCACTCCGTTTCGACCTCGGGACCTTCGGCGACCGTGAAACCTAATTTACGCAAGGTGCTGAGAATCTTTTCGCGGGTGCGGCTCAGCGGGTGCAGGGAGCCGGCGGGGGCGTCCGGACTGGGCAACGTCGGGTCGAGGGGCGCACCCAAGGCGCCGGCGATTTCGGACTCTTCGATTTTAACCTGCAGGGTCGCGAGCAATTCTTCGACGGCTTTCTTGGCTTCGTTGATGAGCTTACCGACCACGGGCCGATCTTCTTTCGAAAGCGTCGCCATGCCTTTCATCGCCTGAGTCAGGGAGCCGTTCGGACCGACGACCCGGGCCTTGAACGCTTCCATCTCCGCGCGGGTCGAAACGCCGGAAGCCTCTTGGGTCGCGGCGGCGACGAGTTGGACGAGCTGCTGCTGCATGGATAGATTTGTGTGTTGGCGGGGAAAGTCGGCAAGCGAAAGCACCCAGAAACAAAGAAGCCCCGGAGGGCCGGGGCTTCGAAAGAGGGACAGATTAACCGTTAACTCAGACGAGGGCGGCTTTGGCCTTGGTCACGATGGCCTCGAAGGCCGGCATGTCGTGAATCGCCAGCTCGCTCAGATTCTTACGGTCCATGGTGATGTTAGCCTTTTTGAGGCCAGCGATCAGACGGCTGTAAGAGATACCGAGGGGACGGCAGGAAGCGTTCAGACGGACGATCCACAATTGGCGGAAGGTCGACTTATTCTTCCGACGGTCGCGGTAAGCGAACTTCTGGGCGCGCTGTACGGCCTCGAGGGCGTAGACGTACAGGCGTGATTTGTTTCCGAAATAGCCCTTAGCCGCTTTAATCATACGACGCTTGCGCGCCTTAGTGGCTGGACCGTTGGTTGCTCTAGGCATGTTGGTATGTTGTGTTTATTGGGTTTAGATGGCCTGGGGGTCGCCTTAATGAACACCCGGTCGGCCAAAAATAGTAGCCTCCGCTTTACGCGAAAGGCATCGAAGCCAGCATGTTCTTCTCGAAGCCGGAGTCGACGCGCTTGGACTTGTTGGCACGGCGACGTTGCTTGCGAGACTTGGAGCTCAGCAAGTGGCGTCCGTTAGGGGAGCGGCGCATCACTTTGCCGGTTCCGGTTACCTTGAAGCGCTTGGAGATGGACTTGCGGGTCTTTTGCATGGCGGGAAAGGGTCGGAACAAAGGGACTCTGGGGTGACTTGTAAAGGGGAAAGGGCTAGCCCAAGCCGTTGTTCGTACGATTCCTGTAATTCATGGCCCCGTTGAGTCGCTCAGCTATTTGACAAATGAACAGATCCGCCTCCCCCTTAATCTCACCTTAAAACCTTTAAAAACATGATTTCATTAGGAAAAAAGCCGAATCTTAAGTTCAAAGTCCAAGCCCATCGAACCGGGAAAACCGAGGAAGTTCTCTTTTGCGAGCTTATCGAGGGGCCCACCCTTGTTTCGGTCTATATGCGCAACAATACCTCTTCCTGTGACGTCCAGAACGCTGAGCTGGATAAAAACATGCAAGCCATTGCCAAGCAAGGGTTTAAAATTATATCCGTCTCGCGAGACACGTGTGCATCCCACGCTAAATATGCCGCCAAGCATGGCTATAAGTTCGGCTTAGTCTCGGACCCTGACGATTTATTTGCCAAAGCCGTCGACGGCATTGTGGAGAAATCCATGTATGGTAAAAAGTATCTGGGCCCAGCGCGGGCCGCTTACCTCTTTGACGGCAAGGGCAAGCTGATTGCAATCATCCCCAAAGTCGAAGCCGCGACCCATGGGCGACAGTTGCTTGAGGCGATGGCGGGCCTGAAATAAAATCCGGCATGGGCCCAGGGAAAAGCCCTAGTGGTAATCGGTGCTTGAACCAAGGCGGTGAAACAAAGAGTTTATAGGTGAGACACATCTGAAGTTACCTAATGCCTACGCCCTACCGTCCTAACAGTCCCCGGCCCAAACCTAATAAGTCGGCCCCACCCCGCGGAAACTTCCGCAAAGAAGACAAAGGCCCTAAGCGCAACGATCGCATCCGTGCGACCGAAGTCCGCGTGATTTCACCGAAAGGTGATATGCTGGGCGTCATGCAAACGGCACGGGCCATCGAGCTCGCTCGCGAACTCGGCGTCGACCTTATCGAAATTGCGGCCACCGCGGTGCCGCCGGTCTGCAAACTAATGGAGTACGGCAAGTACCTTTACGAAGAGGCCAAGAAACATAAGCACCAGAAGGCCACGACGAAGGTGAAGGAAGTAAAACTCCGTCCACGTATCGACGTCCATGACCTGATGATCAAGGTGCGCCGGGCCGAAAACTTCCTCTACCACGGCCATAAAGTTAAACTCCTTTTGCAGTATCGCTATCGCGAGCTTGAGCATCCGGAAATCGGCGTCGATACGATCACCCGGGCCATCAACGAACTGTCGCACATCTGCACCCGGGACAACGAGCCCAAGCGCAGTGGCCGGGCTATCGTCGTCGGCCTCACGCCCGTCCAACAGAATAAGCGTAAACTCGTGCACAATGAAATGCCCGGAGACGAAGACGGCGAAGATGACTCCTCGGTGGATAACGGCGAGAACGACGCGGAATAATTTTGTGCGACACCTAGTCGCCAACCTATTGAGCAGTTCTGCCCTCTTGGTGTTTTGCGCTGGGACGGCACTGGCGGCGAGCGGTGACATTTACCTCGGTGATTCCTTGCGCCAACTTGGCCTTCACGAATTAGAGCAAAAGAAAGGCGACCCCGCCGAAGCCGAGCGCCATGGGGCCAAAGGCGGTATCGGACTCTACGCCGAGAGGAACCGCGATTACCTTTGGGTCGACGGCATTAAGTTATACCTGAACGAAACCGTCGGCCTGGCGCATGGCAAACTCACCGTCTCGCGTTTGGATTATGAAAAAATTCTGGTCCCGCTCTATTGGAAACTACCCGCCCCGATGCCCGGCACGAAGCGAATCATCATCGACCCAGGACACGGAGGCAAAGACCCCGGCAAACAGAATGCTGCACTCAATTACAACGAAAAAGCCGCGACGCTCGATACCGCCATCCGACTGAAACTTATTCTCGATAAGCTCGGCTTCGATGTCATTTTGACCCGCGAAAAAGACGTCGCCATCGAACTCGATCAGCGTGCGCCCATCGCCATCAAAAATAAAGCCGATCTTTTCGTGAGCCTTCATTACAATGGCGGGGCCAAAGGAGATACGAACAGTTCCGGCATCGAGACCTATTGCCTCAGCCCGGCCGGCCAACGTTCGACGAACGCCGCCCGAGGCAAAGCAGACACTTCCACAGAGGCCGGCAATCGCTTCGACGCCTTTAACCTGCAGTTGGCCTGGAGCATCCAGCGCAGAATCATCGCTGGCACCGGTGCGGAAGACCGGGGGGTTCGGCGGGCACGTTTCGCCGTCCTCCGGACGCTCAATTGCCCCGGGGTGCTGGTCGAGGGAGGGTTCATTTCAAGTAAAAGTGAAGGCGCGCAGATCGCTAATCCGGCCTATCGCCAAAAAATTGCTGAAGCAGTGGCGGCGGGGATTAGCGACTACGCGCAACGACTGCAGAGCAAACAGTAGTCTTTTAGGCCTAAAATGGCCGAAACCGGTAAAGCGGCAGAAGCTGGTCGAAACCGAAAGCCCTTGCGGTTTGATTTCTGCCTATAATCGGCTTGCCAGCCCCCCTGTCGGACGGTTCGTTCAATCTTCCTTTCGGCCCTCTGGCACCTGTCAGCGGACTCTCCTTAGGGAAAATAACAACCACAACCAAACCCTGGAACCGTCGCTCGCGACGACCAGGAGAAACAGTCACAACACAATGAGCATCATGGAAAAACTGCTCGCCGATTCTAATTTCGGCGCGCTCAAAGCACACTCGGTCATTCACGCTACCGTGACCGAAATCCGCGAAGACAAATTCGTCGTCGTCGATATCAATGGTAAGTCCGAAGGCTTCATCCCTCAGGGCGAATTCCCTGATATGGCCGAAGTCCAAGTCGGCATGCAGATCGAGGTCTACCTCGAAAAGCTTGAAAACAAGGATGGCACCCCTTCCGTCTCTTACGATCGCGCCCAACAGATTCGCAAGTGGGAAAGTATCGAGGCTAATTGCCAAGAAGGCTCCATCGTCCAAGGTCGCGTCAAATCCATCGTCAAAGGTGGACTCATCGTCTCCGTGGGTGTCGACGCCTTTATGCCGTCGTCCCAGATCGACGTTAATCCTCCGAAGAATCTCGAGCAGTTCGTGGGCCAGACCTTCGACTTCAAGATTATTAAGATTAACAAAGATAAGAAGAACCTCGTCGTCTCCCGTCGCGAACTCATCGAAGAACAACGCGGTGAAAGCCGTCGCAAGCTTCTCGAAGAAGTTAAACCCGGCACGATTCGTCGTGGCGTGGTCAAGAATATCACCGATTACGGAGCCTTCGTGGATCTCGACGGTCTCGACGGTTTGCTGCACGTGACCGACATGAGCTGGGGCCGTATCGGCCACCCAAGCGAAGTCGTCAAAGTGGGCGAAGAAATCACCGTCATGGTGGTGGAAGTCGACCGCGAGCGCGAACGCGTTTCCCTCGGCCTCAAGCAGACCCAAGCCAATCCTTGGGAAGGTATCGAGAAGCGTTACCCTGTGGGCCAGAAAGTCCACGGCAAGGTCGTCAATCTCGTCGCCTATGGTGCCTTCATCGAAATCGAAGGCGGCGTCGAAGGCCTCGTCCACGTTTCGGAACTCTCTTGGACCAAGCGCGTCCAGAAGCCTTCCGACATCCTTAAGGTCGGCCAGGAAGTGGATGCCGTTATCCTTAACGTTAACAAGGAAGAGCAGAAGATCTCGCTCGGTATCCGCCAGCTCGAAACCAATCCTTGGGAAAAGGTTCGTCACAACTACCCTGTGGGCGCTCGCGTCCGCGGCAAGGTGCGCAACCTCACCAACTACGGTGCCTTCGTCGAACTCGAAGATGGTATCGACGGCATGGTGCACGTTTCCGATATGAGCTGGACTCGCCGCATCAACAACCCGGCGGAAGTCATGAAGAAGGGCGACGACGTCGAAGCAATCGTGCTCGATGTCGATGTCGACCAACAGCGCATCTCCCTGGGCGTCAAACAGACCCAGACCGATCCATGGAGCGAAATCGACCGCAAGTTCCGCATCGGCGACCTCGTCACCGGCAAGGTCTCCAAGGTGGCGAACTTCGGCGCCTTCATCGAACTCTCCGACGAAATCGACGGCCTTGTCCACGTCTCCCAGCTCGCCGAACAGCGCGTTGAGAACGTCAAGGATATCGTCAAGGTCGGGCAGGAAGTCACGGCTCGCGTCATCAAGATCGACAAAGAAGACCGTCGCATCGGTCTTTCGATCAAGGCCGCCAGCTACGACGCTGAACGTCTCCAGGCCGAAATCTCCAGTTACGAACGCATCAAGGGTCCATCAACGGGTGGCGCCCCTGCGCCTTCGGCGGGTGGCTCGGTGGGTGGCGGTTCGAGCAGCGGAGACTTCAACAGTCTCGGCGACCTTCTCGACAAGGCCGGCAACTAAGATCCTTCTTAGTCCAACGAATCAGACCCCGGGCAACCGGGGTCTTTTTTTGTACCCATAGGCCACGTACCGCCTATCGTGCATCCATGGTTCCTTTCCAGGGATACGGTCGTCTGACCCGCAGCTCGACGCTGGCGCTACTGACGACCGTGGTCGTACTAATCGCGGAATGGACCCAGCTCATTTCCGCCGGGGCGATGACAGCGCTGCGCACTGGCTGCCAAGTCTACGTACTACTGCGCATGATGCGGGCCCGCGCCTCCCCAGCCTATCTGCTGCTCTGGGGGCCGCTCGCATACTTCTTTCCAATCATCACCGCGCTGATCATCTACCTCTTTGGGGGTAGGAAGCACTCGACGCTGGCGGATGCAAAAAAAGAAGTGAACCGGGTGGCCTGGCGACTGAGCGAAGAGCCGGATTTCGGCGGCAATAATTTTCGCCTCCTCGGCGATCGCCATGGGCGCGACACCCTTGAAGCCTTACGAACTCAGATTCGCGGCGCGCAAAAGCGGATCTACATCTCGACCTATATTCTGAGCAACGATGCCGTTGGGCGCGAAATCGTGAGCCTCCTCACCGCGCGTGCCAAAGCTGGCATCGAAGTACACCTCTTGGTCGACGCCATCGGAAGTTGGGGCATACCGCTGACGCTCTGCCGGCCGCTCCAACGTGCCGGCGGAAAAATCGCTCGCTTTAACCCAGCACTACCCATGCGCGGCAAAGGTTCGGCGAATTGGCGCAACCATCGTAAGATCGCGGTTTTTGACGGCACGACCGCCATCATTGGCGGGCAAAATCTTGGGTTGAAGTACATGGGCGAATCCCCCTCGAATCGACGCTTCCGCGATTGCTCGTTCAGCATCGAAGGCCCGACGGCCGCTTCGATCGAACGCATCTTTATCGCTGATTGGTGCCAAGCGACGGACGAACCTCCCATGAATTTTGCGACTCAGCTCCGCGAGCGACCACGCCCCGTTGGCCAAGCCCGGGTCGCCATCATCGCCTCAGGACCTGATTGCGAACAGGATCCGCTTTGGGATGCCTACGTGAAGTTATTTTCGAACTGTAAGCGTTCGATCACTATCGTCACGCCTTACTTCGTGCCGGACCGCGTGCTCTTCTCCCTGCTCGTCACTGCCGCCCAAGCTGGCCGCCACGTGCGGATCATGGTTCCTCGCCGATCAGACCATCGGCTGCTCGATCTCGCCCGTCGTTGGTACCTGCGGATGTTACGCGACGCGGGGGCTGATATTTTATTTTTTAAGCCGGATGTCTTGCACGCGAAACTCGTTATCGTGGATGACGCGCACCTGGTCGTCGGCTCAGCCAACCTCGACATGCGCTCGCTGTTCTTGAATTACGAAATTGGTGCCGTGGTCCGCGACCCAGCGGCGATCGAGACGGTCAACGCCCTGATTGATTCATGGGAGGTCGAATCGTCTCATTACTCCGAAGACCTTTATCGCCAAAGCCGAACGCGGCTGGGGCGCACGGTGGAAAGCATCTCCAAAGTCCTGGCCCCTTGGCTTTGATCAGCCCAGGAAGGCGTGAAGACGGACGGTCAGCCCGGTATCAGGAAGCAGGAAGCCATCGTGGCCGGCATCCGTGATCACCTCGTGGTAAGCGGCGTTGACGCCGACGGCGGTCGCGGCGGCTAAAAGCATCCGCAGCTCACTCGTAGGATAGAGCCAGTCGCTCGAAAAACCGATGGCCAGCACGTCCGGACCGTGGGCGCAGAAAAGCGAGCCCGCGGCGGCCCGGGCCGTCATATCAAAGCGATCGACCGCCCGGGTAATTCGTAGCCAACTATTGGCATCAAAGCGTTTCACGAAAGACTGCCCTTGATGTTCGAGGTAGCTTTCGACCTGCCAGAAGACGGGATTATTGGGCTGGGCGCCGAGCACGCGGGCACGGCCAAATTTCTGCTCAAAAGAAGCGGAAGAAAGGTAACTGATATGCGCGAGCATCCGGCCCACCGCCAGACCTGAGACGGGCCCTTCCCCAGGGGCGTAATGGCCGCCGCGATAATTCGGATCCGTCTCCACGCAGGCACGCGAAACTGCGTTCAAGGCTATCGCCATCGGCGACTGACTCAATCCTGCCGCCAACACGGCGATACGACCCACCTCGGCGGGATAGTCTGCGCACCAAATTAATGCCTGCATGCCGCCCATTGAACCGCCGACCACTGCATGCAGTTTCTTGATGCCAAGATGCTGGATGACCAAGCGTTGAGCTCGGACGATATCGCCCAAGGTGATTTCCGGGAAAAAACCGCCGTAGGCCTTACCCGTGCGCGAATCGATGGAAATCGGCCCAGTCGAACCCTGACAGCCACCGATGCAATTAATGCCGATGACATAAAAGCGGTCGGTGTCGATGGCCTTGCCTGGGCCGACAAAACAATCCCACCATCCGGGCTTCGTATCATCTGGAAGATAACGGCCCGCCACGTGGTGATCCCCGCTCAGGGCATGAGGCACTAAGATCGCATTGGATTTATCGGGGAGCAAAGTCCCATAGGTTTCGTAACGAAGACTGAGGGCGGGCAATTCACCACCCAGCTCCAAAGGAAAGGTATCGGCCGACTTAAAATCGGCGGAGGCCACCGGGCAGAGTTCACGGCGTGGGGCCGAAGGCTTGGCAGAACAGTCGGACATGGACGTAAGACAGCCAAACCAGACCCGGACGGGAGGCAAGTGGCCATTCGGTGTTGCCACGTCATAAACGCCCCCAAGCCTGTAGCCCATGACCCAAGGTCACCGCCACGAAGAAGGCTGCTGCGGAGAAGGTCCTCATACCCGCATCGAAGCAGCCGTTGGCCGCATGAAGGAAAAATCCCTTCGTGTGACGACCCCTCGTCTGGCCATGCTAAAGGTCCTCGCTGAAGCCAAGGGCCCTCTCAGCGCCGAAGAAATCCATTCTTCGGCCGGCGATGGCGCCCTCGACCTTGTCACGGTCTATCGTGGCCTCGAAGCCCTCGATGAGGCGGGCATCGTCCAACGGCACCCCCTGGAAAGAGGTCGTAGCCTTTATGCCCTCATCGCGGCCGGCCACCACCATCACCATATCATCTGCCGACGTTGTGGCCGCATCGATCGACTTCCGGGCTGTGACACCTCGCGTCTCGAAAGTGCGGCTCGCAGCAGCGGCTTCTCCGACCTTACTCACATCATGGAAATCTACGGCATCTGCCCCACCTGCAACCTAACCGCTCATGCCTAACTTTCCCCGGACGGCTTTCATCCTCGGTGCCGGACTCGGCACCCGCCTTCGGCCTCTCACCGAAAATTGCCCCAAACCTTTACTCCCCCTCGCGGGCAAGCCCATGGTGATGCAAGCGATGGATCGCCTCATTGCGGCGGGCACGCGGAGATTCATCATCAACACCCACCATTGCCCAACGGCATGGAAGTCTGCTTTTCCGGCCAACACCTATGGCGGGGCCGAAGTAAAATTCGTCTTTGAACCGACGCTACTCGAGACAGGCGGAGGCTTGGCCAACATCGCATCGCTTCTGGCTGAGGATGAGAGCGATTTGGTCATCTGGAATGGAGATATCTTATCCAGCTGCAATGTCAGCGAAGCCTACGCCCACCACCAAGGAGATGGGGCTGAGGCCACCCTGGTCGTGCGGGCGCAAGGGCCTAACTGTAACGTCCGTGTGACCGACGAAGGCAGGGTCACCGACTTACGTGATCGGCTCGGAAAAACCGATCTCGCTTATCAATACACAGGCATCTGCATCGTGACCCGAGCTTTTGCTCAAGGCATTCCGGCCGCTATCGAATCCATCGTTGAGCACTTTTTGCGTAAGATCCCCGCCCAGCCTGAAAGTATCCAAGCTTATTTGGATTCATCGCCTCAATGGCACGACCTCGGGACCATCGAAGAATATAACACCATCAAGGCCCAGCTTGAAAAGCCAGTACGCGGGGCGATGACGCCCGCCGAAGCTGCCGCCCATCTCGGTTACAGTTTGGTTGACGGAGGCAAAATGCTCAAGGGCGGTTCGGGACGTAAATTTCATCGCATCGCGAATGTGGCCGGCAAAGAAGCCATTCTTTGCGTGTACGATGACAGCCGCCCAGAAAATCTGATCTACGGCAGCATCGCGCACGCCTTGCTCGGCCAAGCCGCCGTCAACGTCCCAACCGTCATCGCCGAAGACCATGATCGCGGAATCCTTCTCCTTGAAGACCTTGGCTCGGATGACCTTTGGTCGCTGTCCCAGGGGCCGGGCTTCCCGTGGTCAGCCTTTGGCTCTGCCATCGAACAAGTCGTGAAGATCCATCAGCTCGGACTCGAAGCCGCCACCAACGCGGGCATCACACTCATGGAGCCCTTCTCCCCCGCCCTTTATCAATGGGAGCGGCAATACTTCCAAGATAACGTCTTGGCTGGAAAGAAATTCGACCGGAGCGTCCTCCAGGAAATGGAATCACTGGCTCGGGAGCTGCTCAGCCAGCCAGCGGTCGCCGTCCATCGTGACTTCCAATCCCAGAACATCCTAGTCCGGGCTGACGCGGCTTGGCTTATCGATTTCCAAGGCATGCGCAAAGGTTGCGCCTTCTATGACTTCGCCTCGCTCGCCTATGACCCTTACCTTACCCGCAAAGACATGGATCTCTGGCGGGTCGAAATCGAGGACCATGCACGCGAAGCTTCGGACTGGAAAGGTTCGCGAGATGAATTCACGCACCTCTTGCACGTAGCGGCGACGCAACGTCTACTGCAGGCCTGCGGCGCCTACGGATTCCTCGGGAATAAGAAGGGTCGCCCGGAATACTTGGCGCACCTGCCGCAGGGCTTACATAACCTTGCCATCGCCGCCAGCCTGTGTGGCCGCCGGAGATTGGCAGGATTGGCGAGCGACCTGGAATATAGCTTAACGGTTACCCGTTAACCTTCTCGTCCAAGAAGCGTACCAATTCGTCTTCGGTCATCCGCACCTGAGCCAGCGTATCGCGGTCGCGGACCGTCACACCGGCGTCTTTCTCGATGGTCTCGAAATCGATGGTGATGCCATAAGGCGTGCCAATTTCGTCTTGGCGACGGTAGCGACGGCCGATGGCACCGGCGGAATCGTAAAAGACATTAAACCGCTTCTTAAGCCGGCGATACAAGGCTTCGGCCCGCTCGACGAGCTCCGGCTTATTCTTAACGAGCGGGAAAATCGCGGCCTTGAAAGGCGCGACCCGTGGAGGCAGACGCAAGACCACGCGTTTCTCGCCTTCGATTTCATCTTCATGATAGGCGGTGGTGAGCAAAGCCAAGAAGACCCGGTCGACCCCGACAGACGGCTCGATCACATGGGGAATGAATCGGGACTTAGCCAATTCATCGAACCAATCAAGCTTCTGGCCTGAGACTGTGCTGTGCTGGGTTAAGTCGAAATCGCCGCGAGCCGCGACGCCTTGCAGCTCTTGGACGCCGAAAGGAAACTCGAACATGATATCAGTCGTCCCCTTCGAATAGTGGGCCAGCTTTTCCTTAGGGTGCGGGTAAAGGGACAGCTTCGCCCGCGGAATACCGATTGACTCGAACCATGCCAGACAGCCTTCGATCCAATCTTTGTGAGCGACTTCCCAGTCCGCCGACGGGGAGATGAAATATTCGATTTCCATCTGTTCGAACTCGCGTGAACGGAAGATGAAATTACGCGGGTTAATCTCATTGCGAAAAGCCTTCCCGATTTGGGCGATACCGAATGGTACCTTCACCCGGCCCGTATCGACAACATTCTTGAAATTGATAAAAATCCCTTGGGCGGTTTCGGGACGTAAGAAGGCGATGGCCGAAGCATCCTGCATCGCCCCCACATAAGTCTGGAACATCATGTTGAAAGAGCGGGGAGGCGTGAGTGAGCCCGGCTTACCGGTGGCTGGCGAAGGCACGAGGGCGTGCTCTTCCACCTTAGCCTCGGTGTAATCTTTCAGCACCAGAGGCTCGAGCGCGCCTTGTTTGGCTAACTTACGTTTCATATCATGGGCCATCTCTTCGGCCTTGGCCTGCATACCATCATCTTCGAGGACGGAAACGTAACCAATCGTCTCGCCGCCCACGCGCACGGGGGCGAAGAAAAGTTGGTCCGCTCGGTAACGCATCTTGGACTCCTTACAATCGACTAACGGGTCGGTGAAATTCTCGATATGGCCGGAGGCCTTCCAAGTCGTCGGGTGATGGATGATACTGGAATCTAAGCCTACGATATCATCGCGGCGATGGACGAAATCCTGCCACCAGGCCTGTTTGATATTATTCTTCAATTCGACGCCCAAGGGGCCGTAGTCAAAAAAACCGTTGAACCCTCCGTAGATATCAGAGGAAGGAAAGACGAACCCGCGGCGCTTGCACAGGTTGATGATGGATTCCATCTTGTCGGTCGGGTCAGCCATAGGGAGGGCTTCACCTATCCCCTTTCAGACGGTCCGCCGCAAGCCTGTTCCCTCAGCGAGGGAGCGGCTCCGTGGTCAAACGTCGGGCTTTCTTCGACCACGCCTGGGCCATTTCTGAAATCGACTTAAAGACTCCCGTGACCTCGGCAGCAGATTCCGTCATCTTGGCCTTCGACCCCTCCAAGGAAGCCGAAAAGGAGGCCATCGCCGCCCCAGCATCGGCTAAACGGACCTGCAGGAGAGCAAGCGACTCTCCATCCATGGCGCGGTCAGCCGCTTCGACCGACTGACGTAAGCGGGCGCAAGCGATTTGCAGTTCAGCCGCCTTGGCCCCCAGCGATTCGGGGGCGGTCGCTTCGGCGATGGCTAAAGTTTTTTTCTCCAAGACCGCCGAAAACCGGGCCGCGTACTCGGGGTTTGATTTCGGGAAATAATTATCCAGCTCGCTTTCCATATCTGCGGCGATCTGCGCAAAATCGCGGCTCGAAACCCAATCTAACTCTTTAACGATGCGTTCCATCGCACCCTGCATCGTGCCACCCAGAGGGGCGATTTCATTGCGAGCCAGGCGGGAGGGCGGTGGCGCGGTCGCATCCCACACCAACTCAACTTGCAATAATCCAGAGGCCGGATTTACCGACACCAAGCGGACGCGCAAGCCACGCTCGACCTCGGTATGCAATTGATCGCCCCGCAACCGATCGGCAAAGCCTCGGTCTTCGAGCGTGGCGGGATCGAGCGTGAGATTGACCTCGGGTCGCAACCTCCCCTCCGCATCCAAACGCAATCCTAACGAAACCACTTGGCCGACCACGACGCCCTTGACGCGGACGGGCGTGCCAGTGGAAATCCCTTCCACCGAAAAAGTCGGGCGAAAGACCACGCTGACCAAAGGGGCGGACCACGCGGACCACCAGGCCCAAATCGAAGCCCCCACGGTGACGGCGAGCACCGTAATGATGACGCCACCTAGGGCGCGGCGACTCATCTGGCTGATTGCGGGTAACTGCCCAACCATTTGACGACTTCGCAGCGGCCTTTCAATTCCGTGACGGCGGCTTGCACCGCCGGAGTGTCCCAATGCCCTGGGAAATCAATGAAGAATTGGTACTCCCAGGCCTGCCGACGACTTGGCCGAGATTCGATCCGGATTAGATTGATGCCGCGGTCTGAAAAAGCACTAAGCGCTCCCTGCAATGAGCCAGGCTCATGCTTCAAAGTCAGCACCACACTTGTCACTTCCGGCGTATCACCTGGCGGATTGGCACCTTGGCCGATGATGAAGAAGCGGGTCGCGTTATCGCGGCGATCTTGGATTCCGCGAGCGAGAATAGGCACTCCGCGAGACTCCGCCGCGGCAGCAGAAGCGACGGCCGCCTGACCTTTGGGTTCGCGGGCGACTTTCTCTACCGCCGCCGCCGTGCTATCCGTCTCCACCAGAACCGCATTCGGCAGGTGACGCGAGAGCCAGCCGCGGCATTGCGCCAAGGCGATATCCTTAGACAGGACGTGGGTGATATCGGCTAAGGTGCCATGACCGACCAGGCATTGCTCGACCGAAAGGGTCACCTGCGCGACCACCTTTAGTTCGGATTCAGCCAAAAGATCGAGTGAATGACTGACCACGCCCTCGGTAGAGTTCTCAACTGGAACGACGCCGTAAGTCGCCTCGCCGGATTCAACGGCGGCAAAAATATCCGCGATGGTGCGCAAGGGCAGCGACGGAACGCTGGAGCCAAACGCCCTGACTTCGGCTTGTTGCGTGAAAGAGCCTTCGGGGCCGAGGTAGGCCACTGGCTTGGCCATCTGCGCCCCAATGGAGAGCGAGATGATTTCGCGGTAAATCGCCCGTAAACCTGAGGCCGGGATTCCCGGAGCGGCCTCGGTTAAAGAGCGGAGCAGCTGCTCTTCGCGTTGCGGAGAATAGACGGCTGCACCGGTTTTTTGCTTAGCTTCGCCGATAGCCTTAGCGACATGCAACCGCTGCCCGATGAGCTGCAAAATCTCCCGGTCGATACGATCGACCTCCCGACGATGATTTTCCAAACTCATGCGACCGGGGGAGGAGGTTCTTCGGTGGCGACCGACGCCGAGGATTGATCGTCCAAAGGCAAGCCCATCTCGGCATCGCCGACATTAACTGGCGTGGTGGCTCGCGTAATCCATTCCGAAATCTGAGCGGGAGACAGCACGTCCGACGCAGGCAATTCGCCTAAAGAACGCAAGCCGGTGAAATCAAGGAAATGATCGGTCGTGCCATATTGAATCGGACGTCCGGGAAGTTCGGCCCGGCCTGTCACGGCGACCAGCTCGAGTTCTAAAAGTCGCGTCAAAGCACTGTCGATCGAAACGCCGCGGATCGCCTCCATCTCGGAACGTGTCACCGGTTGGCGGTAAGCCACGATGGAAAGCGTTTCGAGCGCCGCCGGACTTAGGCGTTGCGGGCGAGGTTCCCCACGAAGCAGACGCACCCAATCGGCGTAGGCGGGGGAGATCACCAAGCGAAAGCCTTCAGGCCCTTGCAAGATGCGACAGGAATCATTGGCCTCACGCATCTCGACCTCCAAGGCATCGACGGCCTCGCGAATCTGAGTAGCCGTAAGCAAAGTAGGCACTTGGTCGATGATGTCTTGGATGATCTCTTGGACAGGAGCAACTGCGGCCGTTTCGGGCTGACCCTCGGGACGCTCTTCGGGATTAATCGGGGCCGCTTGGGCGTGGTACCGGTGCACGACCTTCTGGATGTCCTTGATGGACACCGCCTCCGAGGTCGAGAACAGGAGCGCCTTGATAACTTTCTTAAGATTGAATTCCACGGGAAGGAGGTTTTTAAATCGGGTTGTCGGCAGGGTAAGTGCGGCTCAATGTCCGCTCCCTACCCTTTTATTAGGGGGCAATAACCGACTGACAACCGCAGACTTTTCACACCCATGACCGACGCCCATTCCACCCGCCACCACTCAGCCATCGTTGTCGACGGCCCCGACCGCGCACCCAGCCGAGCTATGCTGCGGGCCGTAGGCTTCACCGATGCGGACTTTCATAAGCCCATCGTGGGGATTGCCTCGACGTGGTCGATGGTCACCCCGTGCAATATGCACATCGACCGCCTGGCCACCCAAGCGGCCAAGGGGGCCGACGAAGCGGGCGGCAAGGCCATCATCTTTTGCACCATCACGGTCTCGGACGGTATTTCCATGGGCACCCCGGGCATGCGTTATTCGCTCGTCTCCCGCGAGATCATCGCGGACTCCGTCGAGGCCGTCACCAGCGCCGAAGGCTTCGATGGGCTGGTCACCATCGGCGGCTGCGATAAAAATATGCCAGGCTGCGTCATGGCCATGGCCCGGCTTAATCGCCCCTCCGTCTTTGTGTACGGCGGAACCATCGTACCAGGACTGCATCGAGGACAATCCGCCGATATCGTTACCGTTTTCGAAGCCGTCGGAAAATATGCCGGCAAGCAAATCGGCGAGGCTGAGCTCAAGGAAATCGAAACCTGCTCCATCCCTGGAGAAGGTTCGTGCGGGGGGATGTATACCGCAAACACGATGGCCTCAGCGATCGAAGCCCTCGGCCTTAGCCTGCCGGACAGTTCCGCGCAGCTCGCCAACTCCAAAGACAAACTAGCCGATTGCGAACGCGCCGGCAAAGCCGTCTTGGAATTGCTCAAACGCAATATCCGCCCTTCCGATATCCTCTCCACGGCGGCCTTTGAAAATGCCATCACCGTCGTCATCGCCTTAGGCGGATCGACCAATGCCGTCTTGCATCTGATTGCGATGGCGCACTCGGCTGGCATCAAACTAACCCTTGAAGACTTTGAACGCGTCGGGCGCAAAGTGCCAGTCTTGGCCGACCTCAAGCCCAGCGGTAAATACAACATGGCTCACTTCGTGCGGATTGGTGGCCTGCAGCCCCTGTTAAAGATGCTGCTCGATGCCGGACTGCTGCACGGACACTGCATGACTGTCACCGGTAAAACTGTCGCCGAAAATCTGGCGAACGTCGGGAGTTATGCGCAAGACCAAGACGTCGTCCGCCCCCTATCGAACCCGATTAAAGCCAACAGCCATCTCCGCATCTTGCGCGGTAACCTCGCGCCGGAAGGCTCGGTCGCCAAGATCTCAGGCAAAGAAGGAAATAATTTCGCCGGCAAGGCCATCGTCTACGAATCCGAAGAAGCTTCCTTGCGGGGTATTCTTGATGGAGAAGTTAAAGACGGCCACGTCATCGTCATCCGCAACGAAGGCCCTAAGGGCGGACCCGGCATGCGCGAGATGCTTGGACCCACTAGTGCCGTCATGGGCAAGGGACTGGGCAAAACGGTGGCGCTGATCACGGATGGACGATTCTCGGGCGGAAGCCATGGCTTCGTCGTTGGACACATCACGCCAGAAGCGGCCGTCGGCGGCGTGCTCGCAATCGTCCAGAACGGCGATAGCATCGTCATCGACGCGGAGAAGAACGAGATCAACCTCATCGTGCCGGCAGATGAAATCGCCCGACGCCTGCAGGCCTGGAAAGTATCCCCACCCAAAGAAACGCGGGGGGCTTTAGCCAAGTATGCCAAACTCGTTTCCTCAGCCTCGGACGGCGCGATTACGGACGCTGATTAAGCGAAGCGTTTACCGATAACGATTTCCGCAAGGGGAAGGCCGAACGGGCCCTCCCCTTGTTTATTTATGCCCTTTAAGCACCCTTCCAAGGTTGCCAATCGGGTCCCAAAGTGAGAAGATATTCTCCCGTGGATAATTCCTTCAACCAGTTCCGGAAGCATTTGTTAAACTTCCCTCAGCATAGCTTCGCCATCGACTTCAGTCGTGCGCCGGCACCCGCTGGCTTCGAAAATAAAATGGCCGCCGCGATGGCCCAAGCCTTCACCGACATGGACGCCCTCGAAAAGGGTGCAATCGCGAACCCTGACGAGAAACGCAGGGTGGGTCATTACTGGATTCGTACGCCCGAACTTTCGCCCACGCCTGCGATCAGCACCGCCATCACCGAGGCCATCGAAGCCATCTTGGCATTCGCGCAGAAAATCCACGCCGGTCAAATTCAAGGCGCGCATGGCAGCTTCACGGATCTCCTTTGCGTCGGTATCGGTGGCTCCGCGCTCGGCCCTCAGTTCGTCGCTGATGCTTTAGGAAAAAAGACCGATAAACTTCACGTCCATTTCATCGACAACACCGACCCTGACGGCATCGACCGGGTGATGGACGGGCTGGGAAATCGCCTAGGCACGACCTTAGTCATCGTCACTTCAAAATCGGGCAGCACTCCTGAGCCCCGTAACGGCCAAATCGAAGCCGCGCTGCGCTGGAAGCAAGCCGGATTATCCTTTGCGCGTCATGCGGTGGCGGTAACCGGAGACGGCAGTCAGCTCGACCAAGTCGCACTCAACGACGGCTGGCTGGCACGCTTCCCCATGTGGGATTGGGTGGGCGGGCGCACCAGTGAGATAGGTCCGGTCGGACTCCTGCCCGCAGCTCTCCAAGGTATAGACATCAAATCGCTCATCGATGGAGCCCGCACCATGGACGGTCTCACCCGCATCCCCGATGCGAGCAAAAATCCCGCGGCACAATTAGCCCTCGCCTGGCACCATCTCACCGAAGGACGTGGCAGCAAAGCCATGGTAGTCTTGCCGTACAAAGACCGTCTCGTGCTTTTCTCCCGCTACTTGCAGCAACTCGTGATGGAATCGATCGGCAAGGATTTGGACTTACAGGGTCGCAAAGTGAGCCAAGGACTCACGGTCTACGGCAACAAAGGGTCCACTGACCAGCACGCCTATG
>JBAXRS010000029.1:0-21255 GCA_037131085.1 Verrucomicrobiota bacterium | reverse complement strand
GCCAACAAAAAACCCGCTGGGCGAACCAGGCGGGTTTTGGGGTAAAGCTTGGTTTGAGCCTTACTTGCGACGGAACTTCGAATTGAACTTCTCGACTCGACCGGCGGAGTCCACGAAGCGCTTCTCGCCGGTGTAGGCGGGATGCGAATCCATGGTGACTTCGCGACGAACGACGAAGAATTCAACCCCATCGATCAACTTAGTCTCTTTAGACTTCATGGTCGAACGGGCTGGAAACTCGCGGTTTGTGGAGACATCCACAAAGACGACGTTGTTGTATTCAGGATGGCCTGCCTTCTTCATATAAATAGGGGGTTAGAGTGTGATTAGCCCTGGCGTGCTTTGTAGCGAGGGTGGGTCTTGTTGATCACGTAGATACGGCCTTTACGGCGGACTACTTGGCAATTCGGGTGACGCTTCTTGAGCGACTTGAGAGAGGAGGAGACTTTCATGGTCAGGAGAGCCGTAATGGGAACGGCAGGTCGGCCAACAAAGTTAACCAACGCCCAAGTGTCAACGGGATTTCCTATGCTTGTGAGAGTCTCTGCGAAGGCTTTGTATAGCCTCATGGAAACTCGTGTGCGCCCCGCTACCCTCGCCGACGCTCAAGCGATCAACGCCATCCACAATCACTACGTCCGGACTTGCACCTGCACGTGGCAAACCATCGAAGAAACCGAGGAAAATAGGCTTAAATGGCTAAAATCCAGGGACCAGGCTCACCCGGTCATTGTTGCTGAAAGCGACCATCAGGTCGTCGGCTGGGGGTCGATTTCAACCTATAACAACCGGACGGGTTGGTCAGCGACCGTGGAAGACTCGGTTTTCGTCCATCACGCGCACCAGGGCAAAGGGCTGGGTAAGCTGATTTTGGGCGACCTACTGCTTCGAGCCGAGCAATTGGGCCATAAATCCGTGATTGCCCGTATTTCAGGCGAACAAGTCGGGAGTTTGCGCCTCCACGCCGCTCTCGGCTTCGAGCCGGCGGGTCGGTTAAAGGCCGTCGGTCGTAAGTTCGAGCAAGACCTGGACTGCGTTTACCTCCTAAAATCGCTGCGAAAGCCCTGACCTTGACAGGGGGGAAGCGAACCCTTTGCTCAAACCCTCGATTGTTCGCTCAGGTGGTGGAATGGCAGACACGCTAGATTCAGGTTCTAGTGCCCATAAAGCGTAAGGGTTCAAGTCCCTTCCTGAGCACCATCGTTCTTCGGCCCCGGATCTTCCGGGGCCGCCCTCGGGGATTGCGCCTGTCACAGTTGTAGTTGAAATACACTTACATCGTAAAACCTGCCTAAAAGCCTACCCCAAGGTAAAATACCCACCCACCTGACGAAGCCCTAGGGTCTTTAACTAATAACTATTATTGTGCCAAACCCGAGACAAGATTAGACCAGAACCGTCCTCGTATGGCCGACCTTTCCACCCTCCCCGAACTTCTGCCTTGGCCTTACCTGGTCTGCAGCCGCGAAGGCTTGGTCCTTTTCGCCAACCAGCACGTCGAGCGCGCGATCGGGCTCAAGATTACCAGAGACTCAAAGATCGACGAGATCTTCCAAGAGCTGGAAAGCGGCCGGCCGATTTCATCTTTAGTGAAGACCGCGGCCCGCTGGTCCGCTTGGAGCGGGCTATTGGAATTACGTCACCCCGAGAAAGGCCGCCCGACGCTCGCCACCAAGGTCATCCTTCAGCCTGACCCGAAATTACCGAATCAAGTCTGGGTCATCTTCGTCGACGACGCCCAACTTAACGGCGTCCCCCTCCTCACCCCGCGTTCGAGCGTCAGCCTCGCGCGTACGCTCATCGAGAACTCGCCCGACTTCATCATCTTCCGCGACCTTCAAGGGCGTATCCTGCACACCAGCCGAAGCTTCGACGACTTCTTAGCCCTGCCCTACCGCGGCTTTTTATCCGACCTGAAGCTGAAAGACATCCTCGATCAAGTGACGTTTGAGCAGTTTGAAAAATTCGATGAAGAGGTGACGCGGACCGGCCAGAGCATGCGCCACGCCGTGATGCATTTCGCCACCCATGACGGCCGCTCTCGTCTGGTCCGGGTCGTCCACGAGCGTATCAAAGGCGGCGGCGGCTTGCCCGCCGGCCTCCTTACCTTCGCCAGCAATGTTACTGAAACGGTCGACGAGCATAATCGCCTGCGCCTCGCCCTCGATAAGGCCGAGGAAGTCGCAGCCGCCAAATGGCAATTCGTGGCCAACGTGACCCACGAGATCCGCAATCCGCTCAACGCCATCCAAGGCCTTTGCGAAACCGGCTTGGAAAATCCTGGCTCCGCCTACGACGACATCCTACAGAAAATCCAGCAGTGTGCCGGCGAGCTCGAAGACACCGTGCGCGACATCCTGGATTTCTCCCGCCTCGACCGGGGCAATGTCACCATCGAGAACATCCCCTTTAATCCCATCCGGGCCTTCGAAGAAGTCGCCGCGCAATTCCAACATCAAGCACGCCGCAAAGGCATCGAGCTGGCGGCGTTATGCCAGGTAGACGCACCGCAATCGGTCATGGGAGACCCCGTCAAATTCCGCCGGATCATCGCCAACCTCGTCGGCAACGCTGTGAAATTCACCCAACTGGGCCACGTCCACGCTTTTCTGGAATTCGAAAATCGCGACGGAAGACTGCGCGCCCAACTGCAAGTCACCGATACCGGCATCGGCATCCCCTCTGACCGCCTGGAAAGCATCTTCGAACCGTTCACCCAAGCCGACGCCTCGACGACGCGACGCTTTGGCGGCACCGGCCTCGGCCTGACCATCGTACGCAGCCTCGCCCAAGCCATGGATGGTTTCGTCAAGGTCAAGAGCGAGCCTGGCAGCGGCAGCACTTTTACGGCGACCGTCCAGCTCGACATTAACCCGGCGTTCACCTCTCTGCCCAGCCCGAACCTAAGCCAACAACGGCTTCTGATCGTTGGCGGCGACTTCACCATCCGACGCTGGCTCAACCACACGCTCACGCACTGGGGGGCGACCTGTATCGAAATCGAAAATAACGAGGCCATCGAAGGTACCTGGAACGAAGCCGCTGCGATAGGCACCCCCTTCACCCGCGCCCTCATTGACTTACCCGACGACGTCAACCCACGCCTCCCGGCCATTCCCCGAGAATTAACCATCCTGATGACCGCACCTGAATTAGAACTGCGCCGTCATGCCCAACTTTATAAACCCCTCACGCTGACCGCGCTCGCCGCAAAATTTGTCGCCGAACTCCCCCGTAATAGTGATGATAGCTCCGTACTTCGCCCAAACGCTCCGCGCCGTCGCTTGCGTATTCTCGTCGCCGAGGATAATGAAGTGAACCGAGAAGTCGCGGTCGCACGGCTCCGGCGTGCCGGCCATGAGGTCAATGCCGCTGTCGACGGCGAGGCCGCCTTGGAGCTCTGGCGGGCCAAGGATTTTGACGTGGCCATCCTCGACATCCAAATGCCCATCCACGATGGCATCGATGTCGCCACGATCATCCGGGCCGAGGAGCGGGATCGTAACCGTCGCCACACTTTCCTACTCGCCCTGACGGCGATGACCCAAGAAACCGATCGGGCCCGCTGTGAAATCGCCGGCTTCGACGCCTACCTGGCCAAACCCGTCCGCGGCACCGAACTCCTCGAAAAATTGGAGGTCTTCGCCAGCCAAAATATAACGATAAACAAGGCTGAAACTGACGATTTCAGCCAAGCCATCCATCAGGCTGAAGCCGAGGAGGCGGAAGACCTGCGCTGCGCCGCTAGATCCTACGTGCGCCATGCCCAAGACATGATTCACCGGCTGGAGGTCGCCAGAGATGCCAGTAATTTCGAACTACTAAGCCGGGAAGCCCACGGAATCAAAGGCATGCTCTCGCTGATGTCCTGTGCCAGCCTCGCCCGCCTGGCTAACTCGATTGAAGTAGACCCCGGGCAAGCGGATATCAGCGTTCATGCAAATGAGCTCATCGTCGGCTTGCGGAATCTGCTCGAGACCTTACAGTCTCGGTCAGACCTAAGCCCACATGGCTAAGCCGAAAACTAAGCTCGAAAATAAGCCCCAGACGGTTGTCGCCCCCGCTCCCAAGTGGAACGTGGTCGTACTGAACGATCCGATCAATTATCAAGGTTATGTCGTCATCGCCTTCGTCAGCGTCTTGCGCATCACCAACCCGGAAGCCAAGAAACTCATGCGGACCATCCATCAAAACGGGCGCACCACCGTCTGGACTGGCGAACGCGAACGCGCGGAGATGCTCGCTTTGGAGTTACAGCAATGGCACCTGAACGCCCTGCTCGAAAAAGATGCCTGAACTACGCCTCAGCATGACAGCCGAAGCCCGGACCGTCCTGACCGATCTGCTTAAACTCATCGCGCCGGCGGCAGCCCGCGTCAGCGTGAACCGAGCCCAAATCCCTGATAACGACTTGGAAATCGCCGGCTTCTGGACGGAGAACCTTTCCGCCCACGCCACCGAAGAAGCCCGCCTCTTGGCCAATGCTTTTGCCCAAGCCAAAGGCGACCCGGCCGTAATCCTATTACGAGACGAGGCCCAAGCCTGTGCCTTCTTACGGGCGCTCTCCGCCGTCCGTTTCGCCCTGCGCGACCTCGTCTTCGCCGATATCTCGGACGACCAGCTGGAAGACCCCAGCGACCTGGACGACGACGAAAGCCTGCCGACCGAAAAGCGCCACGCCCTCGCCTGCTACGCCTGCTTCGGCCTCTTGCAACAGTCATTAGTCCGGCAGCTTGATCCCGAAGCTTTTGATTAAAGCAAGAAAGCGATTGAAGGCGCACCTTGCCTCGTCAACAACTCAACCGTGTTACAGGGCCTGACCGGACTACTTCAAGATCTCATCCGACTGCTTAAAAAAGCCGTCTCCCTTCCTCGTCCCGCCCTGTTCCCGATCGGCCGCGTGGCCAAAGAGATGGATGGTCCGACCGTGAAGGCCGACCTAATTGCCGGACTGAGCGTGGCCTTGCTGGCCTTTCCGATGTCGATGGCTTTCGCGATGAAAGCGGGCCTACCCGTGTGGTGCGGTCTCGTGGGCTGCGGGGTGGCCGCTTTTGTGGCGCCAATTTTCAGCGGCTCGGCCAACCTCTCCGCCGGCCCGACCAATGCTTCCGCCGCCTTGCTCCTCGGTGCCTTTGCGACCTTAGGTGCGATCTCACCCGAACAAAGGGCGGCGGCTTTGCCGACATTGGTCCTGATGGCGGGTGTCTTCCTTTTGCTGGCCTCATGGCTTCGCTTGGGTGGCTTTGCTGATTTCGTACCGCGCACGGTCATCTCGGCTTATATCGCCGCCGCCGCGCTCCGCGTCATCGCCCTGCAATTACCCACCGCGCTTGGCATGCCCGGCGACCACAGCGGCGAATCGCTCTTCGAAGTCATCTGGGCTGCCGTAAAAATGGGCCGCCATCTACTCATCAACGTCGATTTCTATTTGGCCATCGTCACCGGGATAACTTACTTCCTACTACGCAAACCTTACGGTGCGGGCAAAGCCATCGTGGGCGCCATCACCGTAGCCACCATCGGCGCCGCGCTGGGTCAATCGGTCATCCATAACCAAGGCTCCCATGCCGATCTCGTGCATTATGTCGGCGACGCCGCGCGTTCCGCCGCCGTGCTCCACCTACCCGAATTTTCTGCGCATACTTTCTCCACGCTCTTCTCTCCGGCCCTCGCCCTCGCGGTGCTGGTCATCATCGAAGGGACGGCCAATGCCCGGGCTTCGGCCCTAAAAACGGGGCGCGCTTCCGATTTGCACCAAGAAGTCTTCGGGCTCGGGATGGCCAACCTCGCCTGCGCCTTCTCGGGCGGCATGGCCGCCTCGGGCTCAATCAGCCGCTCGGCCCTCAATGTCGCCAGCGGCGCCCGCACGGCTTACGCTTCCTTGTTCTGCGGCCTGATCATCCTCGCAGCCGGCTTGCTGATCAGCAGCTGGGTCGCCCTCGTGCCGCTCTCATGCTTGGCAATCCTGGTCATCCTGGCGGAAATCGAATTGGCCAATTTTGCGGTGATCAAATTAATTTTAAAATCCGGCGTCCAAGACCGCACGGTCTTCCTCGCGACTTTCATCACCGCCCTCATCGCCCCGCTCGACGTGGCGATCTTCTTCGGCACCGGCATCGCCGTGGCCTTCTACCTGCGCAAGACTTCGAAGCCCGAAGTTGTTGAATATGATTTCTCCGAAGCCGGCGAAATCAAGGTGCGTCCCAAGGGCCAAGGGACGACGGGTATTTCCATCCTGCACGTCGAAGGCAGCCTGCACTTCGGCGCGACTCAAGCCTTCCACGAACATCTGCGCCGCGCTTCTTCGGATCCGAATCTGAAAGTGATGGTGGTAAAGTTCCGCGAGGCCATCCACCTCGACGCCAATGGCGTCCTTTTATTGCGCGATTTATCCGAGACCCTGAAAGCCGCGCAACGCCATCTAATCCTTTGCGAAGCTAAGCCCGAGACCATGGCGATCTTCCAGAATGCCGGGTTGGTCGAAACTATCGGAGTGAAGAACGTCATCCCCTGGGACGAAACAAACCCTACCGCCGCCTTGGCCAAAGCCGTCCGTCGGGCCCGCGAACTGGCAGGTGGGGGCGAAGCCGTCCTCCACATCGTAACCACGCCGCACCCTGAACTCCCCCGACCCGCCTCGGCGACCGGCGAAGATTGGCAGATTTAGGCAACAGCCGCCTTTTTTCGGACAAGTGGAACGGGACCTTGAGGGTTTTATGGAGGATTATGAATTATGGCTTGAAGCCTGCCCTCCGACTCCCCCTTTTGGGGAGGTGTCCGCGTTGATTCGGACCGCACTTTCCTAGAACCATGAGCACCTACAGCGAAATCCAACAACACCTCGGCACTGAAGCCGAAAATCTTCTCGGGTTTAAGAACCCGAAGATTTCAAAGGAGGACATCCACCAGCCTCGCGCTGATTGGGTTGAACACGCCTTTACCGCCTCGGACCGCAACAATCGCGTCCTGGCCAACCTGCAGCGCCTCTACGGCTCTGGTCGCCTCGCTAACACGGGCTACGTTTCCATCCTACCGGTCGACCAAGGCATCGAACACTCCGCCGGCGCTTCGTTCGCCAAGAACCCCATCTACTTCGACGGCGAAAATATCGTGAAGCTCGCCATCGAAGGGGGTTGCAACGCGGTCTGCTCGACTTTCGGCGTCCTCAGCAGCGTCTCCCGGCGCTACGCCCACAAGATCCCCTTCATGGTGAAGATCAACCACAACCAGTTGCTCACCTACCCCAACGTCGGCGACCAAGTCATGTACGGCACGATCAAGCAAGCCGCCGACATGGGCTGCGCGGCCGTCGGCGCGACGATCTACTTCGGCTCCGCCGAAACCAATCGCCAGATCATCGAAGTCTCCCACGCCTTCCAAGCCGCCCACGAAATGGGCATGGCGACGGTCCTCTGGTGCTACACCCGCAATAACGCCTTTAAGACGAAAGACAAAGATTACCACGTATCCGCCGACCTTACCGGCCAAGCCAACCACCTCGGCGTCACCATCTGCGCCGACATCATCAAGCAGAAGCTTCCCGAGAACAACGGCGGGTACCTCGCCATCCAGGCCACGGAATCTTCGTACGGCAAGATCGACAAGCGCATGTACACCGACCTTTCGACCGATCACCCGATCGACCTCACCCGTTACCAGGTCGCCAATTGCTACATGGGTCGCATCGGCCTGATCAACTCCGGCGGTCCTTCCGGCAACAATGACTTCGCCGAAGCCGTCAAGACGGCTGTCATCAACAAGCGCGCCGGTGGCCAAGGCCTCATCTCCGGTCGCAAGGCGTTCCAACGCCCGATCGCCGAAGGCGCTAAGCTCTTGCACACGATCCAAGACGTCTACCTCAATAAAGAAGTCACCATCGCCTAAGGCGACGGGACCTCTCCTCACGAAGCCCCGGCGACCCCGGGGCTTTTTATTGGGCGCATCAGCCGCCTCGATTATTGATATCAATCTTTTCAATCCCCGGGGCACGATTTCCGGCTTTCACCCACGACCTCGGTCGCTAAATTGTCCGTATGTCCCTCCCTCAAGGCTTCCGCGCATGGTTGGAAAAGGAATCTCAACTCTGGCAACAGGACGGACTACTGCCCGCCGGACAACGGGACCAGATTCTCGCCCGCTACCCCGAAGAAGATGTCACCAGCGGTCGCCTCGCCTTCGCCCTGCGCACCTTTGGCGTACTGCTGCTCGGCGCGGCGCTCCTTCTTGTCATTGGACATAACTGGGATGACCTTTCGCGCTCGGGGCGCTTGACCACGGTTCTCGGCGGTCTCATCGGCCTCCAAGGCATCGGGCTTTGGTATTCGAACCGCCACTCACGCCAAGGCTCCGTCCTAGGGCACCTCGCAGGATGCATCATGTTCGGCGCCGCGATCGCGCTTACCGGGCAGATTTACCACCTCGACGCGCATAGCCCCGATGCAATCCTGGCTTGGTGTATCGGCACCTTGCCCTTCGCGGTCCTACTCGACTCGACATTGCTCTACCTCGGCGGCCTCATTCTGGCAGGCGTCTGGCTTAGTTACGAATCACAAAGTTTCGTCTTCGGGGCGGAATGGCACAACCAGGCCGCGAATCATCGGCTTGTGTTCTTCGCGCTCCTCGCACCAGCGGCCTGGGCGGCGTATCGCAGAGCCCGGCCGGCCCTTGCTGGCGCTGTAGCGTGGGCGACGATGTTTTCGTGGATTTATTTCGGAAATGATATCGGCATACCTTACTTTGTCCTGCCGCTGGTCATAGCTTCTCTGCATGCAACCGGCGATGCTCGGGCGCGCGGCTGGCGTTTCATTGGAGGCGTCGGCGTCACCGTGGTCACACTGGTCCTCGGCGACATCAACAGCACCCACCGCTCGGATTTCTTTAAACAGGAGACCTTAACCAGCCTACTCATCCTTAGCCTCGCCCTGCTCGCCGTCTGGTCCGCCGTCCGCTCGCAGCTTAACTTACGCATCTGGCCCGCAGGCATCGCGTTGACGACCCTCCTTATCGGTATCGCCAATAATTACGACTTTACGCAAAGCCCGATCGGCGGCGTCGTCATCAAGGCAATCGCCAACTTCAGCACGCTCGCCTTGGCCGTGTGGCTCATTCGATTGGGACTCAACGAAGGCCGGCTTCGGCCCTACGTTTATGGTTCATTGGTTTTCCTCTCGTGGCTTATCACGCGCTATGTAGACATCGGACACGACCTCGGCATGCTCACGATGGCCGGATTTTTCGCCCTCATCGGGGTCATTCTTTTCGTTCTCGCACGCGTATGGAAAACCCAGAGCGAAAACAACCTCACTACTGAAATGGCGGATTACCGTCCGGCGTGGATGGAAGCCTTGATCAGCAAAGCCAAGCCGTACGCCCGCCTCTTGCTCATCGGTGCCGTTGCGTTGCAGGCCGGAACAATCGGCTGGATGGTCTGGCATCATCACCAACCGATGACCTCAGGGGAACGTTTCACCCTCCGCTGCCGCCCGGTCGACCCGCGCGACCTTCTGAAAGGTGAGTATGTCATCCTTAACTATGACTTCAGCACCGCCACCGAGGCGCAACAACGCACACTGGGGGCTGAATATAAGAAATTGCACCCGAGTCCTCAGACAGACGGTGCGGATTTCCACCTTGGGAATCTTCCAGCCGACACCGCCGTATACATTCCTCTCACACGTCTGGCCGATGGCACTGGCGTGGCCGAAAAACCAACCTTCATTCGACCCAGCCAAGGACTCTACCTCAAGGGCCTTACCCGCTACAGGCAGCTTCGCTTCGGTATCGAGGCCTTTTATGTGAAGGAAGGAAAAGGCAGACAGTGGGAAGACTTAGCCCGCAAAGGCGAACTCGCGGCCGAGATCGGCGTGCTACCCGATGGGCGCGCGGGGCTCATTTCCCTCAAGGCCATGCCGAAAGCCGGGGCGACTCCCCCGCCTCGCTAAGCGGTTAAGAAATCTGCCCGCAAAGGCGAAAGAAAAAAGGCCCGGTCCTCTCGCGAAGACTGGGCCTTTATTTAATCCCGTTGCGATTACTTAGCGGGGATGAGGTCGGCTTCAGTCAGCATGGGCTTGCCGACTTCGCTGCGTAGCGCCTTGACCTGCTCCGGCTTTACGGCCGGGGCGGAATTGCCGAAACTATTGCGCACATAAGTCAGGACGGCAGCGATCTGTTCGTCGGTCTGTTGCGCTTGCGGGGGCATAGGCACAGGCGTGACATAATCCTTACCCGAAACTTTGATCGGCCCCTGCAACCCGCGGAGCTGGATGCGAATCAGGTTTTCCGCCGGACCATTGACCCAATTCGACAGGGCCAAGGGTGGCGCGATTACCGTGCCTTCGGCGTTGGGTCCGTGACAGGCCATGCAGAGCATGAAGCCCTGTTTACCGGCCGTCATCACGGCCGAATCGACCCCGGCGGCGGCGGCGACCGGCTTGATCGTCGAAATATCCAAGGGCTTAGGTTCGGCCGGCATGGCGAGTTTTGCAGCCTTTGCGCCCTTAGCGACCTTAGCTTCTTTATCCAAGGTAGAGAGCCAAGCGACCAAATCGCGGACTTCATTAAGCGAAAGCACAGCATCCAAAATAGGCATGCCCGAAACCGGGGCAGTCATGGACTTAATATCTTTGCGCGCGACCCGCCAGCGGTTACCCGCGACATCGATATCCACGAACTCCGGCGCATCCTTGAGCAACGCGCCCACCAAGGCCCCACCATTCGCGAGCTCGATATTCACCGAACCATAGCCTGCGACGACCACGGCGCCGGAGTTGACGATTGATTCGAGCAAGTAGCGACGATCACCACGCTTGGCCACGCCGACGAGATTCGGACCAGCTTCACCGCCAGCGGCATGAGAATCATCGGAAGCCCGGTGGCAGCGCAGACACTGGCCGGCAGGAAGCGCTTGGAACAAGGCGAACCCATTCTTGGCATCGCCGCCTTCGAGGGCCGGCATCCACCTGGAAAGTTTGTCCGCACCCTCGGCCAAGGCTTTCTGCGTCGCGGCGAGCGCGGCTACGACGGCGGGTTCGGCCCGAAGCGACGCCGCGGCGAGCAGTTCAATAGCGGCGGGGGAAATCCCTTTGGCTTTTTCGAGGGATTTAAGGTTCTCAACAAAGAGTACTTCGGCTCCGACAGCCTGCAATTTCCCAAGGGCCTTCCATGCCCCTTGCTGACGGGCCGCCGAAGGCGCCGTCACCGCCTTCGCAAGCTCGATGAGGCCTTGCGCCGGATTCAGGTGCGCCAAGGCGCCGACGGCCACCATGGCCACGTCGTCCTGCGTATCCTTGGCATACTTACCGGCGACCTCGGTGAAATCAGCAGGCTTACGTTCAAGCCATAACTCCAAAGCTTTCGCTCGAGCGGATCCGCTCAACTTTACGTTAGCGACCAGGCTCGAAAGGAGTTCGTTCGAGAGCGAAGCGACTTCGAGTTTATACAGTTCGACGAGTTCCAAGGAGGCGCGGAGGATATCCGAATCACCCTTCAGCAAAGCGGGAAGACCGGCGCTCAGGCTATTCCGGAGCTCCTTGGCATCGCGCGAGGGTAGCGGAGCCCAATGACCCGTAGACTGGTCAACGGGATAAGGATTAGACCACTGGGCAAGCAGGCGCAGAGCCTCGGCGCGGGCCTCGACTGGCAGTTTTTCGTTCACGGCAATCGCGACCACGCGGGCCGCATTCTGTTCTCCGCCAAGCCGGAAAGCGCTGTGCGTCAGACGTCGGAGCATGAACGTCGTCCATTCCCGCGACTCTAAATGGTCAATCAAAGCGGCGACGGCTGGCCGGCCCGCTTCGAGGCCTAAATCGTGGACCGCCCGGATGGCCTCGTCGGCGACCAACACCGAGCGGTCGGCAACGAAGCGAGACACGGAAGCATCAAGGCGACGCCGGAGAGCAATCACCACCGCCAGGCGGATAGATTCATTGGCATCTTGGGCGACGGCCTCCAACGCGGCGGAGTTCTGACAGATTAAGTCGATCGCAAAAGACCCAGCGTGACGAAGTACGGGATCTTTATCCGCATTCTCTTTCAGCATCGTAAGGATTTCGGGAAGAGTCTTATCGGCACCCAGTCGACCCGCGGCGATGGCGGCGAAAGAACGGACGCGCGCAGACGGGTCGAGGATCAGTTTTCCGAGCGGCAGGTCGTTACCCTTCAGCGGGGCTTCTTCGAGCGCACGGACGGCCTGTGCACGGACTTCGGCGTCAGCATGGGCAAGCAAAGGCACGAGACGCTGCGCCGCGGCGGCACGCTCGGCGAGCGGTGCCACGGGCGTAGGCTTGCCACTGAAAGCTTCGCCAGGGGCGATGGCGGCACCACGACGGGCTAGGATGCCAAGACCCCAGACGCCATGCAGGCGCTCAAGGGCGTTATCCGATTTGGTAGCGACCTCGAAACGATCGGCAGCGTCCGGTCGGCGGGTCAGTTCGATCTGGGCGCGCAGACGCACGCGTTGATCGGCGTGCGAAAGCAGCTTGGCTAAGTCGGCGGACGAAGACTTGGTGAATCCGCCCTTGATCAGATCTGCCACCGTCGCAACGGCATCGGGCTTCATGATCTTATTGGCCTCAAGCGTGATGATGCGGCCGGCATCATGAGACTCCCAACCCGTGATGAAGTCGGCGACGACCAAGCGACCCTTCCAATCGTATTCGATGTCGGTCGCGGCGACACCCCAGAGGAGTTGGTGCGATTCGGTCATCTTCATGCCGGCACCCGCTGGCTCCATCTTGAAAGACCAGATGCCGGAAGCCCCAGCCGAACCGCGATAATCGCAAATATGAAAATGCTGAGCCTCGGATTCGAGGAAGCCGGCGCCGGGGTGATAAGTGAGGCCCGAAGGGCCGGAAGAGATATAAGCAGCCGGCGGAATAATGAAAGCGGGCTGAGCGGCATTCTGCAGCTCCCAGACCTTCTCGGTCATCCAGCGGGAAAGCGGACGCTGTTCGAGGCCGATTTCACGGTGGAACGTGTGCATCGCCTGGTGTTCCATTTCCCAACCAGAATCAGCCCCTTCGACGACATAAACGACGCGCGCGGCATCACCTTGGTCGGAATTATTATCTACCGAGAAAGCGTTACCGAATTCGTCGAAGGCGATTTCCTTCGGATTACGCAGACCGAAGTGGACGACTTCGAAGTTCGTGCCGTCGGGCTCGAAACGGAAGACCGCTCCGCGGTTATGAGAATCATATTTCTTACCTTCCTTGGTGGTGAAATTAAAACCACGGTCGCCGATGGTGCCCCAGACGCGCCCATCGGTGCCGATCGCAAAGCCGTTCATATCGTGACCGGAGAGGGAGACGCGGACGCCAAAGCCTTCTTCGATGACCTTACGTTCGGTCGAAACGCCGTCGTTCTTGGCATCATGCAGCATCCAAAGTTTCGGAATACAGGCGAAATAGACGTTGTCATCCCACGCCATGACCCCCGCGCCTGTTCCATCCAGGACGTCATTGAATTTGTCCGCAAAGACCTTCTGGGTCGTGAAAGTGCCATCGACCTGTTCACCGCCGAGATAACGGATCACCTCGGACTTCGCGGTCATCCATTCAATAGATTTCTTATCCTTCCACTTATCATGGAGCGCCCGACGATCCGCGCTGGTCTTGGCAGCGAGGTCGTCGTGATACCAGAAGAGGTTGCTGCGATCGTCCTCGACGCCGAAGCGGAACCGATGCGTCTCGGCTACGTAAAGACTACCGTCATTGCCAAACGAAATCGCCGTTGGCGAGGTGACGCCGGTGACGGCATGGTCGGCGCTGGTCTTGAAAGTCGCACCGGCTTCAAGCGCGGCGCTGCCTTCGCCGGCGACGCGCACGAGATTACCGTCGGCCTTAGGCTTCGGGCGGCCGGCCTTATCGAACTTCGGCTGGACATCGGAAGAAAAGATGAACTGGTCGGCGGCGATGATGCCCCAAGCTTCGACAGCGTCATCGATAATACGGATGATGCCTTTCTTGCCCTTGAATTCAGCGATATCCCAAACGGTCTCGCGGAGCGTCAGGTCATTAGCACCGGTTGCATGCCGGACGACTTTACCGGCCACCAATAACTGGACCTCGGCTTTGCCCGGATGATTACCTCCGGCGATGAGGAAACCGAGGAAAGGATGGGTGAGCTCGATTTCCGGAGAAGTCAGCGTGCCGGTAGCGGCATCACCCCGGTGACCCGAACAGGCGAGCGCGTTGCCCGCATACTGGCGGAACTCGCCGTTCACGCCGTCGACCTTGCCCGCGATCGGCGCCAGCCCGAACGCCGTACCGGTTGTCTGCCAACTGTCGAAGCCATCGCCTTCGAAGGCTTGGATGATTTTTACTTCAGCCGGCAAGGAGGCCGCACCAAGGCAGAATACTAACGTAACAAACAGAGATGACTTCATGGTATAAAAAAGGGATACACCCCAGAAAAGGAGTTCTTCCTAAGAGGTCGAGCGTGGCTTCCAAAATTTTCCTAACGGACACCGTAGAGAACCTGAAATTTAGCCCCGAAATGGGCCGGATGGGTCAAGGCCCGCAACCGACCGGTGGCCTCGTGGTCGCCCGACATCGCGATTCGCTCCATTTCTGCCCCCGCATTTTTAACGAAGAAAGTTTCCTGCCGCTCCAAGCGGACCCCGCCGAATCCCGACCGCACCAAGATCGGCTCAAGCCGATCCCACAGGACATGGCACGTGAGATCCTGCGAACCGAGATTCTCCAGGATTGCCGAAGATAGTTGATGACCGCGATAGGCCCGGGCCGTACCCGCGGGTGAATCTTCCAGACATTGGGCAATGGTCTTACCATAATCCAAAAGAATCACGGCACCTGACCAGTTTCCGGCGAGCAATCGCGTCAGCAGGATTTCCGCAGCCAACGGCGCGTCGATGATCCAGCCTTCGGCGGCGACGGGGAGCGAACCTGCAAATACTTCCGCCAGCTCACTCGAGAATTCCGGTAAAGTCTCGATGAATAATTCGGCGCCATCCACCCGCACGCCGAGTTCCCGCCAGGTTTGGTTCTGAAAAATAAACCGATGAAAAGGCTGAGCGTCCAGCAGTTCGTTGGCGACCAAGACGGAACGAGCCGGGAATTCCGGCGTACTTCCGAATGTAAAGCTACGGAGCTCGGAAAACTTCGGGCGCACGCCTACGTAATGCGACTGACCAGGCTCTGCGCCGACTTCGACCAAGGCATACGAACAAGTATCGCCACCGACCAAAGTGCGCGCCGCGCCTACAATCAGCTCACCGAACATCGGGCCCAGCGCCGCCGCGGTCGTGAAATCGGAACCCGCTGATTTACCCACCCGCACGCGTTCGGAAACATAATACCCCAGGCCGGGTGTATAAAGGGCGGCCTCGATTAACTGGGCCATCGAGACTAAGCCGACTCGAGACCGGGATCGCAACAGATCGATGATTGCATGATGACGTGCCGCTGAATCCACAGCCTCCAGCGATAATCGGTCTTTTCTGCTCCGCCAGACGAATCGAGATTGAGCCGCTCCATAATTCACGCTGAATACCTCGAGATGATACTGGCCATCGAGAGTTCCTGCGATGAATCAGCCTTGGCGCTTTTCGACCCGGCTAAGGGGGTCGTGCGCGAGCTCATCAGCTCCCAGGCCGCCTCGCATGAAAAATACGGCGGGGTCGTACCCGAGCTGGCCAGCCGCATGCACCTCACGGCCCTGCCCTTGCTCCTGGAAGGCTTCCGTGGCGACCTGCCTCTGGTTACGCGCATTGCCGTCACTCGCGGCCCAGGGCTGCTCCCCTGCCTTTCCATGGGCGTCACGATGGCTCGCGCGCTCGCAATGTCGCTGAAATGCCCCCTCGTCGGCGTCAACCATCTCAGGGCCCACGTCCATTCTTCTTTCATTCCCCTTCACGCCCAAAGCGCGCCAGATTTTTCAGCGGCCAAGAAAGCCCTGCTTCCGCACTTAGGTATGATTGTCTCGGGGGGAAATACGCTCCTGGTCCGCTTAGATGAAAATTTGAAGATAACGGTGGTCAGCCGTACGGTGGATGATGCCGCTGGCGAAGCTTTTGATAAAGGTGCACGCTTGCTCGGTCTACCCTATCCCGGCGGTGCGCTCATCGAAAAACTGGCCCAGACCGGCGATAAAAGCCTCTTCACTTTTCCGCGTGGCATCCCTGCAAAGGCTGACCTACGTATGAGCTTTTCCGGCCTCAAGACCGCGCTCCGCTATCAGTTGGAAAAAATGTCGGACGAACAAGTCGCGGCGGCCTTACCCCACCTGTGCGCGAGTTACCAAGACGCCATCCTCGCTCAACTGCTGGCGAAAACCCACGCGGCTCTCGGTCAAGGAACTTACCGATCTATCGGCCTCTCCGGTGGCGTGGGCAATAATCGTAGCTTACGCGAACGCCTACAGCGCTTGGCCCAGCAATACAAACTACCCTTACTGATCGCCGAACCCAAGCACTGCGGAGACAACGCCAGCATGATTGCCTTTGCCGCTTGGACCGAACTCGGCTTACCCGAGGGCGATGCCGCGGCCCCCACCCCGCAACTGACGGTCGAAGCCATCTAGCTATTCTTTACCAAATCGGTAAAGGTCCGGAATTGCGGATGGCTGGCCGAACCCAACAGCGCGTAGAAAACCGTCTCCACGGGCAAGACTTGCGCCCCCGCGTGACGCAGGGCCGAAAAACAGGCCAGCTGATCCTCCGGTCGGCGCGCCGTGATGGCGTCTGATAACAATGTTATACCCAAATCGCTACGCAGCCCCTCCACGGCGGTCAGGTAGACGCAGACTGGCCCTTCGAGACCGCAGACCAAAAGATGCACGATACCCCGGTCGCGGAGCAGCTCTCGGAAACCCGGAGCACCCAAGGCTGAAAAGGCGGATTTAGGCACCACGAACTGAGCACCCTCACCTCCAGCGAGCAAATCGGGATGGGTCGGCCCGAGCTTCGCCGGCACTTGCTCGGTAAAAATTATCGGCACGCCCAGCAGCCGCGCCGCGGCGACGGCTAAGCGACAGCGGCGGAGAAAGACCTCCGACTCGGGCATGACCTTCAAGAACGTGGGCTGCACATCGACCACCAGCAAGGCCACGCCATGGGATTGAGTTTCAGTCATGTCGCAGGCTTAAACCCAGAGGCTAATAAGTCACCCGCAAACCAAGGGGAATGGGATTGCTCGCCCGCCTTTCTGCTCTTCTCTTAATGCCTATGGATTGGCAGGTTAAACCTATTGCGCGTCACTGCGCCGCTTGCGGCAACGAACTTCGTGCTGGCGACATCGTCACGTGCATCGTCTATAAGCCGCTTGGGAGTAACATCGAGCGAGTCGACGTCCTGAAAAATCACGTCGCGAGCTTCACGCCCAACGGGCTGCTGCTCGGGCGCTGGACGCGCGAAGTTAAAGAGCGCGGCGAAGAAGAACAAGCCCAGCGGGCGCAACTGCTGGCCTCCCGCGAAGAGTTTTTTCTTTCGCTCTTCGAAGACGACGCCGATCCGTCAGGCGACAAGAAAGTCCTCAAGCATATCCTGGCGATGCTGCTTGAACGCAAACGCATCGTTCGGGCGGCCGGCCCTGCGGCCGACGCTCATATGCCCTATCAACACTCCGCCACCAAACAAATTTACCTCGTGCCCGTCCTCGACCTGCAGCCCGCGCATATCATCCAAGTCAGCGCGAGCCTCGATTTGCTCGTGGGTTAATCCTTATGTCACTCCTTCGTTTCTCTTTCAGCCTCGTTGCGGTTTTCCTGTTCGGCTGCACGCCGGACATTCCTAAGGAAATCGCCTCCATCTTCGTCGAGGCCTCTCCCTCCGCCAGCCCCTCCATGCGGCTTGAGGTGCGCCTACCGGTCAGCGGTATCGGCATCACTGTGATGACTGCCGCGCTCGTGCCGGCCGAAAATATCCTCGGGACCCGCATCATCACCAGCGGTGAAGCTGACTTACGCCAACAATTCCTCTTGGTGCAAGTAAACCGTAAGTCCGCCATCGATATCATGAAGTATACGAAAGAAGCCATCGGGCGGCACTTCGTCTTGGTCATCAACGACCAGGCGGTCGGCCTCATGCCCATCGATGTGCAAATCGTCGACGGGAACCTCATGTTCCACGTCGAAAAGAAAGGCTTATCAAATGCCGAAGCCGTGGCCGACATTAGCAAGCGACTCGACATCTCGATCTTAAAACTTCGCAAACTCAAGGAATCCGAAGGGTTGTGATTCGCTTCGCGCGTCCATCGATCGCTATCCTGCTCTGGGGAGTAGCGACGTCCTTGGTTGCCTCGGAAATCGTTTGGCCCACCGAAATGGATCGGGCGATTGCGCTGACACCAGCCGAATACCTGCAGGCGACCGAATCGCGCAAAGTCGAATCGGGCGCCTTCGGCATGGTGCGCGACGCTGGACATCGCTTCCACGAAGGCATCGACATCCGCTCAATTCGCCAAACAAAATCGGGCGAGCCGGTTGACCTTATATTTTCAGCGCTCGACGGGCAGGTCGCCTACCTGAACCCCAAATCCAATGGGACCTACGGCAAATACATCGTCTTGATCCATCCCCGGGCCGAACTGCCCGTCTACACCCTCTACGCCCACCTCAGCTCCATCGAACCGAGCCTAAAAATCGGTGCCGCTATCGCCCGAGGAAAAATCATTGGCGTGATGGGGCATACGTCCACCGGAAGCGATGCCATCCCCAAAGATCGGGCGCACCTCCATTTTGAAATCGGCTTACGCCTCGCCGATAGCTTTGAAAACTGGTGCAGCACCCGACCGGAATATGGTAAAGCCTCCAATCTGCATGGTATTTGGAACGGTCAAAACCTGATGGGCGTAGATCCAGGCCCGCTCCTGACCCATTCGCATATCAACTTACTCGACGCCATCCGCAATCAGCCGACCGCCCTCGTCGTCGTCATCCGGACCAGCAAAGCCCCTGATTTCGTTAGCCGCCACCCAGCCTTGGTCAGCGGCGACGTCAGCAAAGCCGCCGGATGGTACGTAGAATTCACCTGGCAAGGCTTGCCCAAGAAATGGACCGCCCTCGCCGCCAACAGCCCGCAACTGCCCCAAGGGCGCTGGAGTTACACGGCGATCGACTATCAATACCGTAATTTGCTGACGTTACGAAAAATGATCACGCCCGACGCCAAAAAAGCGGGCGAGACTTTGATTCAAAACGTCGAGATTCTGCTCAGCAACGGCCGTTGATCAGTTCAGGCCAGGATTTTCCGGCGAATCAATTTCAAGCCGTAATTCCGGGCAATGGTGCATCAGCACACGCTTCCATAGTTCTTCGCCTTCGAATTCCTCAAAGCCACGCTCAAAGGGGCAGATAATCCAGGCATTGAGGCGCAGTTCGTTTTCAAGCTGGCCAGATGACCAGCCCGAGTAACCCACGAAGGCAAAGAGCTTGAATTGCCCGGCTTGGGCTAGTACGGCGGCTTCATCCTGCCCAATGCCGTAGCGGATCGCCGCTGGCCCGCGGGCGGAAAATTTCCACCCGCCAAAGGCCATCTTATCCGTCGCCACGGGTCCGGCCAAATGCAACGGCACTCCGGCCAAGGGCGTATCGGTAAACTCTTTTTGTGCGTGGCCGAGCAACCGACCGAAAGGCCGATTCATGATGACTCCCATCGCCCCCGAAGCTTCATCGTGGGAATAAATCAGTACGACGGTTTCGCGGAAATTATCGTCGTGCAAGGAAGGGTGCGAGACCAGCAAGCGACCAGCCAAAGACTGGAAGCTATTTGCCATTAGCCGCCGAGATGCGTGACCTTGACCTTCGCCTGGGCGAACAACTCCGCCACCAAGGGGTCGTTCTTATAATCGTGACGGTACCGAACCTCCGTGATGCCGGCTGCCGCGAGGATCTTCGTGCAATTTACGCAAGGAAAGTGCGTCACGTAACAGATCGTATCCTGAAGGGAGACCCCGCGCTTGGCCGCATCCGCCACAGCGTTCTGCTCGGCATGCACCGTCGCAAGCTCATGCCCGTCGCGGATGTGCGAATCATGAGGCGCCCCGGGCAGGAAGCCGTTATAGCCGGCAGCCACGAGTCGGTTTGGGTGCTTCCCGGTCGAAACAATGATGCAGCCCACGTGCAAACGCTCGCAACTGGAACGAGAGCTGACCAAGACCGCCGTCGCCATGAAATATTCGTCCCACGAAGGCCGCGAGGCGGCATGGACGAGATCTTCGAGCTGACCAGCGAGTGACGGTGGCTTATTCATCGCCCAAAAATATTGCTGGAAGTGGCCCAGCCAAGGCAAGTGGCAGTTACGCACAACAACCCGACCAGCAGAAGCAAGAGGGCGGAACGGGCTAAGAATGGGACGAAATCAAGGGGTGTTTGCGCCTTACGGAAAAGCCAATGTTGCCATAGGCCAAGGGGGAGAAGCAACCCGACCACCCAGCCAAAAACGAGCATCAAGCAGCCCAGCCCGACCAGAATATTAAAGGCATGCAGGTTCTTGGCGAAGGCGTAGCCAAAGCGAACGACCGTCGTACGCTTACCCGCCAGAGTATCTGTTTCCTTATCCCGGGCGTTATTAGCCAATAAAATATTGTCTGCCAAGAGCCCCAGGCCCAAACCAGCCAGCAAAGCCGGAGACCATGGGACGTGAGAACCATTTGCCATCCGCGCGTGCAATGCGAACACCGTCAGCGCCGTCGCCTGAATTCCAAAACATCCCACCACGAAAATATCGCCCAATCCTAAATAAGCCAAAGGCAACGGACCCAAGGTATAACCCAAGGCAAGCACCAGCGCCAGACTACCGGCAAGAAAAAGGACGGGTTGACGTAGACCGAGCGGAGTGCCGGCAAGAAAAGCAAGGGCACAGGCCAGGGTAATCGCCCAACGCATGGCGGAAGCCGAAATCAAGCCGTTCGAAACGGCACGCCCCGGCCCGATACGCCCGACATTATCGGCGCCCCGTAACGCATCGCCGAGGTCGTTCGCAAAATTACTAGCGATCTGGGCACCCAAGGCGAAACCGAGACAGCAACCCAAGGTGAAAACTAAATCGCGAGAGAAACCATCGGGGTCATGATGAGCCTCATTCCAATATACCGCCCCACCCACGGCCACAGGAACCGCGGCAGCCACCAAAGTCTTGGGGCGGCAGGCATCGAGCCAGGAACGAAGTGAGGCCATCTTTCAGGAAGATTGCGGGAGTCTCGCCCAAGATGAAAACAAAAAAGCCCCAGAACCCTGGGGCTTTTTGAAGGGAACAACGGATGATTAGTTCTGCGAGCAAAGAGCTGCCGTCGTCGGGAT
>JBAXRS010000028.1:0-21615 GCA_037131085.1 Verrucomicrobiota bacterium | reverse complement strand
CCCTACCCGATGCAGGCGGATGCGATGTCATCGCATCCCTACCCGATGCAACTAGGGCAGCACGCGGTACTGCCCCTACCTCGATACCCAAACAAGAAGGGCGCCTTTTCAGCGCCCTCTTTCTTTCCCCGTGTCCCCTTGCCTACGTGATTCCTCGCGAGCTCTGCTCGCGCTCAGTCCCCGCCTTTGCTGGGCTTACCGGTCGAAGAGAAAAATTCTTTCACGCGAGCACGCAGATAATCGCGGTTAAGTTTAGCAATGACGTCGAGCGTGATGCTCTTCGGGCAATGCGCCTGGCATTCGCCGTAATTGGTGCAATTGCCGAACCCGGCTTCGTCCATCGTCTTGACCATCGCCAAAGTGCGACGTTCGCGTTCGGGCTGCCCTTGCGGCAAAATATTCAGGTGATTTATTTTGGCGCCGACGAACAACATCGCCGAACCATTCTTACAGGAAGCGACGCAGGCGCCGCAACCGATACACTCCGCGGCGTCCATCGCCTCATCGGCGACGACCTTACCGATCAAGGTGTTATTGGCTTCGGGGGCCGAACCGACCCGGGCAGTGATGAAACCTCCGGCTTGGATAACCTTATCGAACGCCGAACGATTGACCGCCAAATCCTTAATGACCGGGAAGGCCCGGGCGCGCCAGGGCTCGACCGTAATCGTCTCGCCATCGCGGAAGTTGCGCATGTGCAACTGACAGGTCGTGACGCCAGGCAGCGGACCATGCGGCATACCGTTGATGGTCATCGAACACATCCCGCAGATACCTTCGCGGCAATCGTGGTCGAAGGCGAACGTGTCTTTGCCGGCGCGGATCAGCTGCTCATTGAGCATGTCCATCATCTCGAGGAAGGAAGCTGAAGTCGGCACGGCCGCCAAGGCGTGTTCTTCAAAGTGACCCTTGGCGCCGCGGCTTTGGCGCCAGACGCGCAGCTTGAGCGCTAGGGTGGTTTCGCCGTCGTGGGCTGATTTTCCGTGGACCATAAAATTACTTGTAAGAGCGGGTAGAAAGTTGGGTCTCCTCGTAGACGAGGGGCTCGACGTGGCGAGCCGGCAGTTGGCCTTCACCTTGCCATTCCCAGACGGCGGCGTGGGCGTACTGGGCGTCATCGCGCTTCGCTTCACCGGCGTCTTGGAATTCGGTGCGGAAGTGGCCACCGCAGGACTCTTCGCGGGTGAGCGCGTCGAGGCACATCATGATGCCGAAATCAAGGAAGTCGGCCACGCGGCCGGCGCGTTCGAGTTCGGGGGCCAATTGATCGCCCGTGCCGACGACCTTCACATTTTCCCAGAAATCTTTGCGGAGCGCCTGGAGGTCGCGAATTGCGCCTTCGAGACCGGCCTTGTCACGGGCCATGCCGCATTTTTCCCAGGTAATTTTGCCGAGGGCCTTGTGGTAATAGCGCGGAGACTTCGTGCCGTTGACCGCCAGAAGTTTTGAGACCCGCTCGTTCACATCTTTGACTGCGGCCTTAAATTCTGGCGCATCGGTCGTGGGGCGGTCGGAAAGGCCGACGCCCGCGAGATAATCCGTCACCGTGTAAGGTAAGACAAAGTAACCGTCGGCGAGCCCTTGCATCAGCGCCGAAGCGCCGAGCCGATTGGCGCCGTGGTCGGAGAAGTTGGCTTCGCCGCCCACGAAGAGCCCGGGAATATTTGACTGTAAATTATAATCCACCCACAAGCCGCCCATCGTATAGTGCACAGCTGGGAAGATGCGCATCGGCTGCTTATACGCGTTCTCACCGGTGATGTTCTCATACATGTCGAACAGGTTACCGTAGCGAGCGCGGACCTCGGACTCGCCAAGGCGCTTGATGGCGGCGGAGAAGTCGAGGTAGACCCCGAGACGCTGGCCGTCGATGACCTGCCCGACGCCCCGACCTTCGTCGCAGACTTCCTTGGCGGCACGTGAAGCGATGTCGCGCGGCGCGAGGTTGCCGTAACTTGGGTATTTGCGTTCGAGGAAATAATCGCGCGCCTCTTCCGGGATTTCCGCGGCGGGCTTGGCGGTGTCGGCCTTATTCTTCGGCACCCAGACGCGCCCGTCGTTGCGGAGCGATTCGGACATTAACGTCAGCTTGGATTGATCTTCGCCATGCACGGGGATGCAGGTCGGGTGAATTTGCGTGTAGCAAGGGTTGGCGAAGCCAGCACCCCGGCGGTGGGCGCGGAACGTCGCCGTCACGTTGCAACCTTGGGCGTTCGTCGAGAGGTAGAAGACGTTGCCGTAACCGCCGGTGCAGACCACGACGACATCGGAGGCCCAGGATTCGACGGCACCGGTGACGAGATCGCGCGTGACGATGCCCTTGGCTTTACCGTCGATGAGCACGAGATCCAACATCTCATGACGGGTATACATCTTGACGGCACCGAGCCCGATCTGCCGCGAAAGTGCGGAGTAAGCTCCGAGCAGCAGTTGCTGGCCGGTCTGCCCGCGGGCGTAAAACGTACGGGAAACTTGGGCGCCGCCGAAAGAGCGGTTGGCGAGCAAGCCCCCGTATTCGCGGGCGAAAGGCACGCCCTGCGCGACGCACTGGTCGATGATGTTCGTCGAGACTTGGGCCAGGCGATAAACGTTGGCTTCGCGGGCGCGATAATCTCCACCCTTGATGGTGTCTTGGAAGAGACGGCGCACGCTGTCGCCATCGTTTTGATAATTCTTGGCCGCGTTGATGCCGCCTTGCGCAGCAATCGAGTGCGCCCGGCGAGGGCTGTCTTGGTAGCAAAAACAAGAGACTTGAAAACCCATCTCGGCGAACGAGGCGGCAGCGGCGGAGCCGGCGAGGCCCGAGCCGACGACGATGACATGATACTTGCGACGATTGGCGGGACTCACCAAGCGCATCTTGGCCTTATGATTATTCCACTTATCAGCCAGCGGGCCGGCGGGGATCTTTGATTCGAGTTTCATGGGGACGGGCGCTTACTTGAGGCAGCCCGTGAGGACGGCCAAAGGAATGGAAATGAAACCGAGGGCGATCACCCAGCCGTAGACGAGAGCGATCACGTCCAACCGGCCCCGCCAGCGCTCGTTGCGCAGACCGAGCGTCTGGAACACGCTGCTCACGCCGTGACTCAAGTGGAGGCACAGCAACAGCAGGCTAATCATATAAAACAGCGCGACCGCCTTGGAGCTGAAGCCCGCGACCACCATAGCGTAGACATTATCGCCATAATCCACGCCGTTCAGGGCCACGGCCCGGAAGGTAAAATGCAGCAGGTGAAAAACGATGAACGCGAGAATGACCAAGCCCGAATAAGGCATGGTGCGAGAGCCGATCGTCGCTTGGCGGGTCGCCTCGGTGGCTGGGCCGCCGGCACGCGCAGCCCGATTCTCCAAGGAAAGTAAAATACCGGTCCAAATGTGCGCTAAAACGCTGATGATAAGAATGATACGTGAAAACCAAAGCAGGCCAGCATGTTCGTGCAGCCACTGCGCGTAGGCATTGATCGCCTCCTTGCCTTGGAACATGAGTAAATTACCCGACATGTGCCCGAGGACGAAACCGGCCAAAATCAGGCCACTAAGTGCCATGACCACCTTCTTCCCAATCGAAGAAGGCTTACAGCTGGAACAAGAAGAACTTTCGGACATGGCAAAAAGAGGGATAGGCTGAGACGCAAAAACTATCAAATAGACCAATCGACCCCCTACCACCACCGAGACGCGCCAACGGGGAGGTATTAGCGATGCCAAAGCCTGGCGTGAAAAACCCTCATAGGGCCAGAACGCCTCGCCCGGCGCCTCTGGGGGCTCGATTTCGGAAAAACCGCTTGCCAGAACTTTTCTTGAGCATGCAATTCGAAAGTCCAGACCGGCTGACCGCACAGGACCAGCCGGTCTTATCTTTTTTACAAAACCCCCACCCGCCACGCCCTCCATGAAGTATATTTTTGTCACTGGCGGAGTCATCTCCTCGCTCGGAAAAGGCCTCACCGCGGCGGCCCTGGGCGCCCTACTCGAATGCCGGGGACTGAAAGTGCGGATTCAAAAATTTGACCCCTACCTCAACGTCGATCCGGGGACCATGAGCCCCTATCAACACGGCGAAGTTTACGTGTTGAATGACGGAGCGGAAACCGACCTCGACCTCGGGCACTACGAACGCTTCACCTCGGGCGAACTCTCGCGCCTGAACAGTCTCAGCTCCGGACAAGTCTACGAGACCGTCATCCAGAAAGAACGCCGTGGAGACTACCTGGGAAAAACCGTGCAAGTCATCCCGCACGTCACCAACGAAATCAAAGACCGTATTCTCAAAGGCGGCGAAGGGGTCGACGTACTCATCACTGAAATCGGCGGTACCACGGGCGACATCGAAGGCCTGCCGTTCCTGGAAGCTTTGCGCCAATTCCAACATGAAGCGGGCCGCGAGAACGTCGCCTTCCTCCATTGCACGCTGGTTCCTTTTATCAAGGCGGCGGGTGAATTAAAAACCAAACCTTCCCAACAATCCGTCGCCAAACTGCGTGAAATCGGCATCATGCCCGACTTGCTCGTTTGCCGGACCGACCGCCCGATTGGTGATGAAAACCGCCAGAAACTTTCACTTTATTGTAACGTCGGCCTCGAATCCGTCTTCGAATGCCGCGACGTCGAAAACTCCATCTACGAGTTACCCGTGATGCTGGCCGAGCAACGTATCGACGAAGTCGTCGTGCGCCGGCTCGGGCTCCAATGCCAGCCGATTGATATCAGCCCATGGCGCGAAATCGTCCGCCGTTTACTCGAACCGAAACACAAAGTCCGCGTCGGCGTGGTCGGGAAATATATCGAACTGCAAGACGCCTATAAATCCGTCTATGAATCGATCGTGCACGGCGGTATCGCGAACGAAACCGAGGTCGAAATTGTCCGCATCGACGCCGAAGTTTTGGAAACGGAAGGCACGGCGAAACTAGAAGGACTGGATGGCATCTTGGTGCCGGGCGGTTTCGGCAACCGAGGTATCGAAGGTAAAATCATCGCGGCTCGTTACGCTCGGGAACGGAAAATCCCTTTCTACGGCCTCTGCTTGGGCATGCAAATCACGGTCATCGAATTTGCCCGTCATGTCCTCGGCTTAAAGACCGCCCATTCGACTGAATTCGACCCCCAGACGGTCGACCCGGTCATCCACCTGATGGAGTCCCAAAAGAGCGTAATCACCAAGGGTGGCACCATGCGTTTAGGATCCTTTGACTGTACTTTGACCCCCGGAAGCAAGGCTCACGAGGCCTATGGTACCGACCAAATCAAAGAACGGCACCGCCACCGTTTCGAATTTAACGACTCTTACCGGGCGCGCCTGGAAGCCGCAGGCCTGCGCGTCGGCGGGGTGAACCCCCAAAGCGGCTTGGTCGAAATCGTCGAGGTCAAGGATCACCCCTGGATGGTGGGGGTACAATACCACCCCGAGTTCAAGTCCAAGCCCAACCGAGCCCACCCGCTCTTTGCCGCTTTTATTAAGGCAACGGTTGAGAAGTCTCAGCTCTCCTCTTAGTTAAGAGACGAAACCGGCATCGCCGGACGCTAATAAGTGAGCGGAGAACCGCCAAAGTGCCTTCCCGCACGACATTTCCCTACCCTCATGTCCACCAACATTAACGCTGCAGGCACTTGGGTGCCGCGCATTCGTGAACAAATCGGCCGCGTCGTCGTCGGCCAACAATACCTCGTCGATCGACTCCTCGTGGGCTTGCTCGCCAATGGGCACGTCTTACTCGAAGGCGTCCCGGGCCTGGCCAAAACCCTTTCCGTCCGGACGCTCGCCCAAACGGTGCATGCGGGTTTTTCCCGGATTCAATTCACGCCCGATCTCCTCCCGGCCGATATCGTCGGGACTTTAATCTATGACCCCAAGACCGGAGATTATAACGTCAAGAAAGGCCCCATCTTCGCCAACTTTATCTTGGCCGATGAAATCAACCGCGCGCCAGCCAAAGTCCAATCCGCCTTGCTCGAAGCGATGCAAGAGCGCCAGGTGACGCTCGGCGGAGAAACCCACAAGCTGCCTTCGCCCTTCCTCGTCTTGGCGACCCAAAACCCGATTGACCAAGAAGGGACGTATCCCTTGCCCGAAGCACAAATCGATCGCTTCATGTTGAAACTGAACATCGGCTACCCGAGCCGAGAAGAAGAACGCAAGATTCTCGACGCGATGGCGACGACCTCGCCAAAGCTCGAAGTAGAAGCCGTGATTACGCAGGAAGAAATCTTGGCGGCCCGCCAGGCCGTGGATGCCATCTATGTCGCGGATAGCGTGCGCGATTATATCGTCTCGCTCGTCTTGGCCACACGCGGGCAACAACCCGATGGACCCGACCTCAGCAAGCTGGTCCAATTCGGAGCCTCCCCTCGCGCCACGATCAATCTCACTTTGGCCGCCAAGGCTTGGGCCTTCCTCCAAGGCCGCGACCATGTAACCCCTCAGGATATTAAAGATATCGCCCCCGATGTCCTCCGTCACCGTCTCATCCTGACCTATGAGGCAGATGCGGAAGGCCTCGACGCGGACACCATCGTCCGCCGCGTGCTGGATGCGGTGCGCGTTCCCTAAGCCTAAGTAACGCCGAGGTGGAAACCGTCGCTCCGATCAATCCGCAAGAGACGCTTCGTCGGGCGCAGCGCGTCGAGGTCGTCGCCACGCGGATGGTCAATGATGCGATGGCGGGGGCCTACCTTTCACGCTTCAAAGGACGCGGCATGGATTTTGAAGAGCTCCGCGAATACGTACCTGGCGACGACGTCCGGTCGATGGACTGGAACGTCACCGCCCGCATGGGCAAACCTTTCATCCGCCTCCACCGCGAAGAACGCGAACTGACGATGGTCATCGCTTTAGATGTTTCGGGCTCGTCCGACTTCGGCTCAGGTGTCTCGACGTTGCGGGAAAGGGCGGCCGAAGTCGCCGCTTGCTTAGCGGTGTCCGCGCTTAAGGCAGGCGACAAGGTCGGGTTACTTCTTTTTACGGACCGGGAGGAACTCTGGCTTTCGGCCCGCAAAGGCCGGCGTCACGTCCTTCGCCTCATCCGACAAGCCTTGGAATTCAAGCCGCAGTCGCGGCGAACTTCTTTCGCTCAACCGATGAAGCGCTTAGCCCGGGCGCTCAAACGCCGCTCGATGGTTTTTGTCGTTTCAGATTTTCTCCCAGGAGCAGAGGGAGCCGACGCCATGGCCGCCGCGTTAGGCGAGCTTAACACCCGCCATGATACGGCGTGCGTGCAATTAGTGGACGCCCGGGAACGTCAGTTACCGAACGTGGGGATGATTGCGCTCGAAGATGCCGAGACTGGCGAAATCCGCGAAGTCGATACCAGCTCTGCCCAAGTTCGCGCACGATTCGCCCAGGCCGCCGAACGCCGGCTGAGCCATACCGTCACCTCGCTAAACCAAGCGGGCATCGATAGCACGCGACTTGAAGCCGAGGCCAAAGTCGCACCCACGCTGGCTCGCTTTTTCGAACACCGTCGCCGCCGACGCACATGATCATCGCCGCCGAGGAGAACGTATTCCAGCTGCAGAGCCCCCAGCCCTTGCTGGCTCCGGCATTTTGGGAGACTTATGGCTGGTCGGTCGCGGTCTTAATAGTCCTGCTGGCCTTGGCGGGATGGGCGATTGTCGCATTAATCCGTAAGCGCAGCCCTTCCCCGGCACCTCACCTAGCGCTCGAGGCTGCACTCAAAGGTGCGGAAGATAAACCGGACGAGGCGAATGCCTTGGCGCTGGTTTGGGCGCTTCGCGTCTACCTGCAAGCAATTGACGCGCGGGCCGGCCTCGCGCTTTCGACGGAAGAGCTGGCGGCGCAGCTGCTACGCCTCCCGGCTTTTCTCCCGGCCAGACAATCGCTCTTGGCCGCCCTGCAAGCGGCCGACGCCGGAAAATTCTCTGGCGTAAAAATTCCAACCACGTTGCTTATCGCCGGGGTGCGCGATGCGCTGAATAAAATCGAGGAAGCCCAAAGAGTCCTGGCGATTAAACAGACCGCGCCCCTTATCCGGAACCCAAGCACGCCTCCGACACTCCCGCGCAACGATTTTGCCTGATGGATCTCGCCTTTGAATTCGAACACCCTTGGGTCCTGTTATTCCTGGCCTTGCTTCCGTTATACGCTTGGCTGCGCGGTCGGGTCGGCAAAACGGCGGCACTCCTTTATCCCGATGCGAATTTATTACAGGAAGTCTCCCGGCCCATTCGTGAGGGCATGGGGGCACTTCGCCCGTTCCTCAGACTCGCCACGACTGCGTGCCTCATCATCGCGCTCGCCGGACCACGGACCGCGAGCAAAGAAATCGAGCGTGAAACCGAGGGCTTGGATATCATGCTCGTGGTGGACCTGTCTTGGTCGATGATGGCCTTGGACATGAGCACCACCCGGTCCGAAGTGACGCGTTGGCAGGCCAGTCAGAATGTCATCCATGACTTCTTAGAAAAACGGCCGGATGATCGCATCGGCGCCGTCGTCTTCTCTGGGAAACCTTACTTACTGAGCCCCCTCACCATCAATAAGCTTTGGGTGGAGAAAGGTGTGGACCGCATGCACATCGGCATCGTCCGCGAAACGGGCACCGCCATCGGGGAAGCCGTGGCGATGGCCGTGGATCGGATGAAGAACATCAAAGGTAAGAACTCCAAGGTGCTGATCCTGCTGACCGACGGCGACGACAACATGAGCAAGGCCATCTTGCCCGTACCCTCCGCCGAGTTGGCCGCCGCGATGGGCATCAAGCTTTATGCCATCGGACTGGGTAAAGATGAGCCCACGATCCTGCCCCAATTCGACATTCGCACTGGCCTGCTTTATCGAGACGTCTTCGGAAAAACCATCCCGATGCAGACCATCAACCCGGCTAATTATGAAATGCTGGGCAAGATGGCTAAACTCACCGGCGGCCGTTTCTACCGGGCGCTCGACCAAGATCAGCTCCTGCGCGTCTATAGCGAAATCGACCAACTGGAACGGACTGAAGTTAAAATCCGCGAGACGGTGATTTACGAAAGCCACCGGCTGATCTGGATCTCCTTGGCGGCCTTCGGTCTATTCTTCGAACTGGCGCTCGCCCTGCTGCGTCCCCGCGCACCCTAAGCTATGGATTTCGCCGACTTCCATTTTGAGCGCCCTTGGCTCTTAGCGCTCGGCTTCGTCGTAGCCGCGATGCTCTTCGTCCTATTACGTTGGTCACAAAATAAACGCCAACGCAGCCTGGCCACCTTTGCCGCCGAACGCCTGCTCACCCAACTCATCGCCAACTTTTCCGCGCCACGGAGACTCACCAAAGATATCGCCTTAGCTTTAGCCGCTTGGCTGATGATGGCGGCGCTGGCCGGACCTCGCTGGGGTCGAGAGATAAGCTCCGAGCCATCCGCCTCTGAGGATGTGGTCTTCGTCCTCGATGTCTCAAAATCCATGCTGGTGGCTGACATGCGGCCCAACCGCCTGACTCGCGCCAAAGCGTCGATCGCCAATTTTATCAAACGCAAGGGGACCGGTAATGTCGGCTTGGTCGCCTTCGCGGGCCAAGCCTTCCTGCAATGTCCGCTCACCCGTGATTATGACGCCTTCTTCCGCACCTTGGACGAGACCGACACCGCCAGCATCCAGGTGAGCGGGACGGATATCGGGCGGGCAATCGAGGAAGCCGAACTGGCTTTCTCTTCGGGTCGCAACCGCAAGTTAGTGATCATCCTGACTGACGGCGAAGACTTGGAATCTGGCGGCGTAGAGGCGGCGAAGAAATTGGCCCGCAAAGGCTTGGTCATCCATGCCGTTGGCGTGGGCACGGCCGCGGGCGGCCCGATTAATATCATCACGCCCTTGGGCGCCATTGAGTCGTTGAAAAATTCCAGCGGCGAAGAGGTCCTCAGCCGGCTGGACGAAAGCACCCTGCAAAAACTCGCGGAGAGCACGGGCGGCCGCTTCGTCCGGTTAGGGCAAGCGGGCGAAGGCATGGAATCGCTCCGCCTGGCGATCCAAGCGGGCACCGATGCCCTGGGCTCGATGCGACAGGGCGTCCCCCGCGAGGAATGGTTTCTCTCCGCCGTCTTATTTCTCCTGATTGGCGAATCGCTCTATTCAACCCGTCGCCGCACCCTCCCATGAAATCATCCCTCACGCTTCTTGGTCTCGTGGTGCTGCTGGGCGCCGTCGAAAAGCCCACCGAAGACCTGAATAAATTCGACGCCCGCACGCTGCACAACCTCGGCACCCAACGCCTCGCACAAGGCGACCTCAGCGGGGCCGAAGAAGCACTCAAAGCCTCGTTGGCCAAAGACCAGGACCCCATCCGGCCACCGGCCTTGCATAATTTAGGCCATGTCCGCTTCGGCAAAGGCCGTACCCTGCTGGGCGGCAAGACCGAAGGCGACGTCACGGAACTCTCGATCGCACGCTCCTACCTCGAGGCCGCCGATGCGGATATTTCCGATATGAAAGATCAGATCGAAATTCTCGATCGCGCCAAAGCGGAGGGCCGTGAGCCCGATTACGTCCCCGCCGTCTCCGCCCTCGGCAGCGGCATGAGCACCTTTCGGACCATCAAGAAATTAATCCCCAAAGAAGAGGCGATGGTGGCGAAGCGGGCGAACGTCGTGGCGGCGTGGACTCGCTCGGTGGATGATTTTCGCGGAGCGTATGAATTAAACGTCGCCGATGCCGCCGCGATGGCGAATGCGGAGGCGATTGAAGAATTACTCCGTAAGCTTAAGCGCGAAACCCAAGCGCTGGACCGCACCATCGCGGAACAACGTAAGAAACTCGAAGAGTTGCGGACGGTCATCCAAGAACTGATCAAGCGGATTCCGGATGAGAAACTCCCGCCGGACACGCAAGGCGACGAGGAAGATGAAAATTTTCTGCCGCCCGAGCGGCAGAAAGCCAAACAAGGCGGTAACCAAAAGAAACCGGTCGAAGGCCAGGAACAGAAAATGACCGAACAGGAGGCCCGCGGCTCATTGGAAGGTTTGAAAAATGAATTCGGCCGGAAGATGCCGTCGGGCCAAAAGCCTGGCGGGGGCGCGAACGGAGCGAACCCGACGGACAAGAAAGGGAAAGATTACTGAGATGAGAAATGCTGGGTTCATCCTCTTCGCTTGGCTCGCCCTACTTACGGTACGGGCGGCCGACAGCGTCAGCTGGGAAATCACGCCCGCCGTGACCGGCCCAGGCCAGCCCTTCCGCCTGCAAGTCCGGATTGAATCCGATGTGATCCTGGGACCCGCCGATCGCGTCGGCAAAGAGATCAAGCCGCCGCGCGGGATGGCTTTACGCTTTTCGGGACAGATTTTTCGTTCGGGCACGACCGAGGCTACCTTGAATTTCTCGGGCGTGGCGCCGGAGGCCGAAGGGGCTCACGAGATTCCGAGTTTTAATATCAGATTTCCGGCGAAAATGATTCAGGTGCCGAAAATCACCCTGAACGTGAGTAACGCGACGGGCTTTCGCAAAGACGGGCAGGCACGCGCCGAGCTGGAATTACCTGATCGCACCTTTTATGTCGGCGAGCGTATCCCGGGCGCCATCCTGCTACGCGGCAGCGAACAGGAATTTGTCTCCGGCTCTTTCGGACTGGAATGCGAAGCCGAGGGTTTCAGCTTTCAACTCCTGAGCGATCGGGCGCAGCCGCTCGATAATGGCCAAGGTCTCCTCACCGCCTTCGAGCTGACACCCATCCGAACCGGCTCCAGCGAGCTCGCCCTCAACGGCATCATGTTGATTCAAGTCGGGGTCACGAGCGCGTTCAGCTCCCCCAGTCGCGATCGACCCTTTACCTTCCGCCGCCGCATCAACGTGGAGCACGTCCCCGAAGCCGGCCGGCCTGCGAACTGGAACGGAGCTATCGGCAAATTCTTAACGGACACGATTCAGCTCTCCAACCTCTCGCCTGAAGTGGGCGAGCCCATCCGGCTGCGGGCCATTCTGGCGGGCGAAGGTAACCTCGAGCGCATCATTCCCCCGGAGATTATCGGCGGAGAAAATTGGGATATCATCCCGGCGACCGAGCGGCGGCGACGAGCCGAAGATCAGCGCATCTTCTCTTATACGCTCATCCCTCGCCTTCCCGGGAAACTTCTGACGCCCGAGATTCGCTTGGCGAGTTTCGACCCGGAAACCCGTTCTTTCAACCAAGTGGTCTTCGCTCCGCAAGAAGTGACGGTCACGGGGACAGCGCCCGCCATGGTCGACTTGGTTAAAGTCGACCCAAGGGCGGGAGCGAACGGCGCGATGACTAAAGCCTTGGCCGGACTGGCAACCCCCCAGCCCAATCTTCGCTCGGCGCTCAGCACTCCCGTTGCGTCGATTCAACCGTTGGCGGCTTCAAAATCTTTCTGGGCCACCAACGGGATTCTTTTCACGCTCCTCACCCTGGGCCTCGGCGTCGTCCTAATCATGGGCTATCTTTCAGCGCATCCAGAAATTCTGATTCACTATCACGCCCGAAGAAGTTGTCACCGCGCGGCGCGGCAGGCCCGACAGGCTGCTCAGAAGCATGATTCGGCGGCCTTTGCGCGGGCGATTGTCGCAGGTTTACGCATCGGCAGTGGCGCTCTTTTGCAAGCCAAGGCCCAAGCCCTTACCCATCGCGATATCTTACGAGTGCTGCCCGACGCCCCGCTTGCTTTGTTGGAAACGCTCTTTCAGACAGCGGAGGGAGATAAATTCGCCCCGCGACGGCTGGATACGCTCCTTGCCGAACCTTCGCTGGCCTTGGCCTTGCTCGCCCAACTTGAAGCCAAACTATGAAACCGAAATTTCTGAGTCTGGTCTTCTTGTTGCTAAGCGTCTTGACGGTCATTGCCGAGCCGACTGCCGGAGAGATCGCTTACGCTCAAGGAGATTACGCGAGTGCGGTGGAACAATGGCAGGAACAAGGCCACCGCGACGGCCTAACCGCGCCCTTACTTTCCGCTTTAGGGAATGCGGAATGGAAGTTAGGTCGTAAAGGACGGGCGGTAATATGTTGGGAGCGCGCCCTCCTGCTTGACCCTCGAGATACGGTGGCCATCGCTGGCCTGCGTCATGCCCAGACGGCGGGCGGGATCGAACGGCCCACCGCGACGTGGTCGGAAAACTATTCCGCATTTTTGAGAGCCGATACTTGGCTCATCCTCGCCGGCATTTCTTTTTGGGGCATGGTGCTCTGTGTCGCCCTTCCTATGTTCAGCCCAAAAAACAAGGGTGCGTGGTATCAGCGCGGCTTGGTAACCTTCGCCACTTTGTTGGCGCTTTCCCTACCTGGGCTGTGGGGTTCGCACACTTACGCCCAAAGGGCCGTGGTACGTCGGGCCGACGTTGCCCTTCGGCTTACCCCTACAGCACAAGGTGAGCCCGTGAGCGGCATCGGCGAAGGGGATATCGTCCGGACCGAGCGAGGCTTTAACGGGCACACGCGGGTGCAAACGGCTGAAGGAAAAACCGGCTGGGTGCGGAACGGCGAAGTGGAGGCCATCTGGGGCGGCGGACTGCCCGCTAACCTTGACCAGAAAGCTACGCCTTGAGGCTTTCGCCTTGGAGAATCGCTGGCACTGGGGTTGGATAGTCCCGTGCGCATTCTTGACCGCCACGTCTTAATCGAAACCGCCACCGCTGGGAGCGCCGCGACAGGTGCCTTCGTCTTCATTATGGTCGCCGGTAATGTCCTCAAGGACGTCATCGGTGCCATCGCCACCGGAAGAGTCTCTGGCGGTCAAGGGCTCGAAATGATCGGCCTGCTGTTTCCGGGCGTTATCCCTTATGCGTTACCGCTGGGGATGCTGACGGGGGTCTTGCTGGCCTTTGGGCGGATGAGTTCGCAGCACGAACTGACCGCGATGAAAGCCAGCGGACGGAGTTTATCGCGGATCGCCCGACCAGCCCTGATTTTCGCCAGCGGGCTCGTTGTGTTTTCAGCCTGGTTAAACCTAGAAGTAGCTCCCATCGCGAACACAGAATTCCGGCGGTTGCTCGTGGGCTCGGCGAAAGATAACCCGTCGTCGATTATCGTGCCGGGCCAACTTAACCGCCAGTTCCCCGGCGTGATCATCCGCGCTGGCGAGCGAGAGGATGAAATCTTAAAAGACTTCTGGCTCTGGCGCCTGGACCCGCGCGGCCAACTCGTCCAGACGATCCACGCCCGCGAAGCCCGTATCGTCCGCGCAATCAATCCGGCTGGGGCGGCGATCCTCAGGGTAAACCTTACCGAGGCCCGCATGGAGTCGCGACCGCCAGGGGATACGGCCTTCAGCCAGCCGGCTTCATTTGCTTCCGCCCAAGCTTCGAGTCTGGAATTTCCCGCCAGTAGTATCTTCAAGGAAAACGGGCCGGTGGAACGGAAGTTGCGTTGGCTCACTACCGCCGAACTCTGGGACGCCATGGACACAGGCTGGCAAGTGCCACCCGATGCGAAAGCCGACGAAATCGCCCTGCGGAAAATGATGGTGCGCACGCAGTTCATGTCGCACCTCGCCGGCGCCGTTTCCATCTTCTCGCTCTGCCTGCTGGCCGTCCCCTTGGCCGTGCGGGTCGGGCGCTCGGAAACATTCGTGAATGCCGCCGTGGCTCTCGGCGTCGCCCTCACCTATTATATGCTGACCTCGGCGGCGGCGTGGGTGAAGAACCCCGCCTATCATCCCGACCTGTTGATCTGGCTGCCTAATATCATTGTTATTTCGACCGCGCTTTGGCTGCTCAAGCGGGCCGGTCGGCATTAATTAACGATCGCGGCGGTACCAGGCGAAGAAAGCCCACCCCATATTGACCAGGGAAAAGATTTCGTTGAAACCCTTCATCACGGCGGCGCCCAGGATCATGTCATCGCTGGCCGTCAGCCAACAGATGCGGGGCGCGAGCCGGTAAGTCTCATAAATGGGATGCTCGCCAAAGATTAAAGCCGCCCAAAGGGGTAGATCCGCGATCATCAAGGCAAAGCAGTAAATCATCGCGCCGCCGAAACTGATGCGCGGCAAGACCCGGGAAAGAGACAAGAGCGGCCAGACCAAGAATAAGGCCGGCACGAACATCGACCAGTGCTCCACGATATGCAGCGGTCGGCTGCGCAACGCGGCCTCATAAAACTCTGGAAAGTGCCAGAGCGAAAAGAGCATCGTGAAACCCAGTGCAGCGGTGATCGGATGGACGACCCATCGCAAAACTGACGTGAGTCTTGGCCGCGCCAGCAAGAAGGGATCGAGGAGGTCGGGCGGCAAACCCGTGACGATCAACGGGGCGGCCACGTAAATCAGCAGCATGTGCTGCAACATGTGCGCCGAGAAAAGGAAGCCTTCGGCGATTTGGTCGAGGGGCGAACCCACGGCGAGATACGCGACGATGACGCCGGCGTGAAAACGTAGCGCGTACCCGAGCGGATAGCGCTTGAGCGCGGGGGCGAACTTCTCGCGGCCCGGACCGACGACCAAAGCGTAGGCCCAGGAAGCCCCGACCACCAGCAGCAGCAAAAGCGGCTCCGTATGCCAGTGCAGCGGGATATTCATGACTTTCTTTTAATCAGGCCGAGCTCTCGCCGCAAGCGTTGGCACAAAAAAGGCCGGCGGTAAGGCCGGCCGTTTTGACCTAAGAATAAATCAGGCGAACCAACGGGTATCGATGCGCTCGACGCCGAACAGGGAGATCAAGGCACTGAAAGTCGCGAAAGCGAGCAACAGCCCCGTCAGGAAGAGCCAGAAGAGCAGCTTCTTGTCGTAGATTAAATGCATGAACCAAAGAATGACCGCGAAGAATTTTCCGGCGGACATCAGGCTCAGCACCGTCAAGACCGCCAGCGGCGGAATCGGCAGAAAGATCAGGACGATTTCGGCGCCCGTGATGGCCGCCAGCCAAAGGGCCAGCGTGATGAAGTGGTGATAACGACGAACTTCTTCGGCGAGAAAGTCTTTAGAGGGAGCGGCTTCGGACATGTGCGTAGGAAAGAGGGTTTATTTGGTGAGCGTAGGCAGTCCGCTGCCCCAGATGCCGCTGGGCCCGAGGTATTCGACCAGGTAGACGAGGGTGAAGATGATGATCCAAACGATGTCGACGAAGTGCCAGTAGAGACCCGCGACTTCTACATCGAGCGCCCCCATATGGCCGCCCAGTTTGCCGGAGAAGCTATAGAAGTAGAGCAGGACGAGCCAGAGTACGCCGATGGCTACGTGGGTCCCGTGAGTACCCGTGAGGACGTAGAAGGTCGAGCCCAGGACGCTATTCTGGATGGTCAGGCCTTCGTGGTAGAAGTGCGTGAACTCAAATACCTGACAGCCTAAAAAGATTAGCCCGAAGAAAATCACCCCGAGGACATTACGGCGGAACGATTTGATTTCCCCTTTGTGCATCGCAGAAACCGCCAGCGCCATCAGGAACGACGACATCAGCAGGATGAACGTCGAAAAAGATGTCAGTTCGATATTGAAGAGATTCTGGATGAAGTGCTGATGGCCCTCGGCGTCGGTGAAGCCGGTCGGGTAGAGCTTGCGATAGAGCAGGTGCGTCGAGATCAGTGTTCCGAAGAACATGCAATCGGAAGCCAAGAAAAGCCACATGATGAGCTTCTTGTGGTCGATTCCGGTGGATGTAGGCGCGTCATGCGCGTCAGCAGCTTGCGACATAAATTCAGGTTTAAAGAGTGGAGCGAGGGCTGAATCAGTGAGCGGAGGTCGCGGCCGCCGGCGATGGCTGACCTGAAGAACTGGGAGCTACGGGAGTCTTGAGCATGTAGCCGCCGGGGCCCTCGAGCGCCCAAAGCCAGATACCAACGAAGAGGACGGCGAGGCCGGTGATGACGAGCCAGCCCGCGTGCGGGATGCGCATCGACATCATCGGCATCCCTAGCCCGATGAACAAGAATCCGGCGCTGGCCAGAAGTGGCATCCAAGATTGGCTGGGCATGTGGACGCCGGCGTTACCGCCGTCATTTTCATAACTAATGCGCCGACCGCCGTGCTTGTCTTCGAAGTAAGCATCCCGCGCGGCGATGATTGGGCTTTGGGCGAAATTATATTCAGGCACCGGCGAAGGCAGCGACCATTCCATCGTGCGGCCACCCCACGGATCGCTGGAGCACTTCTTACCCTTGAACGCCGTCCAGACCAGGTTCATGAAAGCAAGGAAAACCCCGGCTCCCAAGATGTAGGCGCCGATGGTGGCGACATAATTCCAAGTTTCCCAGCCATTGCCGGCGTGGTAGGTATGCGTCCGCCGAGCCATCCCGGCGAGCCCGAGATAGTGCATCGGCCCGAACGCCATGTTAAAGCCGAGGATGACCAAGCCGGAAGCCAAGTAGGCGAGCGGGGCGTTCGGCATCCGTCCGAAAATCTTGGGAAACCAGAAGTAGAGCCCGGCCATCAAGCCGAGCAATACGCCACCGAGCAGCACGTAGTGGAAGTGCGCGATGACGAAGTAACTATCCTGCTGTTGGGAATCGGCGGGAGCGGAGGAGTGCATGACGCCAGAGAAACCGCCGCACATGAACATCCAGATAAAACCGAGCGCCAAGACCATCGGCGGCGTGAAGCGGATGCGACCACCCCAGAGGGTGCCGATCCAATTGAAGATCTTCACGCCGGTGGGCACGGCGATGGCCATAGTCAGCAGCGCGAAAGCCGCCGTGGGCACCGGACCCAGACCCGTGGTGAACATGTGGTGACTCCAGACGGCAAACCCGAGGAAGCCGATGACCGCCCCCGAGAAAACGATGATCGGGTAACCAAAGAGCGATTTGCCTGAGAACGTCGGAAGAATTTCCGAGACGATACCCATCGCGGGTAAAACCAGGATGTAAACCTCGGGGTGACCGAAGATCCAGAAGAGGTGCTGCCAAAGGACTGGTTGACCACCCGCCGAAGGGTTGAAGAAGTTAGCACCGAATTGGCGGTCGAACATCAGTTCGATTAGCGCGACGGTGATCGCCGGGAAGGCCAAGATGATCAGGAACGAGGTAACGAGCGTCATCCAAGTGAAGACCGGCAGGCGCATCATTGTCATGCCCTTGGCGCGCATGTTGATGATCGTACAGATGAAGTTGAACGAAGCGGCCAAGGATGCGATACCCAGCACCTGAATGCCGATGATCCAAAAATCCGTGCCTACGCCCGTAAAGCGCGGAGCCTGCAGGGAGGCGGCATCCGCCTGACCGAACGTACCGGAGAGCGGAGCGTAGCTGAACCAACCATTGGCCGGAGCAAAATCGGTGTAGACTAAGGCCTTATGCCAGTCGAAAGAGTTAAACCATCCGGCGAGGTGTCCGAACTCGAAGAGCCAACTGGCGTTCAACACGAAAGCCCCGAAGACGAAAGTCCAGAGCGAGAAAGCGTTCAGACGAGGGAAAGCCACGTCGCGCGCCCCGATTTGCAGCGGGACGAGGAAGTTAAAGAACGCCGCCGACAAAGGCATGACGCCCAAGAAGATCATCGTGGTGCCATGCATGGTGAACAGCTGGTTATACATCCGAGCGGTCACGAAATCATTGTCGGGCCGAATCAGCTGCGTACGAATCATTAGCGCTTCCACGCCGCCGATCAAGAAGTACAGCATGGCGAAGGCACCGTAGAGGACGCCGATTTTCTTGTGGTCAACGGTGGTCAGCCAATCCAACCAGCCGGTCGTACGGTCGGGGCGGATGAAGCCGAGGTCGCTGCGCTCGGGGGCGAGGTCTAACTTGGAGGCGACTGGGGCGTGATGAGTGTCGTGGGACATTTTTGAAAAATTCAGGATTTTACTTTAGCGTGAGAAGGTATTCGGAGAGGCAATCGAGTTCGTCGGCGTTGAAGGTCTGATGGGTTTCATTGAGGCTCACGACGTTGAACATCTTGTAGTAGTGCATCCGGTTGCCGGGCTTGACGTCCTTGGTCTTCTTACCATCCGCACCGGTGGAAACACCGGAGGAGCCGATCCACTTAATGAGATTGGCCTTGAGGGTGGCGCGGTCGACCTCGACGGACTGCTCGGTGTTCTTCATTAACTGCTCCTTGGCCAACTGGGCCTTGGGATCGCGATTATCCATCCAAGCCCCCGCGAGCGACTTGCGCGAAGCGACGTGCGTAAGGTCGGGGGCAAAAGCGCCAGCACCGTAGTGTCCGCCGATATTGTGGCACATCGCACAAGTCTTGGCGCCAAAGAGCGCCTTACCCTTTTCGGCCTTGGTCTCCGCCGCCACCGGGTCCGCTTCAGATTTCTGATGTTGGACCCATTTGGCAAATTCTTCTGGCTCCACGACCTCGCAACGGAACATCATGTAAGCGTGAGAGTCGCCACAGAACTCTGCACATTGTCCGTAATAGTGACCGACTTCGTTGCCCTGAATCCACATGTGGTTCTTGCGTCCGGGCATTAGGTCGACCTTACCGGCGATCTTGGGAATCCAGAAAGAATGGATGACGTCCTCCGAACGTAAATTGATACGCACCGCTTTGCCGCGGGGAATCACCATCTCATTAGGGACGGAATGCTTGGCGTCGTTGGTGAGGCCCAGCTGAGGGTATTCGAATCGGAACCACCATTGCTTACCGATGACGTCGATTTCCAAGACCTGCTCTTCCAGGGCCTTAGCATAAACTTCCTTGCCTGCATTCAAACGAGGATACCAAGCCGAAAGTTTGGAGGTCGGGACGGATTCAGCCGGAACATCATCCGTATACCAAATGGCGCTCAACGTCGGGACAGCGATGAACACCAAGGCCCCGATGGAGGCGCTAATCAGTCCGATCTCAATCAACGGGTTGCCGTGACCTTCTTCGATAATCGGCGCCTTATCGTCGTCGCCCGGACGGGAACGGAAACGGATGACCGCGTAGACCATCATTCCACCGACAAGGGCAAAAAGGACCAAGACCAGCCAAACGGTGTCCATGAAAACATCATACTGCACTTGGGCGACGGGACCCTTGGGGTCTAAGGTCGATTTGCGTACCATGTAGTCCGCCTTGGAGCAGCCAGCAATAAGCAGGGCAAGAAAAGGGGCGGCAAAAAGGCCTGCCCGACTAAAAAAGCGTGAAAACATAATGGTGGTATTCGGACGAGTGTAACTTTGTAAAAAGGATGTCATTTGCAAGCCCCCCTTAGACATCGGGATACTTCCGGTCTCTGTTCCGATTTAGTAGAATCTTATTTAGGCAAAATTTTATACAAACTACTTATATTCAACATTTTATGATTTTTATTCCTCTATCATTTACGCTAATATACTGTCCACTGCCCTCTTCTACCCCAAATCCTCCCTTGAAGGTTGCTCCCCAGCCAGCCCCCCATAACCCCCTTCTATATGTCCTGGAGTAGCCCACATGACAGACCATTGCCCGACTGGAGGGCCCGCACGCTAATCATGGGGATCGTCAACGTCACCCCAGATTCCTTCTCAGACGCCGGCCTTGCCTTTTCCGCTCAAGACGCCTTGCGACAGGCTGAAAAATTAGTGGCGGAAGGCGCCGATATCCTCGACCTCGGCGCCGAATCCTCTCGGCCTGGGGCCGTGCCCATCGATACGGCCACCGAACTTTCACGCCTACTGCCTGCCCTGAATTTGATTCGGCAACGCTTCCCGCAAATCCCCCTTTCCATCGATACCTACAAGGCTGACGTCGCCCGAGCCTGCCTCGAAGCGGGCGCGGATATTATCAATGATATTGAAGGGGCGCGCCATGAAGCCGACGCGAAGGGCTCCCCCATGGCGCGGATCTGTGCCGAATGGCGCTGCCCCCTTATCCTGATGCACCGCCAGGCGCTGCCCGCAGGCGAGGGCTTCTGGCCTGAATTAATTACCGACCTCAAACAGTCGCTCGCACTCGCCAGGCAAGCCGGCATCCCACCCCAACAGCTCTGGCTCGATCCGGGATTTGGCTTTGGTAAATCGCCGACGCAAAATCTCCTCTTAGTTCGTAACTTAGAAAAAATCGCCGCCCTGGGCTTTCCCGTCCTGCTCGGCACGAGCCGCAAATCCACTCTCGGATTAGTACTGGATAGACCCGACCCATCGGACCGTCATGAAGCGAATGTGGCCACGGCTATCTGGGGTATCGCCCAAGGTTGTGCCATGGTGCGGGTCCATGAAGTCGCAAAATTAAGGCCCTATATCACCGTGGCTGATGCCCTCCGCCATGGGCCCAACTGGCAGCCGCCCACCGGGGCCAAATAACCGTTAAAAAGGCCTAAAAAGTCTTAAATTCTAGAGTTAAGTGGAGCCAGCAGACGGACTCGAACCGACGACCTGCCGCTTACAAAACGGCTGCTCTACCAACTGAGCTATGCTGGCCAAACACTCTATTCACAGATTTGTTCACATTTCGGCTCTGTCAACCTTTGGTGACAGAACCTTTTAGGGGTTGAGTCTCGGAACAATTTGGGCGGAATTTGATGCCCTTGACCAGCCTATCCATGCGCCTCCCCGTCTCACTCCTTATCCTCTGTGCAGCTATTTCCGGTTGCACTTCGTCTTCGGTCTCTACGCAGACCGACACCGTCATAATCACTTCGAACCCGACAAGTGCAGCCGTTCGTCTCAACGGCAAAGCCGTCGGACGCACGCCCACCAAGATCACCGTCGATCGGGTAAATAATTATGAACTGCAAGTCGGTAAAGGCGGCTACACTCCCGAAAGCACCATCATCAAGCCAACCCTACGCAACGGTAAGGTCGGGATGGAGTTCGGCTTCCCCGAATC
>JBAXRS010000027.1:0-21723 GCA_037131085.1 Verrucomicrobiota bacterium | reverse complement strand
GCCGCCGCCAACGCCACCGAAGAATCCTGCGGCCAAGGCGGCTGCGGTTGCAAATAATATGGCCATCCTCTTCGTCACCGGCAGCGACACTGGCGTGGGTAAGACCCACGTCGCCGGACTGTTAGCCCGCCGCCTATCACGGGATGGTTTTACGCAGGTCATCAAGCCTGTCGAATCGGGTGCGGGTGCTGGGCGGGCGGCGGACGCTCCTAAGGCCGCAGGTAAGTGGGCCGAAGCGCATACGATGATGACGCTCGCCGCGCCGATTGCGCCCTTGGCCGCAGCCAAGAAAGCTGGCAAGAAACTCGACCTCGTCACGCTGCTGAAACTTTATCGTGAGGTGCCGTATGCGCCGTGCCGCATCATCGAAGGCGCCGGCGGAGTGGCTGTGCCCATCGATCCTAAAGGTAAGGACTGGGCGGATTTTGCGGCGGCCATCAACCCGACCGTCGTCATTGTCGTCGTGGAAGATCGCCTGGGCGCAATTAACCAAGCGCGCATGGCGATTGCGTATCTTAGTCGTCATTACGAAGGCCCGATGGGCGTGTGGTTGAATGCGATCAAGAAGCCTTCGGTCGCGGTGGCGGCGGCTAATCGCGCGGGTCTGGCGGAATCTTGGATTCCCTTGCTGGGCGAATCTGGTCGTGGGGCGAAGTCGGTCCGTTTCCATTTTCTACCGAAATGAACGCGGCCTTGCTGCAGCGTCTCCGGATGTCTCTCGCGCAACGCGAGGGCTCGACGCTGCGTCGCAAGCTAAGCGCCCGGTCCTCGACTGATGCCCGCGTCAACTTGGCGGATAATGATTACCTGGGCCTATCGCGTGATCCGACGGTCGTCGAAGCCGGTGTCGCGGCCTTGCACGAATGGGGGGCTTCGTCTTCCGCGTCGCCGCTCGTCACGGGCTATACCGAATTACACCAGCGGCTAGAGCAGACCCTCGCGACCTGGCAGGGCTACGAGCATGGCCTGGTGATGAACACCGGTTTCTCAGCCAACTCCGCGGTACTCGGCGGTCTGCCGAAGAAGGGCGACCTCATCCTCGCCGACCGCTTGGTCCACGCGAGCATGCTGGATGGGATCATGGCCTCGGGAGCGAGGTTGCGTAGGTTCGCGCATAACGATCTCGATGCGCTCGAACTCATGTTGCACGAGGAGCCAGCGTTGGAGGGGGTAATCTTTGTGGTCACGGAGAGCGTTTATTCCATGGACGGGGACAGTCCGGACCTAAAGCGCCTGGCTTCATTGCGTCAGCGCTTTGGTTTTTGCTGGGTGCTCGATGAAGCCCACGCCACGGGTTGGTATGGCGCGACGGGTTCTGGCCTGCAGGAAGAACAGGGCGTTTTCGCGGCGGCTGACATCGTTGTGGGCACGCTCGGCAAAGGCCTCGGCTCGCAGGGAGCTTATGTGCTCTCGCATGCCCCGGAAGTGCGCGACGCCCTGATTAATTTCGCCGGCGAATTCGTCTACTCGACTTACCTGGCGCCCTCCTGTGCGGCCGCGGCGTTGGCCGCCATCGGCCGGGTCAAAGCCCTCGCGGTCGAACGCATTCAGCTGCAAGCGATGTCGCATGCTTGGCGTGACGCCTTATTGGATGCTGGCTTCGCGGTGCCCTCGGGCGATTCACCGATCATCCCGCTCATCTTGGGCGATGCGGAGATCACCTTAAAATACGCCACGGCGTTGCGGGCGGCTGGTTTCATGGTCTCGGCGATCCGCCCGCCCACCGTCCCGGTGCGTACGGGGCGAATTCGAATTTCACTACGTCGTGGACTCACGCCGCAGGTACTCGCTGATTTCACCGCTGCGTTGAAAGGCGTCTGCGTATGAAGATAGGGTGGATGGGAGGGTGGGGCGTTTCGTTAGAAGAAATGCGCGCCATCGCCGTGGCGCATGCGCCGGAGGCCGAGCACCTGATTTATCCGCCGGTCATGGGTGCGGCGGAAAATCTCGTCGGTTGTGATGCCGTCATCGCGTGGTCGCTCGGGGCGCATTTAATTTTAGAAGCTGGGGCCCGAGGCGTAAAGTTGCCGGCGAAAGTTTTGCTCTTCGCACCTTTCACTTCCTTCTGCGCGGAGCATGGGGCCTGTGGACGGATTCCGGAAACGCAGGTCAAGTGGCTGCGTCGCTGGCTGGAGACCGAGCCGGCCGCGGCTTTGGCTGATTTCCGGAAGCGAGCCGGACTGGCCCCAATGATCGGCACCGAGTTGCCCTATGCGTTGGAATATCTCTTGGCGGGTTTGGATGTGCTGATTCAGCCCGCGGGCATCTCGCTGGTCACGTTTGGCCGCCAAGGTTTACCCGCAGGGTGGGAGGCTTACGTCGGCGAGAAAGACACCCTGTTAAATCCGGAGGGCGTTTGCCAAGCCATCCTCGGCTGTCATATTGGAGAAGGCCTAGGACACAACCTTAACGAATTCTTGAACGCCTGACCCTGATGCATTTTCACGAACGAGCCGAAACTTATGAGGCGCATGCCGCCCCGCAGAAGCGCTTTGCGGAAGCGCTGGCCGCGTTTGCGCCGTTTCGGCGGGGAGTGCGCGTGACCGAGCTCGGCGCTGGGACCGGTTTCCTGACCGCCGCGCTCCTTGCGCAGGGCGTGAACGTCGACGCCACCGATTCCTCGCCCGCCATGGTGGAAATTGGGCGCGAGTCTGTACCCGCGGCGAACTGGAAAGTGCATGATGCCTTTGGCCCGATCGAGAAGGCTGGCGCACTCGCCTCGACCGGACTCCTGCATTGGTCGACGGATCCGGCGGCGGTCTTGAAACATTGGCATGCCGCGTTACCGGAAAGCGGGCGACTGCTTCTCGGCGTCCCGTGTGATCCTTGCCTCAATGAACTGAGGGACCTTATCGGCGAAGGGCCGGTGCGTTGGCGCGATGAAGCCCAATGGTTGAATTTATTAAAAGCCGCGAAGTTCGACGTCCATGCGCATGGCGTCTTGGAATCGGAAGAAATCTACCCGACTGCGTTGGATTTTCTGCGGTCGCTACATCGCAGCGGCGTGACCGGCGATCCGCGGATGTCGCCGGGAGAATTGCGTTCGATGATTCGGGATTATGATCGCTTGAATGCCCGGAAAGAGGGGGTGGTCGCAACCTGGGCGTGGTTACTGGTAGATGCGACGGCGAGCGGCTGAGTGGTAGAGTTAGTTGGCCAAGGGGCAAGGGTGACGAAGGTGTAAAGGTGGGAGGCACGTTTCGGGTGGCAGGTGGCGGGATCGGGCAGGGATGCGATGACATCGCATCCGTTTGTGTTGAGGTAGGGTTGAGCGGCCTCGCTCAACCGCGACTCACCAAGGGTGGTCAGCCCTATCTAAGGCAGAGAGACGAACTTAAAGGGAGACCGGAAAGGATGCGGCGGGGGATGCAATATCCCAGGTGACGGGTGACGGCCATTGGGGCATCGGCCATTCAGGAGTCGGCTGTTTAGCCCTCGGCCATCGGCTTCGGGTTCCTGCGGCTGAATCCCGAAAGGCCGGAGCCTGAACTCCCGGCTCCCGTGCCCGTCACCTGTCACCCGGGAATGTATCTCTTATTCAAAACTGAATTCTCCGTCCATGGATTCGGGCGGAGGGGCATCGCCGGCGAGGATGGTACGGACGAAGAGATCGCGATGCTCAGCGCAGGAGCCGTGCTTTCGAAGGGCGTCGACGTGTTCGGGCGTGCCGTAACCTTTATGCGTGGCGAAACCGTATTGCGGAAAGCGCGCGTGCATTTCGACGAGCATGCGATCGCGTTCGACCTTCGCGATGATCGAAGCCAGAGCGATGGCGAGGCTCTTACCGTCGCCGCCTTTGACGGATTCATGGGCCCAGGCGAAGGGGCGGAGCGGTAGACCGTCGACCAGCACGAGGAACGTGCGGGCATCTGACCGTCCGAACAGTTCGCCCTCGGTGCCGGCGGTGGCGAAGAGTGGAGCGATTGTGCCTTGGGCGAGTTTGGCGATGCAACGAGCCATCGCGAGGCGGGTGGCGCCGAGGATATTATGCGCAGAGATTTCCATCACCGAACCGGTGGCCCAGGCGGTCTTCAGTTTCCCTTCCGCTTCCATTTCCGCGATACGGGCGCGAAACACGGCACGTTTTTCTGGCGAAAGCTTTTTCGAATCATTGGCCCCGGCCAATTTGCGCAGCCACGTCGGTTCGCCGTAGAACCCCGCGTCGAGCAGCACGGCGCCTGCGACGACCGGGCCGCAAAGTGAGCCTCGACCGGCCTCATCAACGCCCGCGATACCTGGACGGTCGGCACCTTTCTTGCGGTCGAATGATGCCAGCGAGGCCACGGCTTATTCCGCTTTTTTGCGGCCCTTGAAAGGCTTGGGGGCGGGCGGTTCGAGGCCGCGCGCTTCGTAAGCGGTCTTGAAGTGAAGCTTGGCGAAATTGACGAGGATCGCGGGGCCGAGCCGGCCGACTAGTTCAATCGCGACATTCTTGGCTTCGGAGCCCGAGCCTTTGGGCAGGTGGATATTACCGTCGGCGGAAAGCCGGTCGAGTTCGCGGACGAACGCGGCGCGCGCGACGATGGACGCCGCCGCCACGACCGGATCGGATTCAGCTTTCGTGCGCATACGCAGGTCGAACTCGACGCCCTTGCGCGCGAGTTCATTTTGGACGATTGGTTCTTCGGAGAATTGGTCGAGCAGGCCCCATTTGGGGCGACGCCCGTTCATCTCTTCGTAATTCTTCAGAGCCTCTTCGCAGGAAGTCGCATGCATCCAACCCAGCAGGCGGTTCAGATTTTTGCCGAAGCGCGAATGCAGCTCGTTATATTTCGCCATGCGCATGAACGTCGTCTTCACCGCGACGCCGGGCGTGGAGCGAATGGCGCGGTCGAGCTCGGCGATTTTTGGGTCGGTGAGCTTTTTGGAATCCTTGATGCCTAATTCGATCCAGGCGCGGATGACATCGCCGGAAGCGATAACGCAGGCCGAGACCACGGGGCCGAAAAGATCGCCTTTACCGGATTCGTCGAGACCGGCGTGTTCCTCGAACCATTCGGGATTATTTTCTTCTTCGTAGCCGAGAAGGGCCTGACCCGTCACGTCGGGCTCGAGGGTGAATTTAACAAAATCTTCGGTGCCCTTGCCAGAGATCACGCACTTGCCGGATTTGTAGTGTACGATGTTCAGGTTTTCGCCTTTGAAGGCGAAAGCCGAGTGGTCGACTGGAAAGTTGACCCAGCGTTTGGCCACGAGGATGGCACGGAGCTTTTCGGCCTGAGCGGAATCGAGTTTGACGGTGTGCATTGCCACCTTCTTGGGATTTTCGTCTGAGTCCGGCTTTGCCTTGCGAGTCATTGCGTTCTAGGTCTTACCCGAGTTAGCGATCAAATCCAGCCCCATCCCATGGCCCGCCCCGAACAAACCCTGATTCAAGCCGCTCCGGCATTAAGAAGGGCGCTTTTGGCTTGGTTTGCCCAGCATCAGCGGAGCATGCCCTGGCGGTCAAAGCCGACGGCGTATCGGACCGTGGTGTCCGAGCTCATGTGCCAGCAGACGCAGATTGCGACCGTCATCCCCTATTTCGAAAGGTGGGTAAAAATATGGCCCGATTTCAAAGCACTCGCCAAAGCCGATGAAGCCGCGGTGCTTAAACTCTGGGCGGGCCTCGGCTATTATTCCCGGGCGCGAAATTTGCTCGGACTGGCCAAACAAGTAGCCGCCTTGCCAGAACCGCCACGTACCGCAGCTGAGTGGCAAGAATTCAAAGGCGTTGGGCCTTATACGGCCGCGGCAATTGCGAGCATCGCTTACGGCGAGCCCGTCGCGGTCGTCGATGGCAACGTCGTGCGCGTGTTATCGCGCCTTGCTGGTCATCGCGCCCAGCTCAAGGACGCCGCATCCGCCACGAAGCAATTCACTGGCTTGGCCGATGCGTTGGTCGACCCTAAGCAACCGGGAGATTTTAACCAAGCCATGATGGAACTTGGCGCCTTGGTCTGCCGGAAGGCCGCGCCAGATTGTGCGAAATGTCCGGTGGCCAAATGGTGCGATGCACGTCAGCAGGGCGACGCCGAAAAAATCCCGCGGTTTGTCAGCAAGGCACGCCAGACCGCCGTCGTCGAACGCGCCTTGGTGGTGCGTTCGGGTAAGTTGCTACTCCGTCGATATGGGCAGGATTCGCGGCGCCTCGTTGGTATGGCGGAAATCCCGGAGATGGTTTCGCTGGGCATTAAGCCGAGCGGTGAGCCGACATTAGTACGGCGGCGCACCATCGGTACAATCAGTTACGAAGAACGACTGCATATCGTCGCCGCCGCTGCTGAATCTCTGCGGCGTTGGACAAGTGACACGGAACTCGAATGGGTGGCCACGAAGACGCTGGAGCAGGCCGCGTTGACCGGGCCGCATCTGCGCTGGTTGCGCGAGTGGCTTAGTCTAAGCGGTCCGAAAGTGCGCGGCAGACGGCCTTGAGGGCGGCCACGCGCGCGAAGCGCTTATCATTACCTGAAATCACGTGCCAGGGTGCGTGCGGGGTGTCGGTCCGTGCGATCATATCTTCGGCGGCGCGGATATTGTCATCCCACTTCCGACGATTTCGGTAATCTTCCAAGGTCATCTTGTGGCGCTTGTGCGGTGAACTCTCGCGGGCCTTGAAGCGATTCAGCTGTTCTTCCTTGGAGATATTAATCCAGAGCTTGAGCACGATTGCGCCGGATTCCGCGAGGCGGGCTTCGAAGTCATTGATCTCAGCGTAGGCCCGGGCCCATTCCGCATCTTTGGCGAAACCCTCGACACGTTCGACCATCACGCGTCCGTACCAAGAACGGTCGAAAATCGCGAGGTGGCCGGCGTTGGGGGTCTTGTTCCAGAAGCGCCAGAGATAGTGTCGCGCCTTTTCTTCCGGCGTCGGGGCCGGCGTTGGGTAGACCTGATAGTGGGCCGCATCGAGCATACCGCAGAGACGCCGGATTGCGCCGCCCTTGCCGGCGGCATCGGGGCCTTCGAGGGCGAGAACGGTTGCGACGCCTTTTTGAGAAGCGATGCGGCTGAGCCTGCCGAGACGAGCCTGCAGTTTGGCGATTTGTTGGCTATAGCTTTTTTTATCGAGCGTCGGGTGAGGGGTGGCGCTTTCAAGCAGGCCACGGGGGCGGCTGCTGGGTTTCTTTGCCGGGTTGGCGGCGCGTCGGCGGGAAACTTGGGCGAGTTGGTCGGCGATGACCTGGCCGGCATGCAGATCGCGTTGCTTGGTTTCGGCGGCCGACACGATGACCTTCCAAGGCAGATTCTTACCGCTGCCTTGCACGCGGAGTTCGCGGGCTTTCATGTGGACGGAAGCTTTCGTGAGCAGCAGATCCTGGTCGGTGACCACCCAGCCTTCGGCGTCGGTGTCTTCGACTTCGCGCAGACGTTTACGGAGAAGTTTTTCCGATGATTCGAGCCAGACCTTGACCACTGAAGTGCCATCGGCGGCGAGCAGCTCTTCGAACTGACGTAGCGATTTCAGGCGGAGTCGGAGGGCTTCGCCGGAAATCTGATCGGACGCCGCCGCGACGACCGTGTGGGTGAGCCAGTCGCCGACCACAATCGTCAGGTGGCCCTTGGCCGGCATGTCCTGCCAATACGACCAGAGGAAGGGGCGACCGTCGATGGACGCGGCATCCGGAGCGCAGATGCGGACCGTGCGGGAGTCGAACCATTCCGTCATCTGATTGGCGAGCGCGGAGGCCGCGAGGCGGTCGCTGCCGCCGATGACGATGACCGCGCTCTGCTGCTTCGTGACCAGGCGGCGCTGGGCGGCCAAAAGGCGAAGGTGGAGGGCGGAGCGGGCTCGCTCCAGTGCGCTGCGGGTGGCCATCGGCGACACTATGCGGGACGCCTCCGCGGATGGGAAGCGTGATTGAGTGACAGAACCGTGACGGCTCAGTCCAGCAGCCCGGCGATGTCGGCCACGTAGACTTGACGCCCGCCAGCGTGGGCGGAATCGAAGCAGAACTGGCGGCCGCTCCGGCTGGCGGAGGGATGCGTATCGCAGCGCCACTCGCCCACGTAGGCGGGCGGGGCGGGGAAGGAGCCGACCGGGACGCGACGATTCGTCGGGATGTGATACAGATAAGGATTCTGCAGCCGATCCTTGCCCTGCGGGTAGGTGTCGTTGAGTACCCATTCGTTATTCGTGTTCGGCAGGTAGGTGTTGTGGCCGTTGTTCGGCATCGCGTCCTTGCCCACGACCGTGACTTCGTCGGAAAGGTCCTTGTAGACGTAGAAGCGTTCGCCATGCGACGGGTGCCAGGCCCAGGCGAAAATATGCTGTGGGTCGCGCCAGACGAAGTGCGAGGTCCCGCCGTTGGGGTCCATGACGTGGACCTTGCCGCCGTTGACGTCGATGGTCAGCGCGCGCGTGCGGAAGGCAGCCTTATCGCCGTGGTTACGCCAGCGATGGAGGAAGAAGAGGCGCGTACCGTCGGTATTGCAGAGCAGGTGGTTGAACCAATGGATCGCGCCTGGTTTGAAAGCGAAGTTCGCCGGGCCGGTGAAAGGGATTTTGGCCGCTTCGGCGAGCGAGAAGAGCAGTCGTTGTTGGCCCGTGGCGACGTCCATCCGCCAGATACCGACATCATCGGGGGTCGGCGAAAGCTTCCAGATATCGCGCTCGGCGCCGGTGGCGTAGCCGTAGCCCGGGCGGCAGACGTCGAGTCGCGCGAAGTCCGGAGCGAAGGCCGTCTTGCCGTCGGGACTGAATGTATAGAATGGATGAGGCAGCGTGCGCGTCCGGCCGGACTTCACGTCGAGGATGCGTGTAACGAACTGACCGCCTTCGCGGTCGTTCCAAGCTACGTCACGGTCCGAGCCGGGGACCCACTGGAGCATGCAGCCTTGCTGCCAGTTCCAGGCGTTGGAGCTGCCGAGATCAATCCAGCGATCATGGTCTTGCGTATCGACCATCCCGACGCGGATGGAGTCAGCCTTTGTGGGCGAGCGACCTTCGAAGCTCGTCTCGTTGGCTAGTACGAAGCGGTCGTCGGCGGAGAAAAGAAACTTATCGTAATAGCCGCGCCAGTGGAATTTAGGGCCGCGCGTGATGGCCCGGACGGTCGCGGTCGCGGGGCGGGCGGAAGAGACGCAGCCGGAAAACAGACTGGCGCCGAGGGCGGCGAGGGAAGTTTGGGTGAGAAAGTCGCGGCGGCTCGGGCGGCTCATTTTTCTTCGTCTTCGGGGAGGTTAGCCTTGGGTAAAATCCCTTGATTGAGGGCGTCGAGGGTCTTTTGGAGTGCGACGCGGAGGTCAGGGCTATTGGCGCGCGTGACGGCTTTCTCTTGCAGCTTGATGGCGTCGGCCTTGCGGCCTTGCAACCAGCGGACGCGGGCGAGCGTATCCAGCTTATCACCTTCTTTTTCTTGGCTTAATTTCACGGCACGTTCGGCGCAGCGTTCAGCGAGGGCGAGGTCGGGCTTCTTGAGGTAGAGCGGATTCGTGACCAGATCCCAGGCGAGTTCATTCTGGGTTTCGGCATCATCTTTCTCTTCTTCAGCGATCTTGGCGATTTGCGCGTAAGCCTTGGTGGGGTCGCCTCTGGCCAGGGCAATCTGGGCGCCGACAGAATTCAGGAGATCCTGACGCTCTTCGGGAGGAAGGACGGCGGCCGCAATGGGCAGGGCTTTTTCCGCCGCATCCCAATCTTTGCGCATCATCGCCGAGGCCAGCTTATCAAGCTTGTCCTGTTGTCGTTCCATTTCCGCATCTTGGTTCGGGCTGGCCTTACGATTCGCTTTCGGGGCATAGGTCCCCGTGATAATATCGCCGAGCATCTCGTCGTTGAGTTCGGCGGGATGTCCGATCCAGGCGACTTTGCCTTCGGCGATTACGAAGGCATGGGGAATGCTGTCGATGCCGGCGGCTTCGAGCCAATCTTTGATGAAAGCCTTACCGCCGAGCGCGGTGCGGTAGGACATCTTGGCGCCTTGGGCGTTGACGAAGTCGCGGGCCTTTTGCGCGGCCTCAGCGTTGCGTTCGGCTTCCCAGACATTGACGCCCATGATCACCACGCCTTTTTTCTGAAACTGTTGGTGGAGCTGATTGAGGTGTGGGATGGTGGCCACGCAAGGGCCGCACCAACTCGCCCAGCATTCAAAGACATAGACTTCACCTTTCTTGAAAGCTTGGACTGCTTCACCCGTAATCATCGCTTCGGGGCGGGTGGTCGGAGCGATATCGCCGACTTTTAATTCGGCGGCCGAAAGAGTGGCCGTGAGTAGCAATAGAAGTAGAGCGCGCATAAGAGAGAATTTAAGGGGAAGGGTGGAGGGAGGCAAACCGCCAAATAGAGTATGGAGTATGGAGTATCGAGTATAGGGAGAGACAAGCTTCAGGTGGCGGGTGGCGGGATCGGGTAGGGATGTGATGACATCGCATCCATTTGTGTTGAGGTAGGGTTGAGCGCCCTCGCTCAACCGTGGCTGACCAAGGGTGGTCAGCCCTACCTAAAGGTAGCTAGGTCAGCACGCAGTGCTGACCGTACCCACGCAGGGGGAAATAAAAAACCCCGACAGGGTCGGGGTTTTGGACGGGCTGATTATTAACCTCAGGCCTTGGGAGCGTTGAATTTGGCGCGGATGGCTTCGACCACGGCCGGGTCGGCCAGGGTAGAGATGTTACCGAGTTCGCGGCCTTCGGAGATGTCGCGCAGGAGGCGGCGCATAATCTTACCGGAGCGGGTCTTGGGGAGATCCGGGACGAAGACGATGCGTTCCGGGCGGGCGAACTTGCCGATCTTGGCGTCGACCATGCCGTTGAGTTTTTTGGCAAGTTCGGCTTCGTTGACGTTTTGGGTGGCGGCCGTCTTCAGGATGACAAAAGCCATCAGCCCTTGCCCCTTGAGTTCGTGCTTCACGCCGATGACCGCAGATTCGGCGACGGCGGCATCTTCGATGAAGACCGCTTCCAGTTCGGCGGTACCGATGCGGTGGCCGGAGACATTGACCACGTCATCGACGCGACCCGTGATCCAAAGGTAACCATCCTTATCGCGGATGGCGCCGTCGCCAGGGAAGTAATATTTGCCGCCCCAGCGGTTCCAGTAGGTGTCCACGTAGCGCTGTTCATCGCCGAAGATCCCTTGCGTGATGCCGGGCCAGGGTTTGCGAATGGCGAGGATACCGTGATCGGTTTCATTACCGTTTTCGTCGAGGACGGCGGCGTCGACGCCAAAGAAGGGCAGCGTCGCCGAGCCCGGTTTGGTGGGCGTGCAGCCGGGTATCGGGGTGATCATGTGGCCGCCGGTCTCGGTCTGCCACCAGGTGTCCACGATCGGGCACTTTTCCGCGCCGATATTCTTATGATACCAGAGCCAAGCTTCGGGATTAATCGGCTCGCCGACCGAACCGAGGAGGCGAAGCGAAGAGAGATCGTATTTCTTTACCCACTCGTCGCCCCACTTCATGAAGGCACGAATGGCGGTCGGAGCGGTGTAGAAGACCGTCACCTTGTGGTCTTCGACGATTTTCCAAAAACGACCGAAGTCCGGAGCATCGGGGGCGCCTTCGTACATCAGCACCGAAGTGCCATTCAAGAGCGGACCGTAGACCACGTAAGTGTGTCCCGTGACCCAGCCAACGTCGGCCGTGCACCAGAAGAGATCATCGCCGCGGAGGTCGAAGACATATTTATTGGTCGCGTAGGCATGTACCATGTAACCGCCGGTACTGTGCATGATACCCTTTGGCTTGCCGGTGGAGCCAGAAGTGTAGAGCAGGAAGAGCATGTCATTGGCATCTTGCCAGACCGCTTCGCATTCATCGGAGACGGAGGTCGCCGCTTCGTGATACCAGACATCGCGGCCGGCTTGCATGGCGCAGGCGGCATCGGGTTTGCCGGGGTGACGCTGGAAGACCAGCACGCTGGTGATCGAAGGACAATCCTTCACGCCTTCATCAACAGTTTGTTTTAGCGAAAGGAATTTACCGCGACGATAGCCACCATCCATCGTGATGACGGCCTTCGACTTCGCGTCGTTGACGCGGTCGCGGATGGATTCGGCGGAGAAGCCACCGAAGACCACCGAGTGGACGATCCCGAGGCGGGCGCAGGCCAGGACGGCCATCGCGAGTTCGGGCACCATCGGCATGTAGATCGCGACGGTATCTCCTTTTTTCAAACCGAGCTCCTTGAACACGTTGGAAAGGCGGGAGACCTCGCGGTGCAATTCGCGGTAGGTTATTTTCCGGACCTCGGTGGTGTGTCCGTCGACGGTCGGTTCGCCTTCGTAGATGATCGCCACCTTGTCGCCGAGCCCTTTGGCAATTTGGGCGTCGAGACAGTTATAAGCCACGTTGGTCTTGCCGTCGACGAACCAGCGGAAGAAAGGCTTCTTGGATTCGTCGAGCACCTTCGTCCAAGGTTGGAACCAAAAGAGCTCGTTCGCTTCGTCGGACCAGAAGCCATCTGGGTCCTGGAGGGAGCGGTCGTAGAGGGCTTGGTAACCGTCCATGCCTTTGACGCGGGCTTGGGCGACGAAAGCAGCGGATGGCGGGAAGACCTGTTCGTTGGAGCCGAAGCCTTCGGCGCTGGCCTTGAGGACATCGGCCATCTCTTCATTGACCTCGGTATTCGCCTTACGTTTGGCGCGGATGATCAGGTAGACGGAAAAAATAACGAGCAGCGCCAGGCAGAGGACCAGTTCAGGGGTGGAACTGATGTCAGGGTTAACTTTAGCAACTGCCAGGGAAAGGGCCATGAGGGGGTGGGGTGATCATATAAGAACCGAGCAACCGACCCGCGGGCAACAAAAACCCCTTTATTGTGAGTAGGTTGGTCGGCTGATCCGGCCCGGCCTAAAGTTCGGCGGTTAATTCGGCAAAACTATCTACGACCCGGACGCCCAGACCCTCCAGCCGGTCGCGATGTTGGTGGCCGTGGGCGACCAAGACACAATCGACGCCCATGGCGGCAGCGGCTTCGGCATCGTGGGCGGTGTCACCGATGTATAAAACTTTTTCAGGCGCCACCGCGAGATCGGATAAGTGATGGCGCGCGCGTTCCGCCTTGCTGCCGGCATGGATATCGTGGCCACCGCAGGACTTGAGGAAATGACGATCCAGCCCGTACTGCGACAATGTGGTCTTGAGCAGATTACTTTCGTAGGCAGACAGGACTGAGTGGGTTAGCCCTTGGGCGGTGAGGCCTTCGAGCAACGCTTCACTTTGCGGATGGAGGCGACATTCATGTTTGCGAGCCTCGTAGCTATTCATGAAGTGGACGGAGATGGCCGGAAAGTTTTTTTCATCTGGTGCGAGACCTACCTTGTGGTACACGTTGATGACCGGGAATTCGAAGATCTGGCGGTAGCGCACCGGATCAACGGGCGGCAAGTCGGCTTCCGCAAGCATAAGGTTGAGTGCTTCGCAGCAGAGCCAGGTGTCATCGAGTAAAGTGCCATTCCAATCCCAGACCGCATGGCGGTAGTCTTTAAGTTTCTTACGCATGAGCGGGCGTCAGGGAGAAAGCCTCGATGGACACGCCTTGGCAACAGTGGGCGAGCTCGGGAGCGCGTGCGCCGACTGCGAAGCCGTCCCAGGAGAGAGGAAGATTGCTCCAAGATGTCGTTACGGCTGGACTGAGTTCATAGGGCGAGTGGTGGACCTGCCCGCGAACGAGCCGTCCATTCTTATAAGAGAAGAAACTGTAGCGTTCGGTCAGGTGGAATTCGAGCGAGCCTGGGGTCGTGGCCCGCGGGGCACCGGTGGCCGACCAAGCGTAACGGGCGATTTCCGTCTGGCCTTGGCGGCGGCAGGTTTGGGCGAGGTTCGGGCCGAAAGACATCGCGGCATGTTCATAGGGCAGCCCGAAGCCCATTCGCGCGATCGCGACGGCTGGGGCACGATCGCAGTCGAGCGAAAAAAACCAGACGCCGGGTTCGCCGGCGGCGTCGCGCACGTAGGTGCGGACGTTGAGTTCGTTGAAATACGAGAGCCAGGGCAGGGCGGGCAGGCCGACAGGGCGGACCGCGTTCATGCGGAAGCCCACGACGCCGAGGTGCGCCTTGCCTTCGAACGTATCGACCGTGAGTCCGGCGGGGAGGCGCGCCTGGATCGCGACAGCGGAGTATTCCCAGTGCAGGAAGAAGAGGTCGTCCCAGCGCTGACGCATGACCGGGCGACGCGTCGGGCGGACGCGGGCGCGCAAGAGTCTTTCGGTAGCGTCGCTCACCTCGTCATCCTCTGCGCTCTTAGCGGGCGGTCAAGCGGGTCAGGCTTTATTTTCCTTCCGCGAAAGGCAGCTTCGAGAGGTCAATCTGATAGAGTACCTGATTGTAATCCCAGCGCGGTGTCGGCTGCTTATTGGAAGAAAAAGTCGCTGTATAGGTACCTTCGAAATGGATGATCGGCGAATCGTCGCGGAAGAATTCTGGGTGCAGCACTGGATTATAGAACGTATAGTTGTCGTGCGAGAGCACCAGCCGGGCGTTGATCCAGGGGCCCGTGGGGGCATCGGCTTCGGCGAGCCAGATTTCGCCAAGGAATGAGGATTTGCCGGCCTTCTGGGTGAAGAGTGCGAGCCATTTGCGGCTCCAGGGATGCCAAGCGAGATGGCCGCCGTGGACGGTGATCTTCTCGCCTAGCGGGGTACGTGCAAATAGGTCGGGATTGATCGCGTGCCACTTGGTCGGATCTTTCCATCCTTCGAAAGTGGCTGGAGTACGCAGAAACGGGAACGGATTACAGAAGAGGATCCACTTATGGCCATCGGCGTCGGTCCAAGGCACCGCATGGCCTTCAGGTACTGGCGGCGCCTTGGGGCGCTCGGTCGTCTCTGTCCAGACGGTCGAGAGCGGATGAAACAGCTGCTCTTGCGGATTCCATTCGACGAGGTCCCAATGGTAGGCGTGCATCACCCCTTTTACTTTTACCGCGGAGCCGACCAGATGCGTTGCGCCTTTGGCGTCGGGCAACGTGATTGCGCCCCAGAGCCAAGTCGGACCTTCGCCAGGCACCTTCGCCACGCCGCGAGGGCGATCCTCGTCTTGGCCAGATTTACGGCCCGTGAAATATTTATAAGGTGGGCGCAGAGGTGGGCGGGTGGGTGGTTGGAAATTATCCGTCGTCGCGCCCGACACGTTGAAGATACCCAGCGGGTAGTGCGGGAGATTTGTGTCGCCCCAGAACCAGAGGAGCTTCCCGCCGAGTTCCGCCGTCACCACGCTATCAGAGCCGAGCACGCCACTTTCTTTCCAGTCCAGTTGCTCGCCGAGTTTTTGGGATTCCGCGAAGAGGCCTGCACCGGTTAGGCGACCGAGGCGACGAGCGACGCTGGTGCGCTCCACGGAAATCTTCAGAGATTTGCCCGGGGTGGGCTGGAGGCGGACGCCGCGGTAGCCGAACCCGTCGGCCTTTACGCCGTAGCCTTGACCGATCACTTCGAACCAGACTTCCCGGCCCATCAGTTCGGGAAGGTCCAGCGCGATCACCCCGGCGTTATCGGAAACGAAACGCACGCCGTGGATGGTGCGCAGTTCGATGCCGGGTACGGGCCAGTCGGTGCCTTGTTCGATGACTTCGAGGCGGCAGATCTCCGCGGCCGGGAGCGGAGCGAGGAGGCTGAGCAGGCCGAGGAGCCAGGGGAGGGGCCGCATGGTCGCAGTGTCGGCAATATCGGGGCTGGTTCAAGCGTGCACGGGGCTTTTCGCTTGGAGGCGGGCGTCGGTCGGTTTACCCCTTGGTCATGTTGCCGGAAGCCCGCCGAGATGAGCTCATCGCCTTTGCCGAGTCGCTGGCGGATATTGCCCGGGCCGTGCTCACCGCGGCCCATGCGCGGGCCGAGACCGAAGTAGAGATCAAGTCGGATGGCACCCCTGTCACCGTGGCGGACAAGGAAGCCGAGCGCCTCATGCGAGCAGCGATCAAGCAGACCTATCCGGATCACGGCATTCTGGGGGAAGAATTCGGCGCCGATAATATTGGAGCCGAATACTATTGGGTACTCGACCCTATCGATGGCACGAAATCATTTCTTTCGCGCGTGCCACTTTACGTGACCCTCATCGGCTTGCAGTACCAAGGCAAACCGGTGTTGGGCCTGATTGACCAGCCGATCTTAAAGGAGCGTATGATCGGCGATAACCGGACGGCGTGGTTGAATGGTAAGAGCGTCCGCGTGGCAGAAGTCGCTTTGAGTGAAGCCGTCGTCGTCTCGACAGATTTAGATAATATCCGACGCCTGCACAAAGATATCCGTTGGAGTCGCCTGGCTGATTCCGTGGCGCATGTGCGGACGTGGGGCGATGGTTACGGACACCTCCTGGTGGCCTCGGGCCGGGCGCACGTGATGGCCGACCCGATCATGAATCCGTGGGACCTTATCCCCGTGCTACCGATTTTACGCGGCGCGGGGGCGGTCGTCACAGATTGGCAGGGCGGAAATCCGCTGAATACCGGTCATGTCATCGCCGCGGCGCCGAAGTTGCACGCCGCCGTCATGCAGGTCTTACGGGATTAACCTTTCGAATCCAGGCGCAGCTTGAGGGAACGGCCGTGGGCGTCGAGGCGTTCCATCTTGGCGAAAGCATCGACCACGGCAGCGGCTTTCTTCAAAGAGGCCTTGTCGTATTGGACCAGACTGGTGCGGCGTAAGAAGTCGGAGACGCGCAGGCCGCTGAAGAAGCGACCCGTGCCACCGGTGGGCAGCGTGTGGCTGGGGCCGGCGGTGAAATCGCCGAGCACCGTGGGCGTGTCTTGGCCGAGGAGCAGGGCGCCGGCGGTTGTGATGAGTTTGGAAATCTTTTCCAGTTTCTCTTCGGCCACCATCAACTCGAGGTGTTCGGGGGCGACGAGATTGGCGACCTCGGCGGCCTCTTCGATTTTATTGACGAGCACGACGCAGACCATCAGCTCGAGGGCTTTGCGGATTTTGTCGCCATGCGTCAGCGACGTCGCCTGCGTACGCGCTTCGGAGAGGCAGCGTTCGGCGAAATTTTCGTCATCGCAGACCAAGTAGAGTTTTTCTTTGCCGCTGCCGTGTTCGGCTTGGGCGCAGAGGTCGGCGGCCACGAAGTCGGCGCGGGCGGAACTGTCGGCGATAATCATCACCTCGCTCGGGCCGGGGAGGAGATCGATGCCGACGACGCCGAAAAGTTGGCGTTTGGCCTCGGTCACATAAGCATTGCCGGGACCGAAGACCTTATCGACGGGAGCCACGCTTTCGGTGCCGAGTGCCATCGAGGCGATGGCTTGGACTCCGCCCATGGCGTAGACCTCTTTGACGCCGCTGAGGTAAAGTGCGGCGAGAATATCTGGGTTGATTTTGCCGTCCGGTTGCGGAGGCGTGCAGGCGCAGATCGAGGGCACTCCGGCGACCTTGGCGGGGATGGCCGTCATGAGTACCGTCGAGACCAGAGGAACTTGACCGCCAGGAATATAAAGACCGCAACGGCGAATCGGGTGGTGGCGTTCGCCGACCATCGCACCGTGCGGATTCTTGGCCGTCCAGCCTTTAGGCACGGTGCGCTCGTGGAATTCTTCGATGCAGCGGGTGGCTTCCTCGAAAGCTTTGCGCTTGGCGGGGTCGAGGTTGGCGACGGCCTTTTCGAGGTGTTCGAGTGGGACGCGAATCTGGCGGACCGTCAGCTTAGCGTGATCGAACTTGGCCGTATGGTAGAGCACGGCGACGTCGCCGCGCACCTTCACGTCGGCGATGATCTGTTCGACCGCTGTCTTGATGTCGGGCGCGGCCTCACCTGAACCGATGAAGGCTTTTAAGCGGCTTTTGAAATCCTTATCGCTGGCCCGGAGGACCGGCATCGCCTTAGCGTTGAGGGAAGGCAAACGACGAGTCGCTGACTTCCGGATTAATCAGGACTTTCTCGTAAGTGATTTCCGCGACCTTTTTACCACCAACAAAAACAGTTTCCTTCTTGGCGAAAGCCACGCCTTCGACCCATTGCGTGTCGTCAACCTGTTGACGAAGGGCTTCGCCCTTGGCGTCGATGTAGTCGGTGGCGGCGAGCAGATTGGTCTGGACGTCGAAGTGGCGAATCAGGTTATAACCCGTCTTGTAAGAGTACTGCAGGCTATTGACCTTACGGCCGTTGATTTCGTTCTGACCTTTAGAAGTGACGGTACCCGTGCCGGCTTCGGGGGCGGCGTAGAATGTGAGGTCATTGATCGCCATGTCTTTCATACGTGCGACCTCGGCAAAACCGATGACGCCCATTTCTGCCCGGCCGCCTTGGCGGACTTCGCGCTTAGTCGTCCAGCCTTCCAAGCCATTGCTGCAATTGGTGACTTCAGCGGAGTAGTCGGCCGTGTAGTTGATTTGACGGCGATTAAAAGGGGGGACGATTTGGAGGATCACATAACCGCTGGGTTTGCCGTCTTGGTCGGCAGACTTGGCTTCGAAGTGGAGGCCCTTGATGCGCTCGAGGAATTTAGGTTCCTTGGCGATGGCGCCACGGGCCTTGGCGATGACGTCTTCGGCCTTAAGGTTTTCGGAGCTAGGTGCGTCGGCGGCCACAAGTGATGTGCCGATAGCAAGGAGTGCAAGAAGGGTGCGGGTCAGGACCATAAGAGTTGGGAATAGTGGTAGTCGGGCACTTATTGGCAAGCCTCGGAAAGGGTTTTGGGCGGGATTAACGCCTGTTTTTAGACATTTTTAACCGACTTTGGCGGCCTGGAGAAGACCTGCCACATCGCAGCGGCCTTCATAGAGGGCTTTCCCCACGATCGCACCAACGAGGTTCGGGTAAGCCTTGGCAAGCGCGGCCAGGCGGGCGACGTCTTCGACTCCTGCCACTCCGCCCGAGGCGATGACGCCGCAAGGGCAGACCCGAAGAACTTCCTCGAGGGATTTCCAGTTCGGCCCAGTCAGCATTCCGTCGGTCGCGATATCGGTATAAATTACGGTAGAGACGCCGAGGTTGCCGGCTTCTTGGGCGAACTCGGTGGCCTTGAGCGCGGTCACGGCCGTCCAGCCCTTGACGGCGACCAGGCCCTCTTTGGCGTCGATGCCGACGGCGAGGCGAGGGCCGTGTGCTTTGGCCATCTCGCGGAGGAAGGCGGGATCGGTGGCAGCACGGGTGCCGATGACGACGCGACTGGCACCAGCTTCGAAAGCTGACTCGGCGAGGGAGCGTTCGCGCATCCCGCCGCCGAATTGAATTTTCGGACCGAGGGCGGCGATGCGACGGAGGATGGCGAGGTTGAGCGGGGCACCGCCGAAGGCGCCGTCGAGATCGACGACGTGAATCCATTCCGCGCCGGCTTGCGTGAACTGCACGGCAGGCTCGACCGGGTCTTCGTAGTAATGAGTCTGGGCGTCATCGCGACCTTGGCTGAGTCGGACGCAGCGTCCGCCGCGAATGTCGATGGCCGGATAGACGATCATAAGACTAGGCTGACTTGCGGGATTTAGGCGCTGCGACGCTCACGGGTTTTTCGCCGCGGATAGCTTCGCCGGTCACCGTAAATTTAGAACCCGTTACGGCTTCGGGCAGCGTATACATCACCTCGAGGAGCACGCCTTCGAGGACGGAACGCAGGCCGCGGGCGCCGGTGCCCAGCGCGAGGGCCTTGTCGGCGGCGGCTTCGAGCGAGTCTTTGGAGAACTCGAGCGTCATCCCGGAGAGCGCGAAAAGTTTGCGATACTGTTTGGTCGCCGCGTTACGGGGTTCGGTCAGGATGCGAATCAAGGCAGTGCGATCAAGCGGCTCGAGGACGGAGATGACCGGGAGGCGGCCGACGAATTCAGGAATCATGCCGAACGAGAAAAGATCTTCGGGCTGGAGGCCGGCGATGATTTCTTCGGCCGAGAGCGCGGGCTTATCGTTCTGCGGCGCGATGAAACCGAGAGACTTGGCGCCGGCCCGGCGGGCGATGATGCGATCCAGGCCGGCGAAAGCGCCGCCGCAGATAAAAAGAATATCACTCGTGTCGATCCGGATACACTGTTGCTCGGGGTGTTTGCGTCCGCCGGCGGGTGGCACGTTGCAGATGGTTCCTTCAAGGAGCTTGAGGAGGGCTTGTTGGACGCCTTCGCCGGAGACGTCGCGCGTGATGGAAGCCGAGTCGGACTTGCGACCAATCTTGTCGATCTCGTCGATGAAGATGATGCCGCGTTGGGCACGTTCGATGTCCATGTTGGCCGACTGCAGAAGGCGAAGTACGATGGTTTCGACGTCGTCGCCGACATAGCCGGCTTCGGTCAAGGTCGTCGCGTCGGCGATGGCGAAGGGTACGTCGAGCATGCGGGCCAGGGATTTGGCGAGGAGCGTCTTGCCGGTGCCAGTGGGGCCGATTAGGAGCACATTACTCTTATCAAGTTCCACCTCGGCTAAGTCGCCGGCGGGAGAAGGTGTCGCGGGGACCAGACGATCGTTCAGCCGTTTATAATGATTATAGACGGCGACAGAGAGGACTTTCTTGGCGTGGTCTTGTCCGATGACATGGGCGTCGAGCTCATGACGGAGGGTTACGGGAGCGATGAGCTTGACCGGAGTCAGCGCGGTTTTTTGCGGGGCTTCTTGGAGCGCGGGACCTTCGGCGGTGGCGGACGGTTTGCTTTCTTTGGTCCGTTCGCGTTCAAGCAGACGTCCGCAAGTCGTCACGCACGCATCACAGATGCCAACGCCAGCAGGGCCCGCGATGAGTTTGCCTGCCTGAGCGGCGGGTTTGCCGCAGAAGGAGCAGTGTTCGGCCCGATCGCTCGCCATCTTGATTAAGCGCGGCCCGGCTTGGGCATGACGACGTGATCCACCAGACCGTAGGCCTTGGCCTGTTCGGCGGTCATGTAGAAGTCGCGATCGGAATCGCGCTGCAGTTCTTCGGCCGTCTTGCCGCTGTGCTTGGCCAGCACGTGGTTCAAAGTGTCGCGCCAGCGGAGGATTTCTTTGGCCGCAATGGAGATGTCGGAAGTCTGCCCGGTGGCGCCGCCGCTGGGCTGGTGAATCATCACGCGGCAATTCGGCAAAGCGTGACGCTTGCCCTTGGTGCCGGCGGCGAGGAGGACGGTCGCCATGCTGGCGGAAAGGCCGACGCAATAAGTGTTAATATCGCAGCTCAGGAAATTCATCGTGTCATAGATCGCCATCCCGGCGGTAATCGAGCCGCCTGGCGAATTGATATAGATGGAAATATCTTTCTTCGGATCTTCCATCTGCAAGAAGAGTAATTGCGCAATCACGGCGTTGGCCACGTCGTCGTAGATCGGAGCGCCGAGAAAGATGATGCGGTCTTTCAGGAGCCGGCTGTAGATATCCCACGCGCGTTCGCCCCGGGCATCGCGTTCAACTACGTTGGGAATAATGTAGGACATAAATCGAAGGGGGAGGTGAAGGGAAACTATACCTGAAGTTTAAACTTTCTCAACCTTGCCTTCGCTGCCGCCGGCGAGGACGAGGTCGAGGGCCTTGTTCAGGAGCGTATCCCGACGGATTTCGTTCAAGCGTTGGCGGTCCTTGACGAGCTTTTCGGGGGGGACTTGGGCGGTGTAAGCGGCGCGCATGATGGCAGCGCTGAGGTCTTCGCGGCTGATCTCGATCTTAGCCTCTTCGGCGATGCGGGTGAGCACGAATTGGGCCCGAACGCGGATGGCGGCGGCCTTACGAGATTCGGCGAGGATCTCTTCGCGTTGGGTTTCGAGTTGCTCGGGCTTTACGCCGTTACGCATCCGTAATTGGGCGTATTCCATGAACAAACCTTGGGCGACGGAGTTGATGGCGGACTCCGGGAGGGGGAAGTCCTGGCCGGCGAGGAGGGCGTCGACGGCCTTTTCGCGGCGGGCGGTTTCGGCGGCCTG
>JBAXRS010000026.1:0-21735 GCA_037131085.1 Verrucomicrobiota bacterium | reverse complement strand
GACCGGCACCCCGCTCCGGGCCGCGGGCGTAAAGATCGAAGATCGGGCGGCCGCCACCGCAGCTTCATCCAACAGCCGGCTTCCGGAACTACCTACCACGGCGACCGCGGCGATTTCTCCGTTAGCTAAAAGGGATATCCTGACTGTGACCAAGCCTTCAACCCCAGCCCGACGTGCGCGCTCCGGGTAGGTAGGTTCTTGGTGCACGCGAAAAGCGGGTGGTAAAAAAACTTCGGCGACTTGCGGAAGCACCGGTGCCGAATCGGAGGAGACGCTGACATCGCTCGCCGCTCGCAAATCCGCCCCTGAGGCCGAAGTCACAACACTCACCACCTGACTCGCTCTCAGGGGTGCCAGCGAAACAGGCGCCACCTGCGGCGAACCAGCCCCCAGGCCGACGCCGTGCTTACTTTCTCCCGGCAAAGCAATCGGATCTGAAACCAATGAGACCATCTGGACGCCGCCCTCCCGCGTAGGTTCCGTGGCCCGCTGATTTCCGCCAAACCAAACCGCCCCGAGCGCGACGGCATGAACACAGCCTACCGCAGCCCAAATAAGACGATGGCGACGAGTCTCGTGCACGAGGTAGAGTCAACCCTGCCCCTGACTCAGTCAAGGAAGAGGCGTGTCATTTCGTGAAATCAGGCACCACCATCCACAGTAAAATCCATTCGCCGTAAGGGTGACTGGTCGAGGCGCGCTCCTTGCGCTCCAAGGCCAATAATCCAGCCTTCTTAAAACGGATCACCTCGCCGCCGGAGCCCAGCCCAAGCAGCCGGGCGGCTAACTCCGCAAGGTGCGGATTATGTCCGACGATAAATCGGCTCTGCCTGGCCTTACCCAACTGGACTGCGGTCAAACGAGGGTCGTCTTCGGGCTTGATCCCCCTCATGACTTGCAGCGGTAAACTTACGCCGGAAGCCAGACGGAGTAATTGCGCCGTCCGCACCGCTCGCACCAAAGGGCTGTGCTCGATGACCTCCACTGACGCCAAGGCCAGCCGCCCGGTGGCCTTCCCTAACTCAGCCACCTGTCGCTGTCCCTTCGGGGTCAGATCGCGCAGTTCATCAGGAATCCCTGGCGCCGCCTCGGCATGGCGTAAAAGAAAAACCCGCATACCTCACCTTGGCCGCTTATAACATTTATGCAAATCGGACTTGCCCACACCCACGCTCCAACGACCAATACTCTCGTGCGTTGCGTTGCGATTGCCCTCTGCTTCCTCGGCCTTGCGACGCCCGGGGGAGCCGTGGTGACGACTTCCTATTCCGCTCAGGGCCTGACCTTTAACGGGACAATCTGCCTCGATGCCCAAAGCGGGGCCGTGTTGTCGGAAAAAATGGCCGACGTCCAAGGACACCCGGCGAGCGTCACCAAGCTGATGACTACACTGCTGGTGCTGGAAGACATCAAGGCGGGGAAGCTGAGCTTGGGCAGCCGCGTGATTATCACCAAGGAAGCCTCCCGCGTCGGCGGCTCGCAGGTCTGGCTCGCGCCTGGCGAAAATTTCTCGGTCGAAGAACTCCTTTACGCGCTGATGCTCCAATCGGCTAATGATGTCGCCGTCGCGCTGGCCATCAATCGGGCGGGCGGCGTTGCCCCCTTCGTTGACCGCATGAACCGTCGCGCCGCCGAATTAGGAATGGTCCGCTCTCATTTCATCACCCCGAATGGGCTCACGGAAGGCCGCGGCCCGCACGATACCACCACGGCCCGCGATCTCGGTAAACTTTGCCTTGAGCTCTGCAAGATGCCGTTGGCCTTAAAATTTACCGGTTGTCGTGATTACACCTTCAAGCGCGTCCTTAAGCCGCTTCAATTGACGAATCATAACCACCTCCTCACTCTTTTTCCCGGATGCGATGGATTAAAGACTGGCTACACCAGCGCCGCCCACGCCTCGATCGCGACCACGGCCAAAGAGGGCAATCATCGGGTGATCGCCATTATCTTGGGGTGCGATAGCCCCGGGGGACCCAAGGCAGCGCAACGGTTACGAGATAAGTTAGCGGCGGACTTAATGACCGAGGGGCTCAGCAAACTTAAGGCCACCGAAGGTCAAAAACCCCGCCCAGAAGCCATCGCCGTAAAAGCCCCCTTGACCCCTAAAAAACCTTTAATTGCTAAGAAAGAAGAAGGTTTCTGGGACTGGCTGGGGGATTTATTTAGCTTCTAAACCCTGCCCAAAGGTGGGGTAAAAAAAATAGTGAACATTTGTTCATTTTGCTTGCAAGAGGGCGGCTCGTGGACAGTTTCCCTAAGACCAACACATCCTACCACTATGTCAGCCAAACCCGAAACCACCGCCAAAGAAAAAGCTGCCAATCAGGCCGCTGAAAGGAAGACCCTCGACCTCGCCCTCTCCGCCATCAATAAGCAATACGGCGACGGCACCCTGATGCGCATGGGCGATGCGACCAAGATGCAGGTCTCATCCGTTTCCACCGGTTCCGTGGCCATCGACCTGGCTCTGGGCGTCGGCGGCCTCCCCCGCGGGCGTATCGTCGAGATCTTCGGCCCAGAATCCTCCGGTAAGACCACCCTTTGTCTCTCCATTATCGCCGAGATCCAACGCCAAGGCGGCAATGCCGTCTTCGTCGACGTCGAACACGCCCTCGACCCTCGCTACTCAAAGGTAGTCGGCGTCGATCTCGACAATCTCTTGGTCTCCCAGCCTGAATCAGGCGAAGACGCCCTCAATATCGTCGAAACCCTCATCCGTTCGGGTGCCGTGGATGTCGTGGTCATCGACTCCGTCGCCGCCCTGGTCTCCAAGCAAGAGCTCGATGGTCAGATGGGCGACGCCACCGTGGGCGTTCAAGCTCGGATGATGAGCCAAGCGATGCGCCGCCTGACCGCCGCCATCAGCCGCACCAATTGCATCTGTATCTTTACCAATCAAATTCGCGAAAAAATCGGCGTGATGTTCGGCAGTCCCGAAACCACCCCCGGAGGCCGTGCCCTCAAGTTCTTTTCCTCCATCCGGATCGACATCCGGCGTATCGGTCAGATCAAAGAGCCTTCCGGCAAAGTCATCGGTAATCGCACCAAGGTGAAGGTCGTGAAAAACAAGGTCGCCCCTCCCTTTACGGAATGCGAATTCGATATTATGTACACCGAGGGCATTTCCCGTTCGGGCTCCGTCCTCGACCTCGGCATCGAACACAAGATTCTCGAAAAGAAGGGCGCTTGGATCGCTTATAACGGCCAGCTCATCGGCCAAGGCCGCGAGGCGGCAAAAGATTACCTGATGAAGAACCTCAAGGTCCTCGAAGAGATCCAGAAAATCATCATGGAAAAAGTCCAGGTGGTCGGCGGTATGACGCTCGGCGTCGGCGTCGCCGAAAACGTTACGGCGGAATAAATTTCGTTGTTGGCTGTCATAGCCCGGGCCGCACGCAAGTGCGGCCCGTTTCATGGGTGGAGTCCACTCAGTGCATTACTCCTCTGCTTGCTTTTCGCCGAGAAACTAGTCATAGTGATTATCCCCTGCGGTGTTCGACACCCGCGGCAGCATCCTTCTCCTACGATCATATCAAACGGGAGGTGCGACCCGACCGGCCTCGTCCGAGCCGTGGCAACGTACCGCCCACTTTAACTCCAGGAAATTCGGAGCTCCATTCGGAACCGGCACAGGCGGGGGAATCTTTTAAAAATAGCTAGCAGAGTAAAGGTGACGGCTGACAGCCGGGTAGAGATGTGATGACATCGCATCCGTCTGATTAGAGTAGGTCCAGCACTCGAGATATTCCTCTAAATCAAGCCTGCTTCCCCGAAACTAAACCAGCCTTTGCCGGCGGGGTCAGACTCCGGACGGCCAATGACGACGTGATCAAGTAACTCTACGCCGACCACCCTTCCCGCCTCGGCCAATTGGCGCGTCACCGCCCGGTCGGCGGGACTCGGCGTCGGATCTCCGCTGGGGTGATTATGGGCCACGATAGCAGCAGACGCTGAATATTTAAGCGCCTGGCGATAGACTTCCCGCGGGTGCAAGAGCGAGCTCGTGGCCGTACCCGAACTTATTTCCTGCAAGGCCAATAATCGGTTCCGGCGGTTCAAGCACAAGACCCAGCACTTTTCGACCGATAAGCCAGCCGACAGTGGCTCCAGTCGCGCCCAGACTTTTCCGGGTGCATCAAGCTTTTCTCCTGGATCATGAGCGCGTTCCCGGATGCGTCGGGCCATTTCCATCGCCGCCGCTAACTCTGCGGCCTTGGCGGGCCCTAAGCCGTGCACCCTGCCGAAGTCGTGCGTATCCCAAGTCGCCAACGCCGCTAAGCTGCCGGCATCCGTCAAAAGTGCCGCCGCGACCACGGGACTCGGCGACCCTTTCGTCCCGGTACCGATGAGCAACTCGATAAGTTCGGTATCCAATAATGCCCTTGGCCCTAACCGTACCAAACGTTCACGCGGACGATCATCAAAAGTCATTCCCTCATCTATCTCCCTCCTAATAATTCCTCAACGCCGAGTCCGCCTTAGTTAAAACCCCTAAGCGCGGTAGCGGGATAACACCTTCCCGTAAGCGGGCGTAATCGCTTCAGGCCGATCAACGTTCAAGCCTAAGTCTTTTACTAAGCCGTCTTTAAGCCCATAGATCCAGGCATGGACTTGCAAGGCCTGCCCGCGCGCCCAGGCATCTTGGACGACGGTCGTCTGGCAAACATTAAGCGTCTGTTCGATGACGTTGAGTTCGCAAAGGGTGTCGAGTTTTGCCGGACCCAAAACCGACTCGACGGCTAAGGCGTGCTTATGATGCACGTCGCGGACATGCCGGAGCCAGTTGTCGATCAACCCTAATTGACGACGCTCGAGCGAAGCCTGCACGCCACCACAACCATAATGGCCACACACGATGATGTGCTCTACCTTCAAGGCATCGACGGCATACTGTAAAACCGATAAGCAATTAAGGTCCGAATGCACGACGACGTTAGCGACATTTCGATGGACGAACAACTCGCCCGGTAAAAGCCCGACAATCTCATTGGCCGGCACCCGACTATCTGAACAACCGATCCAGAGATAGCGGGGAGATTGCTGCCGGGCCAACGTTTCAAAAAAATCCGGCTTCTCTTGGCGAACGGAAGCCGACCAAGCCTTGTTCTGGATAAATAATTCCTGAATGTCAGCCATGCCCGCCGATACTGAGAAAAAACGTGGCGTTGCAAGCCGATAACACGGGCTTATCCCTATAAGTATGTCTCTGCGTTTTGGCCTCTTATTTTTTCTTAATTCCGTCGCCTTGGTCATAGCACAGAATACCCGAATTCCCCCGCCTTATCGCGAAACGGTCTTGAGTGATGGCTATGGACCCGAGTGCCACGCCGCTAATGTTATCAAAACTCCGGATGGCACCTTAATGGCGGTCTGGTTTTCGGGAGCGAAAGAAGGTGCCGATGATGTCGTGATCCGCTTCACGCGCCGAGACCCCCAGACGCGCGAGTGGTCCATTCCGATCACCGTCGCCGATCATCAGGGAATCCCTTGTTGGAATCCTGTGCTCGTTCCAGCCAAAGACGGCTCGGTGACCCTTTACTACAAGGCCGCAAAGCTCATCCCAGAGTGGCAAGGCTTTTGGAAACGCTCAGGCGATGGTGGGGAAACTTGGTCTGAAGCAAAAAAATTACCCGCCGCTTTCCTTGGGCCCATCCGCTGCCGGGCGCTGGCACTTCATGACGGATCCCTGCTCTTCGGAAGCAGCGAAGAATCTGCAGATAAATCCTTGGGTAATCCTTGGCGCCCGCATTTTGAGATTCTCAGCCACCCCAACGACCCTTCGGACGCCACGGCTTGGCAGAAAATCATCCCCAACCCTGGCGAACCTCCTTTCAACGCCATCCAACCTTCGGTCGTCCTCCTTCCCAACGGCCAGCTCCTCGCCTTGCTTCGTACACGCGAAAAGGTCGTCGCGCAATCGACCTCCCGCGATCTCGGCCGGACTTGGACCCCCCTGAAGGCCACGAGCCTACCCAACCCAAACTCTGGCCTCGAAGCCGTCGTGCTTTCCGACGGCCGTGTCGCCGCGATTCTCAACCACGGATCGAACCGGCTGACCCTCGATGCCGTCCTGCGCAACGAAGAGGGTCAATGGGGACAACCGCTGCTGGTTGACCAATTAAAGCGCGGCGAAGGCGAAGTGAGTTATCCCAGCGCGTTGCTCGACCAACAAGACGGCCACGAGGTCATGCACGTCGTCTATACACGCAGGCGCCGGGAGATTGTCCTGCGCACCTTCGACCTCCGGGGTGTCGCCTGGATGGCTCGCTGAATTCAACCCCTGGCTTACCAGCCTCTATTCATCATGCCGGCTCATCGAATTGGATAAGCTGGCGGGCTCTCTGGCGTGTATCTTAAGGTTATTTAAGACTGTATTATCTTAACCATTTTCGTGCCATTTATGCAGGTTTTACTGTGAGAAAGGCGGCGCTGGGGCTTCCTTTAGGCATTTTTCTGCATCCTGGGCACAGTCTTCTTCATCTTCCAGCCCGACAGTTCTTGAAACTATGGCCCCTTTGGGGTGTATTATAGCCAAGATGAATATCCTTCTCCTCGCTGCACTCCTCGCCGCCAGCACTTCCAACCCTAAGACCAACAAGGGAACCGTGACCCCAGACGGCACCACCCCAGCGGCTTCCTCGGAAAAGAAAGGTAAGAAAGCGGATGCTCCCGCTCCTGCCGCCGATCCCGTTTCTCTCGTCCCAGCCGGTGCGATTGATGCCGCGACCCAGATCGCCAACGCCGCCGCTAAGGCCGCGATGGATGAAATCGCCAAACTTAATGCCATCGGTAACGACGGCGCGGCCTCTGCCGGACCAGCCTTGGTTGACGGTAAGACCCTCGAGGCTGCCGCAACCGGCACCGCCGCGGTGACCAAAGAATTAAAAGGCTCGAAGAAGAAAGCCCCCGCCACCGAAGACGGCGACAGCACGCCTCCTCCGCCCAAGGCCGAAAAGAAGACTAAAGCCGCCGCTGCCCCGACCGAAGGCAACACCAGCGCCGAAGTCAAGGTCAGCAAGAAGGCCGCTGCCGAGCCCGCTAAAGAATAAGTTCGAGTCCCTGACCCTCTCCCCCAACCCCGGCTCGCCGGGGTTTTTTATTTACGAAGCCCATCGGCCTGAAACCTTCGCCTGAGATTGGTGTATTAATGATATAACCATGCGCCCCCTCCTCGCCCTCTGCCTCCTCGCCCAACTGGCCTACGCCGCCGAGACCACCCCAGCTCCGACCAAAGCCGCCGAGCCCGCCCCAGCCGTCACCGGTCCGGTGATCGATCCGAATAATCCGGCCCCGACCGTCGACCCCACGAAAGTGGTCACACCACCAGCGACCCCAGCCTCCACCCCGGAACCAGAAAAGAAGAAGAAAAAGAAGAAGATCTGATCTCTGCCGAGTTCCTTAAACAAAAGAGCCCGTCCGCTTCTGCCGGACGGGCTCTTTTGCTTTCCGTCCAACCAGTGCTTAGTCTTGGCGCAGGATTTCCCGCGGGTTTGAACCATTCGCCGGTCCGACATACCCGCGCTCTTCTAAGACATCCATCATCCGAGCCGCCCGATTATAACCAAGATTGAGCCGACGCTGGAGCATGGATACCGAAGCCCGTTGCGATTCTTTAATGACATTCCAGCACTGGGCGACCAGAGGATCTTCGCCGGCTTCGCCCTCCATCCCGGCGCCGCCGCCTTCTTCCGAAGCATTCGCAATGGCATCGACGACTTCTTGGGCGAATTCCGGATTGCCGTTCTTACTGCGGATAAATTCCACGATGTCGGCCACTTCTTGTTCACCCACGAAAGCCCCTTGCACGCGTTGCAGCGTCGCCGTGCCAGGCGGAATAAATAACATGTCACCCCGGCCGACCAAGGTCTCGGCTCCACGACTGTCAAGGATGGTGCGGGAGTCCACCAAGGCAGAAACCTTGAAAGCGATGCGCGTCGGCAAGTTTGCCTTGATCAAGCCCGTGATGACGTCGGTGGACGGGCGCTGAGTGGCGACAACCAAGTGAATGCCGGCCGCACGGGCCAACTGCGCTAGGCGCGCAATCGAGGTTTCAATATCTTGAGCCGCGACCATCATCAAGTCGGCCATTTCGTCGATGACGCAGACGATGTAAGGTAGCTTCTCCGTCGGAACTTTTATCCCATCATCGAGCACGCTCTCGGCCGCCTCGCGGGCAGCCGCCTGTTCATCCGGGCTAAGCGGCAGCTCTTCTTGCTTCGGAACCCCGGCATCTTTCGCCAGCTTAGCGTTAAAGCCCGTGATGTTCTTCACGCCGCACTTTGCAAAAATCTTATAACGCTTCATCATTTCCGCGATCAGCCACTTTAAGGCCGCCGGCACGCGCTTGGGATCGGTCTCCACCGGAATGAGCAAGTGGGGCAGTTTGCTGTACACCTGCAACTCCACGACCTTCGGGTCGACCATGATGAAGCGGAGGTCTTCCGGCGTCATCCGGTAAAGCAACGAGACGATAAAGGCATTGATGCAAACCGACTTTCCTTGGCCCGTGGAGCCGGCGATTAAACAGTGTGGCATCTTGGCCAGATCCTGAATCACTGGTTTGTTCGTGACGCTGTCTACGCCCAGTACGACTGGGATTTCCATCTTCGATTCGGCCCACGCCTTGGATTCGATGATCTCACGCAAGAGCACATCCTTGCGGACCTTGTTCGGAATTTCGATGCCCACCGTGCCGCGACCCGGAACCGGGGCAAGGATGCGCACCGACTCGGCTTGCAAGTTCATCGCGATATTATTCGAGAGGTTAGCGATCCTCTCGACGCGTACGCCCGGGGCCGGCTTGATTTCATAACGCGTAATCGAGGGACCCTGCTGGATGCCCACGTCGATACCGTTTTCAGGATCGACGGGAATCACGCTGACTTTGAACTGGGATAAGGTCTCAATCAACTCGGCCGCGCGCTTGCGGAAATCTTCGGCCGGGGCCTGGCTGGTCGCTACTGGCTGGGTCAGCAACCTGACCTCAGGAAAAATGTAATCTCCTTTACGTTTAAGTGTCTGCGAGGCTTTGGCCTTTTCGATTTCGTCGGGCTTGACGACAATCACCTTCTTCCCGGGCGGAGGCGGGGTCAGTTTTTCTTTCTTCGCCGGGCCATCTGGATCGGGATCGTCCTTCCCCTTAGGCGTTATCGTCACCGTCTCCGCTTTGACCGTCTTCTGCACCTCGACCGCTTCTTCCTCGGGTTCATCTTTCTTCACCTCAGGTACCGCTTTAACCTTCTCGGGCTTGGGCAGTTCGACAACCGCGGCGATCTCAAGTCCGCGGATTTCTTCCTGCTTACGTCGCACGGTAGCGAGCGCTTCGGCTTTCCGACGGTTTTCTTCGGCCGCTTTCTGGGCCGCGGCTTTACGGTCGGAATTCCATGCGCCCAAACCATCGCGCATTTCGGCAATCCAAGTGGCGAGTGTGGCCTTAGGGTCGTCGGCCAAAGATCCTAATAAACAAAATCCATAGGGGAAGAGGAGCACCCAGGTCCCGATCGGGCCTAAGACCGGCAGGCAGAGGCTGCCGTAGATGAAGCTACCCAGCAGGCCACCCGAACCCTTGGGGTCAAAGGCGCCGGCATTCACAATCTTCCCTGATTCTGGATCAAGCCAGAGCGCCAAGATGGGCGCACCGAAAAGAATGCAAGCCGACATCAAGGCCACCTTCGTAGGCCACAAGGTGTGCGCCCGCTGATTAAGCGCCAGCCACGCGGCAATTAGCAAGAAAGCGGGGATTAAAAAAGCGGAGTAGCCAAAGACGCTGAACAAGAGCACCGCAACACTCGCGCCGAAAGACCCGCAAGGATTGCTCTCCAGGCTATCCGAGGTGCCGAGCGGAAGGTTGAGCTTCGTCTCCAACATCTCGCGCATCCAGAAACTGTCCTTGTTGGTGTGAAACGCCATCGCGACCAGCAAGAAGGTGCCGATGACGCCCAGGACGATGGCGAGCAGCGGGCGGCTCTCACTCGCCGGTCGAGCCAAGGTCGCTGAACGTTTACGGGCAGGAGCTGGCATATTTATTCGTGAAAGAGCGTACCTTGAGAGGTCGTATCATGAGGCACCGGGGGGATATTTTCCGGATGGATGTGACGAGGCGGGCGCGTGACCCGGGCGGCCAACGCTCGCGTACGTTCTTGGGCGAGGCGTTCCACCATGCTGGCTAAAGCGTGGCGAATCCACTTGGGGGTAAAGGAGGCTGCGGAGTAATCGCAGGGGCCGTAACCGTGCACGCGTCCGGCCTGCAATAACGCATCGTTCTGGGCGAACTCGGCTTCGCTTTCCGGCACATAGACGGCAAAGGCTTTGCCGCCGTTTTTACGTAAGAGCGAAAAGACCGGCACGTCGCTCGGGCCGTCCGCCACATAAATCATATTCTCGAAGGGCACTCGCCGATCTTCGGTAAGGACGACGGCATTGACGTCGATTTCTGGATTCTTGTTCGAGCCCTTGTTGATTTCGAAAAGAAAGCGGGTCTTAATGGTGTTATCGACCATCGCGGCGACTTGCGTGATTTCGGTCGGCAGGTCCAACGCCAATTCATCCTGCTTGGTAAAGTGGGGCGGCAACGGGTGTTCCAAAAATTCGCAGCCGTAGATCCCGTCGCAATGCGCCGCGAGCGACGTCCCGCGGATCATCTCCGCCAAACCCGTACTGATAATATAATGTTCGAGGACGACTTCGATGTTATGTTTACGCCCCAACTCGCCGACATACTGCTTCAGTCCTGGGAAAAAATCTGGAAGTCCGTCGCACAATTTGATTTCCGCCCCCAACTCCCGCAGGCGGCTATTAGTGAGGCCCTTCATGGCCCCAGCTTTGACGTAGCTGAGTAGGTGATTGAGGTAGACCGAATCTTTGGGGGTGCGGATTCCCTTGCGGGCGTAGAGCGCCGGCAGTTGGTTCGTTTCTTTCCAAAACTGCTCCTCGTCCACGCCAAAAGCGCGGAAAAGCGGGGTCTGCATATATCCGGGACAGAGGGTCTTATCAAAATCCCACACGCAAGTGAGGATATGGGTGCTACGGAGGGCGGGTTCCTTGGGCTGCATCAGAAAGAGGAGTGGGTGAAAGGTCGGGCTTGCGGAGGGGGCTTATCCCCCCTCCATTGAATAACCAAGGGACCTCGCCTGTCCAAGTCCCGATTGACCAAACCTGACCATGTCCGCCAGTCCCCTTCGCCCCGACCTTACCAACTTTCGCCGTCGGCTGACCGAGCTTGAAGGGTTTATGGCTGATCCGGCGACCTTCGGGGATAGCCGTCGGGCGGCCGCCTTGGGGGCCGAGTTACGCTTTACCTCTAAAGCCGTGAAGGCCGATGACATCCTGGTAGCCCTCGAACAAGAGCTGGCCGAGGCCATCGGCCTTTCCCGCGAAAGCGACACGGAGATGCGTCACATGGCCGAAGAAGAGATCAAACGGCTTGGCCCGGCCGTCGAAATCGCCCGAGAACAGCTGATCCGCTCAATCATCCCCCCCAATCCTGATGATTCTCGTAATGCTCTTGTAGAAATTCGGGCCGGCACCGGAGGAGAAGAGGCCTCGCTCTTCGCTTCCGAGTTGATGCGCGCCTACACCCGGTTCGCTGAGAAAAAAGGCTGGAAATGCGAGTTGATGTCTCTTTCTCACTCCGATCTTGGCGGCGTGCGTGAAGCCGTCCTGCTCATCGAAGGCGAAGGGGCCACCGCCCTGCTCCGCCACGAAGCCGGCGTCCACCGCGTCCAGCGCGTACCGGCCACCGAGGGCTCGGGCCGCGTCCACACTTCCGCCGCCACCGTCGCCGTGCTGCCCGAAGCTGAAGAAGCCGAGGTTGTCCTAAAGCCCGAAGACCTCGACATGTCGGTCGCGCGCGCCAGCGGAGCCGGCGGTCAACACGTCAATAAGACTGAATCCGCCGTACAAATTATCCACAAACCGACGGGGTTGATGGTCTACTGCGCCGACGAACGGTCTCAGTTGCGGAATCGCACGAAGGCCATGCGCGTCCTACGCGCGCGTCTACTCGACCTGACCCGGGCCAAAGAACGCGAGGCCCGGGCCGACGCCCGCAAAACCCAAGTAGGCTCCGGAGATCGCTCCGAACGCATTCGGACTTATAACTTTCCGCAAAATCGCATCACCGATCACCGTATCGACCTCACCGTCCACGGCATTGAACAAGTCCTCGAAGGCAACCTCGATGAACTCCTGAATGCGCTGTATGAAGCCGACCTGCGCGAGCGCGCCGAGGCGATCACGCGTCCGTCCGCCTAATTCCGCGTCGCGATGGACCCCGCCTACATCGAACGCTTCGCCGGCATCGGCCGTCTTTACGGGCGAGCCAATATGGAACGGCTGTCGCGCAGTTCTTTTCTCATCGTGGGCTTAGGCGGCGTTGGCTCCTGGACGGCAGAAGCACTTGCCCGCACGGGCGTCGGCCACTTGGTCTTGGTCGACGGCGATGCGGTTTGTATTTCCAATACAAACCGTCAGCTCCATGCCGTCGCCGGTAATGACGGCAAAGATAAGACCCAGGCGATGGCGGAGCGCGTCCGCTCAATCCATCCCACCATCCGCACCACGCTGCATCCGCGCTTCCTTTCCAAATTAAACGCCCATGAGGTCGTTAAAGATTTCGACGGCGTGGTGATTGATGCGATGGATTCGCTTTCGCCCAAATGCGGGCTAATCGCTGAATGCTTTAATCGCAAGATCCCGCTCGTCAGCGTCGGCGGTTGCGCCGGTCGCCTCGACGGCACCCGCATCAAGGTCACCGATCTGACTGCCTCGCGGGATGACCCGCTCATGATGCTCGTACGTAAACGGCTCAGGCAGAATTTCGATTTCCCGCGCAAAGGGCTCTTCGACGTTTCGTGCGTCTGGTCCGACGAACCTCTAGTCCAACCGACCGATTGCGCTGATCTACCCGGCGGCACCCTACCCGACGAAAATGAGCTGAACCCTAACTGCGAATGGGGTTACGGCACGGCCTCGCATGTCGCCGGCGCCTTCGGGCTCGCAGCCGCCGGCGAAGCTATCCGGCTCTCACTTCTGCGAGCTGATAAATAGCCGGCGGAAATTCGCTCGCGTCAGCTCCGCTGATGCCTGTGGCGTGACGCCCAACGTCAAAGCCAACTGTTCATTGGTTTTAAAGATATTAGCTGGGTGATTTGATTCCGTGCCATCTGGCCCGGGTGGCAGTTCATGGCGGCGATAGTCGGGCACTGGACATAAGGCCGGCGCATCGGTCTCGATCAAGATGCGATCACGCGGGATGGCGGCGGCGAACTGCGTGCGCAGCTCAAGCTTACGGGGCAGTAGATGGTGAGCGCTAAAGGAAAAGTAAGCGCCCAACCGACTCAGCTCCGGCACTAATTCCTCCGGCCCATTCCAGCTATGCAGCAGAAAGCCGCGGGCTGGCAGCGGGAAAGCCCGCAGGACATCCATCAGCGGGCCGATGGCTTTGACGCAATGGATGGTGAGCGCCCGGTTAAGTTCGACGGCCAAGGCAAGCTGCAGGCGGAATACCCGCTCCTGTGCCTCCGCATCAAAATCCTTCACCCATCGATCCAATCCCATTTCGCCCACGGCGGCTTCTGGGAAGGCGAGCAGGTACTCACGTAATTGCTCTGCCCAGCCGGGCTTCGCTGTCGGTACATCCCAGGGGTGTAATCCGAACGAGGGAAGATTGCGCCCATCGCGGCGAGCAAGTCGGGCCACATCCTCCCAATCATCCGGAGACGAACCGTTGATCACCGCAAAGCCGACACCCTCGCTTCGTGCCAGCTCGACGGCGGCATAGGGCACTTCGGCGAACTGATAATGACAATGGGCGTCGAAGATTTCCATCAGCGAAGCTCGCTCAGCGCGACCCGGATTTTTTCCAAGAACTCGTCGCGCCAGTAATAATGCGCCAAAAGCGTGGGGTCGTCATGCCCCTGCAGTCGTAAGGCGAAATAAAGCGCTTCGACCGAAGCCAAGCCTTCCACGGGATCAAGCCCTTCCCGGTTCCGGCGCGGGTAGGAAGAGAGGATCGGAGGCAGCGAACGGCCGATGGGCTGACCGGTAACACAGGCCCTCAATTCGGCGACCTGCTTCCAACTACCGTCTAGTAAAATCAACCTTCGCCCTGCGTCAGCAATCGTGATCGGCGGAGCCCCGACCTCCAATAATAACATTCCCGTTCCGTCCAGAGTCGCCTCCCCGGAGGCTTCGATAAATTCCAGCTCAGGTCGATGGCGCAGCGGCTCAAGCGTGCACTTCACCAAATTTTCTTCGGCATGGCGAATAATGGATACCAACGGTCGCACCTGAATGATCAGCGGCAATGATCTGTCCGTCGCAGCTTCGCTTCTTCTTTATTTGGCCCCTAACTTCGTGAACCAGATTTGCGGAGCGCCCACGACGCCGATCTTACCCATGGCCTCCTTGAGTTGCGGAGAGTTCGCAAAAGCTTGAGCGGCCTCCAGCGAATGGAAGTCGTGGATGACCGTCACGTCTTTCGGATCGCTGGCTGACTGGAAGACGGCTTGATGAAAGACATCGCCGCGCATCGGAGCGAACGCATCGTAACCCTTTTTCCAGACGGCGTAATCGGCGACGTTATGGCGGACATAGAGTCGGACATCCGAAGCACCCAGGCCCGGGCTGCGCGTGAAATAAAAGGCGCCAATCATTAAAATAATGAGTCCGAGGAGGGAGGTTGTTTTGGTCATCAGGTTTTATTTTGGGGTGATGCCTATGTTCTCCGCCGATTGACCATAGTCAACGTGCGTCGGGCCACACCCCGCTTAGACGCTCTAATCTGCCCTCTTTATCACCTTCTCCTTGCCCTTACGGCCTGCCGATGCCTATTTGGTCAACAGAATGAAAACGCCGCCCTTGCCCGAGGAAGCATTGATGACCGTCACGGGCCTGCCGTTCCCTCTCAAAGCCAAAGGTAAAGTCCGCGAAGTTTTCGATCTCGGCGAACACTACCTCATCGTGGCTACGGATCGATTGTCCGCTTTCGACGTCGTGATGCCCAATGGCGTTCCCGGTAAAGGCATTCTTCTTACGCAGATCAGCCTGTGGTGGTTCGAACAAGCTAAAGCCGTGTTCCCGACACACCTCGTGCCTAATCACCTGGCGGCTTTGACGCGCGCCCTCAAAGGACACGAGTACCTGATCCCGCGCTCGATGCTCGTGCGCAAACTTGTCCCCTTGCCCGTCGAAGCCGTCGTTCGTGGCTATCTCGCCGGCAGCGGTTTTAAGGAATACACCAAAACCGGCGCGATTCTGGATCATGAGCTACCTAAAGGTCTGCTCGACGGTTCACCGCTACCTGAGCCGATTTTTACCCCTTCGACCAAGGCGGCCGAAGGTCACGACGAAGCCATCACCGGCGCACGCTGCAGCGAAATCTTAGGTCCGGATGTTTTCCGAAAAGTCCACGACACTTCGATCGCTCTTTATAAGATGGGCCGCGACCGGGCCGCCAAGGCCGGCGTGATCTTAGCAGACACCAAATTCGAGTTCGGTCATGCGCCCGATGGTTCGCTCGTGCTCATCGATGAAGTCCTGACTCCAGATTCTTCCCGTTATTGGCCAGCCTCGACGTGGCAACCCGGCCGGGCGCAACCCTCTTACGATAAGCAATTCGTCCGCGATTGGCTCGAAGCCCAGCCTTGGAATAAGACCGCGCCGGGACCGACCCTTCCCGCGGACGTCGTCGCCAAGACGCAGGCCCTCTACCAGGAATGCCTTGAGCGCCTGACTTCGTAAGAAGTTAATTCGTTGAACAGTTGGCCGGTTGGCCAGAAAAATATACAGAAGAGGACAGCACGTGGTGCTGTCCCTACCCGATATGCCGCGGAACCGCGGTCGACAGGTGGGGTCCGACGGCTTAGACCATCCCCATGAAGCTCACCCCGCTCCTTACTCTACTTTTCGCCGCCGCGTCTTTCGCCGCGCCACCTGAGCCAAAATTCAAAGCGCAGGAGATCGATAAAATCAGCATCGGTTACGGGCTGGCGATTGCCGACGTCGATGGCGACGGTAAGCCGGACATCATTCTCGCCGACCAGCATACGGTACAGTGGTATCATAACCCGGACTGGAAGAAGCACATCATCGCCGAAGACCTTACCAAGGAAGACAACGTCTGCGTCGCCGCCCAAGATATCGATGGCTCGGGCAAATGCGCTATCGCCGTCGGTGCCGGCTGGAATCCCTCCGACACGGTGAAGAGCGGCGCGGTCTTCTACCTCATCCCTCCGGCCGATCGCACTCAGAAGTGGGAAGCGGTGAAGCTCCACCACGAGCCAACCGTCCACCGCATGCAATGGGTCGAAGTCGCCAAGGGCCGTTGGGATCTCGTCGTCCAGCCTTTGCACGGCGTGGGCAATAAGGCGGGTGTGGGCGTCGGTGCCAAACTGCTCGCCTATGAAAAGCCGGCCAACCCAAAGGACGAATGGAAGATCCATGTCATCAACGACGTCGGCCACATGACGCATAACCATCAACCTGTCCGGTGGAACGCTGGCGCCGCGCAACAGATTCTTTCGGGCTCCAAAGAAGGCCTCTGGTTCAACGCTCCTCAAGGAGACGGCTGGACCTCCGTGAAACTGACTAACGTCGCCGTCGGTGAAGTGCGCGACGGCAAGTTGCCGAACGGCCAGACCTTCCTCGCTACCGTCGAACCCATGCACGGCACCGCCTCCGCCGTTTACACCAAAGCCGCCGATGGCTCCTGGAACCGACTCCAAGTCCTGGATGGCTTCAAGGACGGCCATGCCGTCGCTTGCGCCGACTTTCTCGGCACCAAGTCAGATCAGTTCATGATTGGCTGGCGCGGGACGGATCCGGGCATCCGCCTACTCACGCCGCTCGACGATGCGGGCAAGACTTGGCGCACGAGCGTGATTTCGACCAAGGAAATGGCCGTCGAAGATTTTAAGGCCGCCGATCTTGATGGCGACGGCAAGCCGGACCTGATTGCCGCCGGACGCCAGACCAAGAACCTCATCATCTTCTGGAACGTCCGCTGAGGCCTTTTTTAAATCAGCATGAAAAAGCCCTCATGAGAGGGCTTTTTGCTTTCAGAAATAGTCCGACTAGGATTTGAACCTAGACAAGGAGAATCAGAATCTCCTGTGCTACCATTACACCATCGGACTGTCCTGAGTCGTCTGACGATGAGACTTCGCGCCCCAGCGTCAAAAAGAAAGAGGTGCCTAAAAAGGGCAGAAACAAGCAAGGGGTAGGGGTTGGGGTCGGGGCAGGGGTAAGTAAAGGCAATCAGGTGATAGTCTTCAGGGCCGAGCGATTGGCACTCTGACCGAGCGATGGCTTACTTGCTGCATGGAAATCGCGAGCCTCACGAACTTCGTCACTTGGCAGAAAGCGGTCCGTCTCGCCGCGGACGTGATCAAGCTCTCCCAGCGAACCTCCCTCAGCCGTCACCTCTGGGCCTGCGACCAGCTACGTCGCGCCGCACTGTCGGTCCCAAGTAATATCGCAGAAGGCTATGAGCGAAGGGCGGAGAAAGATGCCGATCGATTCTACCTCATCGCAAAAGGTTCCTGCGCGGAAGTGCTCACGCAGATTAAGGTCGCGCAACTTGCGGACCTGCTGAGCCAGCAGGAAGCCGACCCTATCCTGGCCCCATGCGAAGAAATCCTCCGCTAGATCGCCGGAGTCCTCAAAGCGCGTCGCCTTGCACGCGACTCCTATGCGTTCGCGTCACAACCCTCGCCCGATAAGCCGTGTCGTTAACTACCCCTACCCCTACCCCTACCCCTACCCCTACTTCCTCTTCTTCTTCGGCTTCTTGGCGACCTTCGGCAACAAGGCTCTCAACAGCCTCGTAGCCTCTTCGCGATCAATCTTCGAGTCGGCGATTGCAAAGGTGAGCTGCTCCCATTTGACCGAATCAGGCTTCGGCTTCACCCCATTCAAGCGGAGAAAGACCAAGGCCGCACCCAAAGCCGTCCGTTTATTCCCATCCAAAAACGGGTGATTCCGGCAAAGGTAGAAAAGATAAGCAGCCGAGACTTCAGCGAGATCAGCAAACGGCGAGAAACCTCCGATGGTGACCTGCGGGGCCGCGACGGCGGATTCCAGTAACGAAGATTCGCGCAGGCCGTCGGCACCGCCGAAACCCGCCAGTGCCGCCGCATGGATTTCACGAACGATTTCCACCGAAAGGTGGAAGCAATTCTCCGGCGTGATCTTCACGCAAGCTTCCGCATCGTGCGGGCATAGTCCTTCATCACGCCGCGGACGGCTGCCGTCACTTCCTCCTTAGATGGACGGGGGCGGAGAGGCGTGATCGTGATTGTGCCGCCTTCATGCACCTCGACATTGACGTCATCCCCGACCTTGAGGCGGGCGAGCTCCATCAGAGCGGCATCGAAAATGAGTCCTTGGGAATTACCGAGCTTGGTCAGTTTTTTATGCATGGGTAATACAATGTATTACTCCTTAAGCTTGTCAAGTCGGTCCAACAAGGAATTCACCCCAGGTTGAATTTCCAAAATCCGCCCTCCTTACCGAACCTTACGAGCACCCTTCGCCGCGGGCAGTTCGTCGGCGAGTACCCAATCCGGCCAGGTCTCCCGCGTGTAGCGCTGAAACTCGCCGATGGCGTCGCGCACCAACGGCGTCAGCTCGCACGTCCAGCGCAGGCCGATGTCCATCGGGGCGAAGCCTTCGAGCGGCATGGCCCGCACTTCCGGATGTTCGATGGCCTCAGGAATCGCGAGGTTGATGCCGTAGCCTTCGCCATTGGCAACGTAACTGGTGACCATCTCCATCGAACTGACCACGACGGTCTGATTCCAGACGACGCCCTTCGTGCGCAGGTCGCGCAGGAAGCTGCGGGTGACGCTGGAAGCCGGCGGCAAGGCGACCAGCGGCTCACGAATCTTCTTTTGCTTCCAAAGGTCGGCAACACTCCGGTGCGGCGACGATTTGGGCACCAAGAGGACGAGCGGGACGCGGGCGAGGCGTAACTGGCTCTGCCGTCCCTTGGTCTTGGCCTCGATGGGCACGATCGCGAGATCGATGACGCCGTCGCGTAACCACGTCTCGAACTGCATCTGGTACCCGGGTGTCAGGCTAAGCATCAGCTTCGGGTGTCGTGCCCGCAGACGCTGGGTGACGGTCGAGATATGCAGGCGCAGGACGAGCTCCGAAGCACCCAGCCGCAATTCCGGCCGATCGGCTTCGCGCAGTTGACCCTCCAGCCCATCCAGGCCCGAGAAGAAAGCTTCAATCTGGGCGTACAGTTTCCGACCCGGTGCGGTCAGGCGGAATGGAGACCGCTCAAAGAGCCGCACGCCGAGGTTCGATTCGAGTGCCGTCATTTGCCCGCTTACGGCCGGCTGCTGGATGCCATAAGGGATATGCCGGACCGCCGCGCTGATGCCGCCGTGCTTAGCGACGTAATAGAACAGCTCGAGGTGATGGACGTTCATCAGGGTGAAACCATCTTCACGCCATAAAAGGGGCTAGCAACGCCCTTTATCCGCCGACCTGATAGGTAGTATCAGAATTATCGATTAACGGCCCAGGCCCCAGAGGAGGTAAAATAGCCGGCGACAAACAGGCCATGCATAACCTCCAGATTCTCCTCCAAGCCCTCGGCGTCATCCTGCTGGCTGATTTCCTGGCCGGCGTCTTTCATTGGCTGGAAGACGCCTACGGCACCGAGGACACCCCGGTACTCGGCCCGCTGGTAATCAGGCCGAACATCGTCCACCACCACTACCCTCGCTTCTTCACTAAACTGACCTGGTGGCAAAGCTCCTGGGACCTCCTGCTGATCGGTGCACTGTTGGTCGGAGTAGCCGCTTGGGCGGGCGTGCTCACCTGGCAAGTCTGGCTCTTCGTGCTCTTGGGCATCAACGCGAACCAGGTTCATAAATGGTCGCACCAGACGCGCGCCGAGAACGGCCGAATTATCTCGTTCCTCCAGGACTGCTGGATCCTGCAGACTCCGCGGCAGCACGCGTTGCACCACACGGACCCGAAGAACACCTACTACTGCCCGATCACCAACCTCCTTAACCCGGCCCTGGAATTCATCGGACTCTGGCCGAAACTCGAGTCCGTCATCGAAGCACTTACCGGCGCCAACCATCGCAGCGATACATCCAATCGCGGCGAAGGACCGGCCCCCGCCTGGGTAGCCGAGCATCGCCGCACCCCAGCCGTGAAGGTCGATGACCTTGGACTAAAGATTCCATGCGAAAGCGAATTGGAAGGCCTGCCCCCGAGCAGGTCCTGAACCTATTTTGGTAGCTCGACCTGGGCGTTACCCATGAGGTAGGCGAGGAGGTCGCGTTGCTGCTCGGGCGTGAAGGCATGCAGGAGTCCTTCCGGCATAAGCGAGACGGGTAAGGTCTGCCGTGCGGCGATGTCTTGCTTGTCGATAACGGTCTCCTGACCGACGGAGCGAAGCGTGAGGGTGCGTTCGCTCTGCGCACCGACAATCCCGCTGAGCACGCGGCCATCCTTCAATGTGAGGGTGTTGAGATAATAAGCGGCGTCCACGACGGCGCTGGGGTCGACGATGTTCTCGAAGAGGTAATTAATATCATGTCGGCCGCTGCCAGTGAGATCGGGTCCGAGCGCGCCGCCTTCGCCATAAAGTTTGTGACACTGGCCACAGACTCCCGCGAAAATCGCCCTGCCCTTGCCTTGATCGGCCTTGGCGAGAAAATCCGCCGTATGCCGCGCCTTGAGTTCAGCGACGAGCTTGAGCTTGTCCGCCGAGGTCTCGCGCGTCTCTCCCCAGACCTTGCTGAGGAGTTCGTTGAGCTTGGGGTCGTTGAAGGCGCGAATCTGGCGGGCTGCGGCTGGCCCCAAGTCGGCCTTGGGAATCTTGCCGGCTTCGATTGCTTTGAGGAGATCGGTCGAGAAACGCGGGCGGGAGACGAGCGCCATGATGGCCTGCGGGCGCTCATGCGGGTAGAGCTGCTGGTAGCGCTCGATGATGCGCTTCGCAACGCCGTCTTGGTCGAACTGGGTCAGGCCTTGGATGGCCTCCATGTTCACGCCTTTGATGTAAATCAGCTTCTCGCAGACCTGCTTGAGTTGCTTGTCCTTGGCCTCGATGAGCGAGAGTAAGGCGGCGCGGCGCTGATCCATGAGGGCGTTGTCATCGAGGGCGATCTTACGGATTGCTTCGAGGGCCTGGCCGTCGCCGAAGATTACGTTGAGCTGGCGCACTTGATCCAGCGCTGCGCTGTCCGTCTTGGGAATGCTCGCGACGAACTTCTCCCAAGCCGCGGGCAGCGGAGCCTTGCGCCAGCCCTTGAGGGCCTCGGCGATGCCAGCGACGATGGCAGCTTGGCCTTCGGGCATCTCCGCAAAACTCGCAAGCAAGTCGTTCAAGACGGCAGGCTGCTTATCCGATGCTTCGGCGATGCGGCGGGCGATGAGCTTGGTGACCTGCGGGACGCGGCTGACATGCGCGCAGTTCGCAAGTTCTTCGAGCGGAAGCTCCCGGATGCCAGTCCAGACCAACAACGGAAGATTATGGTCGGTGACGTCTTGGTCGTAATGCAACAATTGCTGAGCCACCAGCGTCCGGACTGCTGGGCTGAGATGCGGCAGGGCTTCCGCAAGCGCGAGACGGACCCGCTGACCGCGGGATTCTCCGGCAAGCTTGAGGAGCGCGGTTTCTTGTTCCTCGCCACTAGCGATGAAACCGGACTGATGAGTAAACTTGACCATGGCATTGTTCCGTTTCACGAGCGGATCGGTGAG